>PNML01000072.1 GCA_013823635.1 Polaromonas sp. | reverse complement strand
GACCTGCGCGACAACTACCCCTTCGGCCTGTTTGCCGTGCCGCGCACCCAGGTGGCGCGGGTGCACGCTTCGTCGGGCACCACGGGCAAACCCACGGTGGTGGGCTACACCCTGAAAGACATCGACAACTGGGCCAACCTGGTGGCGCGCTCCATCCGCGCGGCGGGTGGTCGGCCCGGTGACATTTGCCACATTGCCTACGGCTACGGTTTGTTCACGGGTGGCTTGGGCGCGCACTACGGCGCCGAACGCGCCGGGTGCACGGTCATTCCCATGTCGGGCGGGCAGACCGAAAAGCAGGTGCAACTGATCCAGGATTTCCGGCCCGACATCATCATGGTCACGCCGTCGTACTCGCTGGTGATTGCCGAAGAATTTGCCCGCCAGGGCGTGGCGCCGCAAGACATTTCGCTCAAGGTGGGCATCTTTGGTGCCGAGCCCTGGGGCGAGGGCATGCGCCAGCAAATCGAGACAGGCCTGGGCCTGGACGCGGTGGACATCTACGGCCTGTCTGAAGTCATGGGCCCGGGCGTGGCCAGCGAGTGCATCGAGAGCAAAGACGGCCCCGTCATCTGGGAAGACCATTTCTACCCCGAAATCGTCAACCCCGACACCGGCGAGCCCGTGGCCGACGGCGAAGAGGGCGAGCTGGTGTTCACCTCGCTCAGCAAAGAAGCACTGCCCATCATCCGCTACCGCACCCGCGACCTGACCCGCCTGCTGCCCCCCACCAGCCGCAGTTTCAGGCGCATGGGCCGCATCGTGGGCCGCTCGGACGACATGCTCATCGTCCGTGGCGTCAACGTGTTCCCCACACAAATTGAAGAGCAGGTGCTGCGCGACCAGCGCCTGTCGGGCATGTACCAGATCATGCTGACCCGCGACGGCCACCTCGACAACGTGGAGGTGCGCTGCGAACTGCAGGTCGGCCAGTCACTCAGCCCCGCCGATCTGGCTGCAGTGACCAAAGAGCTGCAATACCGCATCAAAACCGTCATTGGCATTTCCACCAAAGTCACCGTGATGGACTTTGGCACCCTGCCCCGCTCCCAAACCGGCAAAGCCCGCCGCGTGTGGGATGACCGCCCCAGCCAAATCTGATTCCCCCATCCCCGCCACCACCCACCCACAGGAGACACGACAGACATGTACACCCAATCGTTCAACGTGCCCGACGAAACCGGGCAGCGCACCGTCAAAACGGTGGCCCACACCGAGCCGCCGGAGCTGATGGCCAAGTTCGATGCCCGCATCGACGCCGACGGCCGCATCGAGCCGCAGGACTGGATGCCCGAGGCCTACCGCAAAACGCTGGTGCGCCAGATCAGCCAGCACGCGCACAGCGAAATCGTCGGCATGCTGCCCGAGGGCAACTGGATCAGCCGCGCCCCCAGCCTCAAGCGCAAAGCCATCCTGATTGCCAAGGTGCAAGACGAAGGCGGCCACGGCCTGTACCTGTACAGCGCCGCCGAGACGCTGGGCACCAGCCGCGACCAGCTGCTGGACGCCCTGCACAGCGGCAAGGCCAAGTACAGCTCCATCTTCAACTACCCCACCCTGAACTGGGCCGACGTGGGCGTGATTGGCTGGCTGGTGGACGGCGCGGCCATCATGAACCAGATTCCGCTGTGCCGCTGCTCCTACGGCCCCTACAGCCGCGCCATGGTGCGGGTGTGCAAGGAAGAGAGCTTTCACCAGCGCCAGGGCTACGAAGCCCTGCTGGTGATGATGAAGGGCAACCAGGCGCAAAAAGACATGGTGCAAGACGCCGTCAACCGCTACTGGTGGAAGTGCCTGGCCATGTTCGGCCCGCCGGACGCCGACAGCCCCAACAGCGCGCAGGGCATGCGCTGGGGCATCAAGCGCATCTCCAACGACGACCTGCGCCAGAAGTTCATCGACGCCACCGTGCCCCAGGCCAAGGTGTTGGGCGTGACCCTGCCCGACCCGGACCTGAAGTGGAACGAGGAGCGCCAGCACTACGACCATGGCCAGATCGACTGGGAAGAGTTCTGGGCCACCGTCAATGGCAACGGTCCCATGAACAAAGAACGCCTGGCCACCCGCGTCAAGGCCCACAACGACGGAGCCTGGGTGCGCGAAGCCGCCCTGGCCCATGCCCGCAAACAGCAACAACGCCAGCAAAAGGAAGCAGCATGACCACCGCAAATTCACCCGCACTGAAAGAATGGCCCCTGTGGGAAGTGTTTGTTCGCAGCAAACAGGGCCTGGAACACAAGCACTGTGGCAGCCTGCACGCCGCCGACGCGGCACAAGCCCTGGTCATGGCGCGTGACGTGTACACCCGCCGCCAGGAAGGCGTGAGCATCTGGGTGGTGCCGTCGGTGGCCATCACGGCCAGCAACCCCGATGACAAGGGCGAGCTGTTCGACCCCGCGGCCGACAAAATCTACCGCCACCCCACGTTCTACGAGATCCCAGAAGAAGTGGGGCACATGTGATGAGCGCCGTTCTGGACACCCCCGTGACGGCCCCCGTCAACTACCTGCTGCACCTGGCCGACAACGCCGCCGTGCTGGGCCAGCGCAACGCCGAATGGTGCGGCCACGGCCCCATCCTCGAAGAAGACCTGGCCCTGGCCAACATGAGCCTGGACCTGATCGGCCAGGCCCGCCTGCTCTACAGCCATGCGGCGACGCTGCTGGGCACCGAGGGGGGTGCGGCCCTGGCCGCACGCAACGGCGGCCAGTTGAGCGAAGACACGCTGGCCTACTTCCGCGACGTGCCCGAGTTCCGCAACCACACCCTGCTGGAGCTGCCCCACCACGCGGCCCTGGTGGGCTACGCCAAGACGGACATGGACTACGCCACCACCATCGCCCGCAACTTCCTCTACAGCGCACTGATGGTGCCGCTGTGGACGCAGTTGCAAGCCTGCGCCGACGAGGTGCTGGCCAGCATCGCCGCCAAGTCGCTCAAAGAGGCGCGCTACCACCTGCGCCACTCACGCGACTGGCTGGTCAAGCTGGGTGACGGCACAGCCGAATCCAGCGCCCGCATGGCAGCCGCCTTGACGCATTTGATGCCTTACACCCAAGAGTTCTGGGCATTGTCCGCTCTGGAAAAAGAAGCTGAAGAGACGGGCATCCGCATCGACTGGGCACAGCTGCAGGCCGACTGGAATGCCCTGGTGGACGACGCCCTGGCCGAGGCCCAGCTGGCCCGACCCAGCAGCGCGGGCTACGTCACCCAAGGCAAAAACGGTGGCCATTCCGAGCACCTGGGCTTTTTGCTCAGCGAAATGCAAAGCCTGGCCCGCGCCCACCCCGGCGCGCAGTGGTGAGTCACAGGCCATGAGCAGCTCGCCGCACGCCGTGCCCACCCCCGCCGCACCCGACGACGCTTGGTGCGCCGCTGAGCGGGTCGCCCAGGCCGACCCCGAGCTGGCCCGCGTGTGGGCCTTGCTCGACGGTGTGGCCGACCCGGAAATCCCGGTGGTGTCACTCAAGGAGCTGGGCATTCTGCGCGACGTGCGCCGTGGCGAGGCGGGGCTGGAAGTGGTCATCACGCCCACCTACAGCGGCTGCCCCGCCATGGGCCAGATGGCCGATGACGTGGCCGCTGCGCTGGCGCAGGCCGGCATTGCGGGCAAGGTCGTCACCCAGCTGGCCCCCGCTTGGACCACCGACTGGATTGGCCCCGCCGCCCGCGAAAAGCTGCGTGCCTATGGCATTGCGCCGCCGCACGGCACCCACCACCTGGGTCACTGCGCCAGCCACTCGTCCGGTGACGCCGACACCCCGCAGGCGCGTGTGCTGCGCTTCATGCCCCAGGCCAGCGCCAGCCAGCCCGCCGTGCCGTGCCCACACTGCGGGTCCGAGCACACGGTGGAGTCGTCGCGCTTTGGCTCCACCGCCTGCAAGGCCCTTTACAAATGCCTGGATTGCCAGGAACCGTTTGATTTTTTCAAGCCGTACTGATGGGCCGTTTCAGCGCCGCCCAGACCGTCCAGACCACCACACCGACCGTTCCGGAGAAGAACCCCCATGTCCGCCGTCCGTTTTCATGACCTCGCCATCCAGCGCATCAGCCCCGAAGCCGCGGGCTCGGTGGCCATCACCTTTCGCATTCCGCCCGAGCAGCGCTCGGCCTTCACGTTCGAGCCCGGCCAGTACCTGACGCTGCGTGCCCAGGTCAACGGTGCCGACGTGCGCCGCACCTACTCCATCAGCAGCCCGCGCAGCCGCCTGATCAACCAGGGTGAACTGGAGGTCGGCATTCGCCCCGTGGAAGGCGGTGTGTTTTCCAACTGGGCGGCCACCCAGCTCAAGGCGGGCGATGTGCTGGCCGTCATGCCGCCCGACGGTAAGTTCACCGTCAAAAAGCAGCGCGCCATCCACCGCGTGGGCTTTGCCGCCGGTTCGGGCATCACGCCCATCCTGAGCATTGCCGCCACCACACTCGAAGAACAGCCCGACAGCAAGTTCACCCTGGTGTACGGCAACCGCCGCATGGCCAGCGTCATGTTCAACGAGGCCCTGCAAGACCTGAAAGACCGCTACGCCAACCGCTTCACCATGGTGCACATCCTGTCGCGCCAGGCGCAGGAGGTGGACCTGCTGGAAGGCCGCATCGACGCGGCCAAGGTCCAGCAACTGGTGGACACGCTGCTGCCCGCCGCCAGCATGGACGAGGTGTTCATTTGCGGCCCAGAGGCCATGATTGAAGCCACCGAAGCCGCCCTGAAAACCGCCGGCGTGCCCGAAGGCCGCATCTACACCGAGCGCTTCACCACCAGCGCGGCCATGGCCGCCAAGGTGCAGGCCGACAGCGATGCCAAGGCCACCGCCGCGCCCCTGGGCAAACTGGTGGCCCTGCGCGTGCTGCTGGACGGCAAGTACCACCACATCACCATGGCCAGCGGCGACAATGTGCTGGACGCCGCCACCCACGCCGGGCTGGACCTGCCCTTTTCCTGCAAAGGCGGCGTGTGCAGCACCTGCCGCTGCAAGGTGACGGAAGGCACCACCCGCATGGACAAAAACTTTGCCCTCGACGCCGCCGAAGTGCAGCAAGGCTTTGTGCTGAGCTGCCAGGCCAGACCCACCAGCGACCAGTTGGTGGTGAGTTTTGACGAACGCTGAGCGCCCATGAGCCAACTGTTCTGCGGCGCAGGCCAAGCCACGGGCGTGCCCACCGCCTGCAGCACCTGCACCAGCCAGACCCGTCAGGCGGGCCTCACCCGTTGCCCCACCCGCAGCCGGCTGGACGCCTTCCGCGACCAGAGCCGTGGCCAGGCCAGCTCGGTCATCATCACCCTCTTCGGTGACGCGGTGCTGCCCCGGGGCGGTCGCATCTGGTTGGGCAGTCTCATCACCCTGCTCAAGCCCCTGGGCCTGAACGAGCGCCTGGTGCGCACCAGCGTGTTCCGCCTGGCGCAGGACGACTGGCTGGAGGCCGAGGTGCAGGGCCGCCGCTCCGACTACCAGCTCACGCCCACGGGCCGGCGCCGGTTTGAAGAAGCCAGCCGCCAGATCTACGCCGCCGCATCGGCCCCCTGGGACCACCGCTGGCGCCTCATCATGCTGGTGGGGGCTTTGCTGCCCGCCGAGCGCGAGCAGCTCAAACGCGCCCTGTTCTGGCATGGCTTTGGCGAGTTGGGCACCCACAGCTTTGTGCACCCCGGGGCCGACCTGGGTGCCGTGTTCGAGGCGCTGGAAGCCGAAGGCATGGCCCCGCTCATGCCCCGGCTGCTGCCCCTGGTGGCGGCCAACCCCAGGCTGCCCATCACCGGCAGCGATGTGGACATGGTGCGCAGTGCCTGGAACCTGGCCGAACTGGCCAGCGACTACGCCGCCTTTGTGCAAACCTACAGCGCCATCCTGAACCAATGGCACGACCGCAGCGGTGCCCCATCGGCCATGGGCGACGACTGCGCTTTTCTGCTGCGCACCCTGCTCATCCACGACTACCGCCGCCTGCTGCTGCGCGACCCGCAGCTGCCCGGCGTGCTGCTGCCCACGGGCTGGCCAGGGCACGACGCCCGCGCCCTGTGCAAGCGCCTGTACCAGCAGCTGCTGCCCGCCTCAGAGCGCCACCTGGACCACCACCTGCAACTCGCCAGCGGTGAAGTGCCCACGCCATCGGCCCTGCTGAGCGAGCGGTTTGGCCTGTCGGACCCGCTGCGCGTCTGGCTCTGAGCGGCTTTTCGCCGCTCACCCCCCCTCACCCCCCTCTTTTCCTGTCTTCAGTCACCCCCCCCTCGGGTGGTGACGCAGCTGTTGGCCCCCGGTATTTGACGGCGCACACCATACTGTATAAAAATACAGCCACCTGTTTCACTGTGTTGCCCACCGTCGGTCATGCCCCGCCCCCCTTTCGCTGCCTGCGCCGCTTCGGCGCTGGCCCTGCCGCCTGCCGCCGCCACGCCCCCTGTGCGCCCAGCCGCCCTGGCGCGCCAGGACGTCTGGTGCGCCAGCGACCTGCCCGCCGCTGAGCACAGCGCCTGGCCCACCGGCTTCGGGCTGCTGGACGCCCAGCTGCCCGGCGGCGGCTGGCCCTGTGGCGCCCTGACCGAGGTGCTGCAGGCCCCGGGCCAGCACCTTGAATGGCAGCTGCTGGGGCCCGCGCTGGCCAGCAGGTTCCAGCCCACGCAGCCGCCCCAGGTCGGCTCGGCGTGGGTGGTGGTGGGCGCACCCCATGTGCCGCTGGTGGCGGCCATGCAGGCCAGGGGGCTGAACGTGGCCACCATGGTCTGTGTGGAGGCGGCCGATCCGGCGCAGCGCCTGTGGGCCTGCGAACAGGCGCTGCTGACGCCCGCGGTGGGTGCGGTGCTGGCATGGTTGCCACACGCCCCACCAGGCGCATTGCGCCGGTTGCAGCACGCCGCCAGCCGGGGCGGCCATTTGCTGTGGCTGTTCCGGCCCGACAGCGCCGCCCCACACGCCAGCCCGGCGGTGTTGCGTGTGCGCGTGGCCGCACCGCACACTCCGGGCTGGCTGGGCGTCACGCTGCTCAAGCGCCGTGGCCCACCCTTGCCCGACACCCTGCTGCTGCCCTCGCCCGACGAAGGCCTGCACGCCGCACTCGCGGGCGCGCGCTGGCGCAACGCGCTGCGGCGCCAGGAGCCCGTCACCTCACGCGTCCCCACCCATGCAATGGCTGGCACTGAAACACACGCCTGAGGCCGCGCCTTCGGCCCCCATGCCGCTGGCCCCGTCCGGCCCCGAGCATCCCGACTGGCTGGGCACCTGGGCGCTGCAATTCACCCCGCGTGTGGCCTGGGTGGAAGAGGCCTGGCTGCTGGAGGTGTCCACCACCCTGCGCCTGTGGGCGGGCATGCCCGGCCTGCTCGATCAGCTGCACACCCGCTGGCGGCAGCTGGGGGTGGCAGGGGCCTTGCATGCCCATGCAGGCCCCACGGCACTGGCCGCGCTGGCCCGCTGGCGCGCCAGCGCAGGTCCTGCCCCACAGCACAGCCCCCACCTGACAGACCTGCCCCTGCACACCCTGGGCGCGGCGCGGCCACACCTGGCGGCGCTGGCACGCATGGGGGTGCACACCTGGGGCCAGCTGGACCGCTTGCCGCGCACGGGCGTTGCCCGCCGCTGGGGCCACGCCCTGCTGCTGGCGCTGGACCAGGGTATGGGCAGGGCAACCGAGTCCTACCCCTGGCTGGTGCCGCCAGCGGGGTTTGACCAAGGGCTGGACTGCTCGCACGCCATCGACACCGCCCTGGCGCTCATGCAACCGGCCACACAGTTGCTGGCCGCACTGCACGCCTGGCTGCTGGCCGGGCAGCGGGGGGCATTGGCGTTGCGCTGGCAGTGGACACACGACAGCCGCCGCGACATCGCCGCAGAAGGCGGGTTTGACCTCCACTTGCCCCAACCCACCCAGCACCTGCACCACCTGCTGGAGCTGACCGCCGAGCACCTGGCCCGCACCACACTGGCCGCCCCCGTGCTCACCCTGCGCCTGCACACATTGGCCCACGCGCCCTGTGTGCCACCCAGTGGCGAGCTGCACTTCCATGCCGCCAGCCCGGCGGGGTCGGACCCCTCTCCCCACGATTGGGCGGAATTGCTGGCCCGGCTGCGTGCACGCCTGGGCCAGCAGGCCGTTTTGCAGTGGCACAGCGTGGCCACCCACTGGCCCGACGCCATGCAACAGGCCCACCCCGCACCAGCCACCCCCATGGCCACACCCCATGGCCACGGCGGGCTGGTGCCACCACACACGGCAGCGGCCAGCACCCTGCCCACCTGGTTGCTGCGTCACCCCCAAGCCCTGCGCACAACCGGCCAGCGGCCAGACTTCCTGGGCCCACTCGAACTGCTGGCTGGCCCGCAACGGCTGGAGTTGACACACTGGCCCCGCCACACCCCTGCGCAGCCCCCCACCGCAGCACCGGGGTCGCCGCCACCTGCGGCCCCATTGGAGGCCTGGGCCAGCCACCGCGACTACTTCGTGGCCCGCAGCCCCGGCGCCGGGCTGGTGTGGGTGTTCCGCACCCGGCCTTTGCTGGCCACACCGCCCCGCTGGTTTTTGCACGGCTGGTTTGCCTGAGGCCGGCATGGCAACGCCCCTTTCTGACCCCCAGCCCTGGGTGGTCTATGCGGAGCTGCTGGCCTGGTCCAATTTCAGCTTCCACCAGGGCGCGTCCCACCCGGAAGAGCTGGTGGCCAAGGCCCATGCCCTGGGCTACGAGGCACTGGCCCTCACCGACGACTGTTCGGTGGCCGGGGTGGTGCGCGCCCACACCGAAGCCCGCCAGCGGGGGCTGAGGCTGCTGCCCGGCGCCTCCTTCGCGCTGACGGACGCCGCCACCCTCCCCGGCTGGCACATGGTGGTGCTGCCCCACAACCTGGAGGGCTGGGGCAACCTGTGCCAGTACATCACCGCCAGCCGCCTGGCGGTCGCCAAGGGCAGCTACCTGGCGCGCCTGCCCCCTGCCGCATCGGGGGCGCTGGACCATTGCGAAATCATCCTGCTGCCACCCCGTCAAAGCCCCCGTTCCCGCCAAAAAGACCATGAATTTTCAATAGCAATAACATCATATCTGACAAGCGCTATAGGCATTTTTCGCTCAAAAAATACCGGCCTGTGGCTGGGCGCCAGCCTGCACCAGTCACTGGACGACGACTGGTGGCTGATGCAACTGCACCAATGGCACGAGCGCACGGGCCTGCCGCTGGTGGCGACAGGAGGGGTGGCCATGCATGTGCGCTCGCGCAAACCCCTGCTCGACGTGCTCACCGCCACGCGGCTGGGGCAAGCGGTGGCAGACTGTGGCAGCGCCCTGCGCCCCAACGGCCAGGCGCACCTGCGCTCTCGCCTGACCCTGGCCCGCCTGTACCCCCCTGCCCTGCTGAATGCCACGCTGACACTGGCGCAACGCTGCCGCTTTGACCTGGGTGAACTGCGCTACCGCTACCCCACCGAAACCGTGGGCCCCGGCGAGACCCCCGCCCAGACCCTGGCCCGGCTGACCTGGGCGGGCGCACACCGGCGCTACGGCGCTGCCGCCGTGCCCGAGGCGGTGGCGCAACAACTGGCGCACGAACTGGCCCTGATTGCCGAACTGGGCTACGAGATGTACTTCCTCACGGTGCACGACCTGGTGCGTTTTGCCCGCGAACGCGACATCCTGTGCCAGGGCCGGGGCTCGGCGGCCAACTCGGCCGTGTGCTACTGCCTGGGCGTGACCGAGGTGGACCCGGCCCAATCCACCCTGCTGTTCGAGCGCTTCATCAGCCGTGAGCGCAACGAGCCACCCGACATCGACGTGGACTTCGAGCACCAGCGGCGCGAAGAGGTCATCCAGTACATCTACGCCAAATACGGGCGCGGGCGCGCCGCCCTCACCGCCACCGTGGTCAGCTACCGCCCGCGCAGCGCCCTGCGCGACGTGGGCCGCGCGCTGGGGGTGAACGAGGCCCTCATCCGCGCCCTGGCCACCGAACACCCGGGCATGTATGGCCGCCAGCTGTTGCCCCAGCGCCTGGCCGAAGCACTGGCCAGGCTCCCGGCAGACACCCCCGTGCCCGATGCCCGCACGCTGGACCTGTGGCTGGCGTTGTCACAGCAGCTCATGGGGTTTCCGCGCCACCTCAGCCAGCACGTGGGTGGCTTTGTGCTGACCGACGGCCCGCTCACCCGGCTGGTGCCGGTGGAGCCGACGGCCATGGCCGGGCGCAGCATCATCCAGTGGGACAAGGACGACCTGGACGCCATGGGCCTGCTCAAGGTCGATGTGCTGGCCCTGGGCATGCTCAGCGCCCTGCGCCGCGCGCTGGACCTGCTGGCGCTCAAACCGGTGGCGCCGCACGGCCCCGGCCAGCTGGCACTGGGCAGCGCCCACGCCCGCTCAGACGCCGGGCGACTGACCCTGGCCGCCATCCCCAAGGACGACCCCGCCACCTACGACATGGCGTCCCGGGCCGACACGGTGGGGGTGTTCCAGATTGAGAGCCGGGCGCAGATGAGCATGCTGCCCCGGCTGCGCCCGCAGACCTTTTACGACCTGGTGATCCAGGTGGCCATCGTGCGCCCCGGCCCCATCCAAGGCGGCATGGTTCACCCGTACCTGCAACGCCGCCACGGCTTCGAGGCCATTCATTACCCCCACCGCGACCTGGAAACGGCGCTGGGCCGCACGCTGGGCGTGCCCATTTTCCAGGAGCAGGTGATGCAGGTGGCCATGCTGTGCGCCGGGTTTTCGGCCGGTGAAGCCGACAGCCTGCGCCGCGCCATGGCCGCATGGAAGCGCAAAGGCGGCGTGCAGCACTTCCACGACCGCGTCATGGCGGGCATGCTGGCGCGGGGATACACCGCCGCCTTTGCCGAACAGATTTTTTCGCAGATGGAAGGGTTTGGTGAATACGGCTTCCCCGAAAGCCACGCCGCCAGCTTCGCGCTGCTGGTGTACGTGAGCGCCTGGATCAAGTGCCACCACCCCGATGTGTTTCTGACCGCCTTGCTCAACAGCCAGCCCATGGGGTTTTACCCGCCGTCACAGCTGGTGCAGGATGCGCAGCGCCACGGCGTGGTGGTCTTGCCCGTCGATGCCCTGGCCAGCGACGTGGACTCCACCCTGGAGGCTTCACCGAATGTGCGGCAGCCGGTCCGGCTGGGGTTGCACCTGGTGTCAGGCCTGGGCACCGCAGCGGCGCAACGGCTGGTGAACGCCCGCCAGCGCTTGGCACTGGCGGGGCGACGCTTGACCAGTGTGGCCGAAATGGCCCACCTGGCCCAGCTGAGCCCGACCGACCTGGATGCCCTGGCCGCCGCCGATGCGCTGCAAACCCTGGCTGGTCACCGGCGGCAACAGACCTGGGCGGCCGCCGGGGCCCAGCCCGGCGTGGGCCTGTTTGACTCCGAAAACGCCCCCAACGACGCCCTGCCCCCCACCCTGCTCACCCCACCCACACTGGCCCAGGAGGTGGTGTGCGACCACGCGGCCACAGGCCTGTCGCTCAAGGCCCACCCCGTGGGGCTGCTGCGCGCCCGCCTGGGCGCCATGCGGTTGCAAACCGCCGCCGAACTGGCCCATGCGCCCAGTGGCCGGCTGGCGCGGGCCTGCGGCATCGTGACCGTGCGCCAGCAGCCCGGCACCGCCAAAGGGGTGATGTTTGTGACGCTGGAGGACGAAACCGGCTCCGTCAACGTGGTGGTGTGGCAGCGGGTGAAAGACGCCCAGCGCAGCGAATGGCTGCATGCCAGGCTGCTGGCCGTTTATGGCGTGTGGCAGCGCGACGACGACACCGGCGGGCAGGTGCGCCACCTGGTGGCCAAGCGGCTGAAAGACCTCACCCCGCTGCTGGGTGAACTGGGCACCCGCAGCAGGGATTTCCGCTGACGCTCAGAAGCTGATGTTGAACACAAACAGCACGATGCTGGGGAAAAACACAATCAGCAGAATGCGCAGGATGTCCGACGCCAGGAAGGGCATGACGAACTTGAACGTCTCCTTCATGGGCGTGGTTTTTTCCATGCTGTTGATGATGAACACGTTCATGCCCACCGGCGGCGTGATGAGGCCAATTTCCACCACCATCAGCACCAGAATGCCAAACCAGATGGCCTTGGGCTCGGCCGCCAGGCCCCACAGGTCCAGCCCCATGATGATGGGGAAAAAGATTGGGATGGTCAGCAGGATCATGGACAGGCTGTCCATGATGCAGCCCAGCACCAGGTAGATGAAGATGATGAGGAACAGCACCAGGATGGGCGACAGGTTCAGGCCGATCACCCACTTGGCCAGCTCCACGTTCAGCTGCGTCAGCGCCAGGAACACGTTGAGCACGTCGGCGCCCAGCAGAATCAGAAAGATCATGCCGGTGGCAGCGGCGGTGCCGTACATGCACTCCAGAAAGCCGCGCCCCTTCAGGCCACCCGAACGCCAGGCCACAAAGGCGGTGGCCACGGTGCCGATGGCGGCGGCCTCGGTGGGGGTGAACAGGCCACCGTAAATGCCGCCGATCACCACCAGGAAAATCAACAGCACTGGCCAGGTTTCCAACAGGGCCTTGAGGCGCTCACCGGCGCTGAAGCGGTCACCGGCCGGGGCATCGCTGGGGCTGACGCGGGCAATGATGGCGATCACCACCATGTAACCCACAGCGGCCAGAATGCCGGGCACAAACGCCGCCAGGAACAGCTTGGCGATGTTTTGTTCGGTCAGGATGGCGTAAATCACCAGCGGCACCGACGGCGGGATCAGGATGCCCAGCGTGCCCCCGGCCGCGATGGCGGCGGTGGCAAAGCGCCCCGAGTAGTTGTGCGCCTTCATTTGCGGCAGGGCCACCTGCCCCATGGTGGCGGCCGTGGCCAGTGACGAGCCGCAAATGGCACCAAAACCGGCACAGGCGGTGACACCGGCCATGGCCATGCCGCCGCGCCAGTGGCCAATGAAGGCGTTGCCCGCCTGGAACAGCGCCTTGGACAGCCCCCCGTGCGTGGCGAACTGCCCCATCAGCAAAAACAGCGGCACCACCGACAGGTCGTACACCGAGAACCGCGCGTAGGCCGCGGTTTTGAAGTAACTCATCAGCGGGTCAATGCCCGCCACAAACATGTAGCCCACCGACCCCGTCAGCAACATGGCGATGCCGATGTGCACGCGCACGGCCAACAGCAGCAACAGCACCCCGAACATCAGGGCACCCCATTCAATTCCGGTCATGTGCGTAACTTTCTGAAGTTGTCGACGGCGGCGTACACCGCCGTGGCGGCCAGCAAGGCGAAGGAAGGCACCATGGGTGCGTAGCCCCACCAGGTGGGGATGTTCAGCATCATGGAGGCGTCGAAGTTGGACTTCAGGTCCAGCATGCCCACGGCCAAGCGCCAGCTCAGGATGGCGGAAAACACCGCCATGAGCACATTGGCGATGAGGTCCATGAAGGCGTTGGTCTTGGTCGAGGCCTTGGCCGTGAAAAAGTCCACGATCACATGCCCGCCTATCCAGTGGGCGTAGGGCAAGGCCATGGCCACGGCCACGGCGCTCAGGATTTGCACCAGTTCGTAGTCGCCCAGCAGGGCCGAGTCAAACAGCGACCGACCCACGATGCTGCGCAACGACAGCAGGGCCAGGACCAGCAAGGTCACGCCGGCCAGGATGGCCAGCAGCTTGCACAGCCGGTCCAGCCACAGGCCAATGCCGGTGTACTTGCGACTGCTTTCGGTGACGAGAATGTCTGCCACAGGGAAACTCCAAAGAAGACCGACGCAGCGGATGGACCATCCACCCACCCGTCAATCAAAAAAAAGGCGGAGACAGGTCTCCGCCTCAGGGTGAGTGTGGCCGATCTGCGTGCGCAGGCCAACCACCCCTTCCCCCGTCACTTCGTGTATTGCTTGATCAGCGCGTTGGCGTCATCCAGCATGGCCTTGCCATTCAGACCACGCTTGCCCATGTCTTCGATCCAGGCGTTGTCCAGGGGGTCGGTGGCTTTTTTCCAGCGGGCCAACTCGGTGGGCGAAATCTGGGTGATGGTGTAGCCAGGGGTCTCGGCAAACACCTTGCGGCCCGGGACGTCGTTGCCTTCCTGGGTACTGCCCAGGAAAGCGGAGAACTCACGGCCCGAGTTCTTGTCGATGACGGCCTTCAGGTCAGCCGGCAGGGACTCGTACTTGGCCTTGTTCATGGGCACCACAAACACGGTGGTGTACAGCGCTGGCTGGTCCTTGGGCGTTTCGGAGGCGAACTTGGTCAACTCGTGCACCTTCAGGCCGGGTGCCACTTCGTAGGGAATCACGGCGCCGTCGATCACGCCCTTGGACAGGGCTTCAGGCACCTGTGGCACGGGCATGCCCACGGGGGTGGCACCCATCATGCCCAGCATCTTGGTGACGGTGGCGGTGGGGCCACGCACCTTCAGGCCCTTCAGGTCTTCCATCTTGGTGATGGCCTTGTCCTTGGTGTAGAACACGCCGGGGCCGTGCACGTGGATGGCCAGCAGCTTCACGTCCTTGTATTCGTCCATGGCATGCTTTTGCACGAAGTCCCAGGCGGCGCGGCTGGTGGCACCGGCGTTGGTCATCATGAAAGGCAACTCGAACACCTGCGAGCGGGCAAAACGACCGGCAGAGTAGCCAGCCACCGTCCACACCACGTCGGCCACGCCGTCCTTGGCCTGGTCAAACAGCTGTGGTGGCGAGCCACCCAGCTGCATGGCGGGGTAAATCTGGCAGTTCAGGCGGTTGGCCGAATCTTTGGCGATGTTGTCGCACCAGGTCTGCAGCATTTTGGTGTGCTGGATGGACTGTGGCCCCAGGAAGTGGTGCACCTTGAGGGTGATGGTCTGGGCCTGGACGGACCATGCAGAGCACAGCAGGCCAGCGGCCAGCGCGGTGGTTTTGAGGATTCGGTTCATTCGTGGTCTCCTAACTGGTTCTCGGTTGACTAACATGAAATATTCTACTTATTCATCCAAATAACACTTCCGGGTTTACCCCTAAAAGGCGTTTAAATTGAAATAAAGTGAAATATCTTGCCTGATTCGCGCACCAATCCCCACCCCAGGCTGATTGGGGTGACATTGTGTGCGGCCGCTGGAGCATGCGCCAGCACGCCAGCCGCATAGCTCTCATGCGAATTTGAAATGACGGCCTGAGCGCGTCAAGTGGCGGGCAGCACCAAGGCCTTGCACTCGCCAAAACCAATGCGGGCCGCGCCGGGCTTCTCGCACCAGCCGCGCATGGTCACCTCATCGCCATCTTGCAAAAACGTGCGCTGCTCACCACCGGGCAGGGTCAACGGCACTTTGCCGCCTTCGGTCAGCTCAATGAGGGCACCCGCCTGGTCCAGTGTGGGCCCCGACAGGGTGCCCGTGCCCAGCAAATCGCCCGGTTGCAGGTTGCAGCCGTTGACGGTGTGGTGCGCCACCATCTGCGCCAGCGTCCAATAGGCGTGGCGGTAGCTGGTCTGGCAGACGTTGTGGACGGCTGTGCCAGCGGCGCGCATGGCCGCGCTGGTCAGGCCCATGGTCAGCTGCACATCCAGTGCACCCTGCTGCGCGTTGTGCTCGCTGTGCAAATAGGCCAAGTCGTTGGTTTTGCCATCGGGGCGCTGCATGGCCGTGCGGTAAGGGGCCAGCGCCTCCAGGCTGACCACCCAGGGCGACACGGTGGTGGCGAAGTTTTTGGACAAAAACGGCCCCAGCGGCTGGTACTCCCAGCCCTGGATGTCGCGGGCCGACCAGTCGTTGAGCAGGCACAGGCCAAACACGTGGTCCTCGGCGTTGCCCAACGCAATGGGGTCGCCCAGCGCGTTGCCCGTGCCCACGAACACGCCCAGCTCCAGCTCCCAATCCAACCGTTTGCAGGCCGAAAACACGGGTTCGGTGGCGCCCGGTGGCATCACCTGCCCGCTGGGCCGCTTGAAACCGTGGCCCGACACCTGCACGCTGGACGCCCGCCCGTGGTAGCCAATGGGCACCCAGGTGTAGTTGGGCAGCAGCGGGTTGTCGGGACGGAACAGCTTGCCGATGTTGGTGGCGTGGTAGATGGAGGTGTAGAAGTCCGTGTAGTCCCCAATGCGGGCGGGCAAGCCCAGGGTGACCGCACCCTGCGCCTGCAGGCAGGGCTGCACCTGCTGCTGCACGGCAGAGCTGGCGGTGCTGACCAGCAGGTCAAACACCGCGTGGCGCAGCGCCTGCCAGGCAGCGGGGCCCATGCCCATGAAGGTGTTGAGTGTGGGTTCGCTGGCGGCCAGGGCCGATTGCTGGGCCAGGCCACTCAGCAGGCCGCTGCGCGCCAGGGCGGACAGGTCCAGCACCTGGTCGCCGATGGCAACGCCACCGCGAAACGCCTCGTCGCTGCCGGTGGGCCGAAACACCCCCCAGGGCAGGTTTTGGATGGGAAAGTCAGCCCCCGGCGCCTGGGCACTGGCCACCCAGCTGGTGGCCGCAGGGTCGTGGGTGTGGTTGAGGGTGGTGGAATAACCCATGGGCTGGCTCATGCGGCCGCTCCGGTGGTGGCGCTGGCCAGGGTGTTGCTGCGGGCCAGGGCAATGGCTTCGCTCAGCACGGCGCGGTCGCCCACGTGGTTGGCCAGGATGAGGGCCAGTTTGGCGACCAGCATGTCGGCCTGGTCGTCGGTCAGGTCGCGCTGGGCGTGGATGAGCTCTTCGTAAAAGGCATCCGGGCCGGCAATGTTGGGTTGGTGTTGCAGGGGCATGGCGGTCAATGTTTCCGTGATTCGGTCAAGGTGTCAGGCCAAGGCCAGTGCCCGGCGCAGGGCGGCGGTGGCGGCTTTGGCGTCAAACGCACGCCAGCGGGCAGCCACGTGCTGGTCCGGACGGATGAGGTACACCGTGCCAGGCTGGCCATCGTAACGCTGGGTGAGGACGCCGCTGGGGTCACTCAGGTCCTTGCCCACCTCGAGCACACGGGCGGTGACGCCACCCACCTGCACGGCCTGGGCACCGGGGCCAAAGCTCAGCAGCACAAAGCCGTCGCCCAGCTGGTTGAGCAACCAGGCGGGCTGGCCGTGGACCTCCACCGGCGCATCGGCACAGTTGGTGCCCGGTGCCATGTGGCCGGCAAACGCACCGGCGTCGGGCGTGTTGAGTGACGACTGCACGTAGGGCGTGGGCGTGGACAACCGGCCACTGTTGACCAGCGGGCGGGCAAACGGCTCGGTGCGGGCCAGTTCCAGCACGGCGTTGCGCAGGCGCAGCGAGGTGCGGCTTTTGGGCGTGATGAAGTCGGTCGAGCGGGTGGAGTTGAGCAGGTTGTCGTC
>PNML01000071.1 GCA_013823635.1 Polaromonas sp. | reverse complement strand
GAAGCAAAACGCCGATGTGGCCCAGAGTGTCAGCGGCATGACCCGCCAGCTGCACCAGCAAACCGGGGCGGCCAGCGAACTGATGGTGCAAACCGTCCGCGGCATGGACACCCTGAAAACCTCGTCCAGCCGCATGACCGAAATCATCGGCACCATCGACAGCATCGCCTTCCAGACCAACATACTCGCCCTCAACGCCGCGGTGGAAGCGGCCCGAGCAGGGGAACAAGGGCGCGGTTTTGCCGTGGTGGCCTCCGAAGTGCGCAACCTGGCCCGCCGCAGCCAGGAGGCCGCCTCCGAAGTCCGCAAGCTCATCGCCGAATCGTCGAGCCGTGTGCAGACGTCGGTGACCGAAATTGCCTCGGTCAGCCAAATCATGAACAGCCTGGTGCAGAGCATCAACGAAGTCACCTCCGGCATGGAAGGCATTGCCGATGCCAGCAGCAACCAGAGCACATCGCTGAGTGAGGTGGTGGTGGCCGTCGGTGACCTGGATTCGGTGACGGCCGAGAACTCCGCCCTGGTCGAGCGCACCCAGCACCGCTCCCACCGGCTGATCGAACGCGCTGCCCAGCTGACCGAGGCGGTCAGCCACATCCACCTGCGCCAGGGCACCGCCGACGAGGCCAAGCGCATGACCGAACGGGCCGCTGAGCTGGTCAAACGCGTCGGGTTCGACAAGGCTTACCGCGAATTCCACCAAAAGCCGGGGCCTTACATCGACCGCGACCTGTACGTGTTTGTGTTTGACCGCGAGGGCTACTACCGCGTGATGGGCATGGATGAAGCCAAGGTGGGCACCCCCCTGAGCGCCGCCCCCGGACTGGACGCGGCCCAGCTGCTGGCCGATGCCTGGAAACGGGCTGAACAAGGCGGCGGCTGGGTGGAGTACAACATCATCAACCTCGTGACCGGCGACGTGAAGGGCAAAGCCTCCTATGTGCTGCCGTTGGACAGCCAGCGGCTGATCGGCTGCGGTGCCTACCGCAGTGCCGTCAAGTCGCTGGACGAAATCCAGCGCACCAGCAAAGCGGGCTGATCAAGCCAAATAATGTAGCAAACTATTGTTTACCAGCAAGCGCGTAAGCCCTGAATTTATCAGAATCCAGGGGTTTGCTGAACAGGTAGCCCTGGCAGTGGTAGCAGCCCATGCCCCGCAGGTAGTCGCGCTGGGCCTCGGTTTCCACACCCTCGGCAATCACCTCCAGCCCCAGCGTCTGCCCCAGGGCCACCACGGTGCGGGCAATGGCGGCGTCGTTGGTGCTGTGCATCACCTCCCGCACAAACGACTGGTCGATCTTGAGCTGGTCCAGCGGCAGGCGCTTGAGCTGTGACAGCGACGAATAGCCGGTGCCAAAGTCATCCAGCGAGAACCGGACACCCAGGCCACGGATGGCGTGCATTTTGGCGATGATGTCGTCCACATCGTGCACCATCATGCTTTCCGTCAACTCCAGCTTGAGGCGCCCCGGTGCAATGGCCCAATGGCGCACCACCCGGGCCACCGAGTCCACACAGTCCGCGCGGCGAAACTGGTGGGCACTCACGTTCACGGCCAGGGAAAACTCGCCCAGGGCGGAGGCCATGGTGTCGTCGGCCAACCACTGCGCCAGTTGCCCACAGGCGGTGTTCAACACCCACTGGCCCAGCGTCTCCATCAGGCCCGCCTGCTCCGCCAGTGGAATGAACACGGCCGGTGACACCAACCCCCGCTGCGGGTGGCGCCAGCGCAGCAGGGCTTCTGCGCCCACCATGACCCCGGCACCGTTGTGCTGGGGCTGGTACTGCAGGAACAGCTGCTGGTCGGACACCAGCGCCGCACGCAGGTCTTCCACCAATTGCCACCGCTCGGCCACCTGGTGCTGCAGCGCGGGGTCATAAAACCGCATGGCATTGCGACCGGCGGCCTTGGCCTGGTACATGGCCACATCGGCCCGTTTGATGACCTCGTCCACCGCCAGTCCTTCGTCCGAAAACAAGGCCACACCGATGCTGGGTGTGCTGGTGTGGGTGCTGCCAGCCAGCGGATAGGGCTGACCCAGCGCGCCCATGACCAGCGCGGCACGCTGCTCAGCGACCGTGGCGGGATCTTCACCTGGCGCCAACTCCAGTTGGTGGAGCAGCAGCACAAACTCGTCGCCGCCCATGCGGGCCACGGTGTCGTCCTCGCGCACGCAGCTCATGAGGCGCAAGGCCACCAGACGCAGCAGCGCATCCCCGGTTTCGTGACCCATGGCGTCGTTCAGGTCTTTGAAGTTGTCCAAATCGATGAACAACACCGCGCCATGGGCGTGGTCCATGGACCGCTCGACCAGCGCATGCTCCAAACGCTCCAGCAGCAGGCGCCGGTTGGGCAAACCGGTCAGGGGGTCGTAGTAGGCCAGGTTGCGGATGTCGGTTTCGGCCTTCTTGCGGGTGGTGATGTCCTGTACCGTGCCCACGATGCGGGTGGCGCGCCCGTCGGCATCGAACTCCAGGCGGCCGAACACGTTCACCCAGATGATGCGGTCATCGAGTGGCCTGCGCACCGCGTACTCCATGTTGAAGCTGGTGCGCTTGGCCACCGCTTCACGGTAAATGGCCCGCATGGCCCCCCGAAACTCCGGCTCCAGCAGGTCCTGCCAGCCCTTGGGCGTGCGCGGGTAATCCGGGCCTATGCCCACGATGTCGTCGAGCAAGGCCGAACTGGTCCAGGCCCCGGTGGTCAGATCGGTCACGAAATAGCCCAGCCGCGCCACCTCCTGGGCCTCGGTCAGCAGGCGGGTGCTTTGGGCCAGGGCCTGCTCGGTGGCGTGCTCGGCGGTGCAGTCCGCCATGTACCCGTTCCACAGCACCGAGCCATCGGGCTCGCGCTGCGGTTGCGCCTTGGTCCAGTACCAGCGCAACTCGCCATTGGGCAAGCCCATGCGGAATTCTTCGCTCAACGGGCTGAGGTCTTGCGCCGACGCCTGCAGCGCCAGGCGCAAACGCTGCAAATCGGCGGGCAACAGCTGCTCCAGCCAAGCCTGATCGGAGCGCAGCAACGTTGGGGCCGACAGGCCCGTCAGGGCCTCGACCCCTGGGCTCACGTACACAAATGCGGTGCGACCATCCGCCCCCCGGCGATATTGGTAAAGCATGCCCGGCACATGGCTGGTGAGGTTGCGGATGAGGCGGCGGCTGAGCTGAACGCTGTTCAGGAACAGGTACACCAGCCCCGCGCTGCCACCGCTGAACAGCGCCGCCCACCCCACACTCAACCACAGCGTCCAGGGATCGGACCAGCCTTGGCGGGGTGCCACGCTCAACGCCCAGGTGAGGTCACCCAGCTGCACCGGCACCTGCAAGGCATCGGCCAGCGGCTCGCTGCGCTCTGGGGGGCGTGAGCTGGACAACAACGCCCCTTGAGCCTCTCCAGCCATGGCGTGCGTGCGCAGCTCGTGGTCCAAGCCCAAGGCCGCCAATTCACCGAGGTGGGACTGCGCGAGCAACTCGGACAGGCTGATGGCCATGCGCACCAGGCCCCAGGGCTGGGCATTCGGCGTGCCATCAGACCGGGGCAAGTACACCGGCGCGTGAACGGCCAGACCCTCCCGACCGATGGGCAACAGGGTGGGTGGAGACACCACCGCACGGCCCTCCTGCCAGGCTTGGACCGCACCGGCGTGGCGGTGGGGGCCTTGCAGCACGTCCAGGTTGAGCAGGAAAGGGGCCACGGCATCGGGGGCGGACTGACGGATCACACCGCCGGGCAGCAGGTTCAACGACATCACATCGGGTCGGCTGGCCAGCATGTTGGG
Source organism: Polaromonas sp. (assembly GCA_013823635.1). Lineage (GTDB taxonomy): Bacteria > Pseudomonadota > Gammaproteobacteria > Burkholderiales > Burkholderiaceae_C > UBA2334. The sequence continues at coordinate 13,685 of PNML01000071.1, read as the reverse complement.
TGCCAGCAGGCCAAAGTCGGGCACCTGGCCGTGGCCCTGGCGGACCATGGTCTGCAACACACCCACCAAGGCCATGCTGCGCTCAAACGTTTGGCGAATCGCGCCCGCCTGTGCCTGGGCCACGGCGAGGGCCTGGCTCTGGCGCACACTGCGCCGCTGCAACTCCCCCTGAATGACCCACAACGCCGACAAGCAGGCCAGCACGAGACACACGGTGGCGGCACTGGATGCAGCGGACAGGCCTTGCAGGCGGTCCAGCCAGGCCCGCCACAGGGAAACAACGCGCGTCAAACCAGCGGCGCCCTGTCCCGGTCGACCGCGCTCATGGCTGCCCATGGCTTGGCCCTGCACCCAGTCGCTGGCCGCACACCTGCGCACGCCCGGCGTGTTTGGCCCGGTAGAGCTGGGCATCTGCCAGCGCCAGCAAGTCCTCCGCCCGACCGGTCTGCCCGATGCCTTCGCGGGTGGCCAGTCCCAGGCTGATGGTGACCACGGGTGCGACAGCCGAAAAATGGTGCGGCATGGCGCGCCGGGTCACGGCAGACAGCAGTTTGTGGGCCATGTCCATGCCATCGGAAAAAGCGGTTTCGGGCAACAGGCAGACAAACTCCTCACCCCCGTAGCGGGCCACCAGATCGGTGGGGCGGCGCAGCGACGCCTTGAGCACACTGGCCAACTGGCGCAGGCAGTCGTCACCCGCCTGGTGGCCGTAGTGGTCGTTGTAGGCCTTGAAAAAATCCACATCCAACAGCACCAGCGACAAGGGTGTGCCGTTGCGCTGGGCACGGCCCCACTCCACGTTCAGGCGCTCGTCAAACTGGCGGCGGTTGGACACGCCGGTCAACCCATCCATGAAGGCCATGTCGCGCAGGAAGTCGGATTGGAACTTGAGCGTGAGGTGGGTTTTCACGCGGGCGCGCACCACGCTGGGGTTGACTGGCTTGGGGATGAAGTCCACCGCGCCGGCTTGCAGGCACTGGGTTTCGATCTCGTCCCCACCATGGGCGGTGACGAAGATGACGGGGATGTCCGTGGTTTCGGGTGCGGCCTTCAGCTGCTGCAGCACCTCGAAACCGTCCATGTCGGGCATGACCACGTCCAGCAGCACCAGGTCTGGGGCCTGGTTGCGGCACACCTTGAGCGCCTGTGCGCCGGTGGTGGCCATGAAAAGCTGGTGGTCGCGCGCCAGGGCACGGTGCAGCACCTGGAGGTGGATGGGCTGGTCGTCCACCACCAGCAGACGCGGTTTGCGCTGGGGAGCGGTCAGGGGCAGGGGCAAATCCACCTCTGAGGCATCACTGGCCACCGGGGGCTGGGTGGGCACAAAGTCGGGCTGTGTCATGGTGTTGTTGGTTCCAGCAAGGTGTCCACTGCTGTCAGAGCCTGTTCGAAGTCCAGCAGTTCCATGGCCGCGTGCAAGGCCTGCCAGTCGGGGTGAGCGGCCACGGCGGCGTCACGCAGCATGTCGTCGTGCAACTCCAGCGCTTGCATGTCTGACGCCTGCAGCAACACGCGCAGGTGCCGCAAGCGCTCCAGCCACACGGGGCGCCAGTCTGCGGCGGCGGGGTCAGCACCCGTCGGCGCAGGGTTGGCGTCCAACTTCTCCACGGGCTGCAACCGCTGCTGCATGGTGTCCAGCACCTGCCGCAAGGCCAGCTCGCTGAGGGCCACCTCCGTGCGCAAGCGGGTGAGCCAGGGGGGCGGCGCGACGGCGGGTGCAGACGTGTCGTGGCTGTGGTTGGACGCCGCAACCAGCGCGTCTTTGACGGACCGCTCGGCGTCCGCGGCCAGAGCCGCCAGCTGGAAGGCGCCCACGGTGCTGGCCGTGCCTTTCAAGGTGTGCAGCACCGCGGCCAGCTCGGCCGATGGCCCCGCCTCGCTCAGCGTTGCCAGGCGCACCGATTGCGGCTGCAGGTCAGCGCAGAAGTTGCGCACCACCCGCTGGTAGAAGGCCGGGTCGCCACCCAGTCGCTGCAGCGCCGCGACCACTTCCACCCGGTCGGCTGCTGGCCACGGGGCACTCCAGGCCGTATTTTTTGCGTCAAATTGACCTCCAACGCATGAATTCATTGAATTCTCAGCTATGGATTCCATCGATTGCTCGTCGTCCGCCTCTGGCCCGGCGTTGGGTTCTGCGGACGCGTCCGGCAACACGGCAGACCCCGCCCAGCGCAACAGCGTTGTCACGAGGTGCTGCAACTCGAAGGGCTTGCCCACATGGTCGTTCATCCCTGCGGCCAGGCAGGCCTCCCGGTCGCTGGCCATGGCGTTGGCCGTCATGGCCACGATGGGCAAATCGGTCAGGTGCAGGCGCTGGCGAATGGCGTGGGTGGCCTGCAGGCCGTCCATCACCGGCATCTGCATGTCCATCAGGACGGCGTCAAACCCGTCCGGCTGCTGGCGCAGCGCATCCACCGCCTGCTGGCCATCGCCGGCCAGGGTGACGCGGGCGCCTTCGCGGCGCAACAGTTCGTCGGCCACCTGCTGGTTGATGAGGTTGTCCTCCACCACCAGCAGGCGCATGCCGTTGAGCTGGCGCAGGCCCTGTTTGGCCTCCACCATGCGGGGCAGCTTGCCCGACACCACGGCGCTGGCCTCGGCCACGGCGTCGTACAGCATGGAGCCGGTCACGGGCTTGACCAGGTAGCCATCCAGCAGGTTTTGCTGGGCATCGGGCGCCTGCTGCAGCAGGTCGCGCCCGCTGGCGGTGACCATGATGACAATGGGTTTGGGCCGCTGGCCGTACAACTGGTTCAGCTCCTCGGCCAGGGTGAGGCCGTCTTTGCCCGGCATGTCCCAGTCCAGGAAAACGATGTCGAAGGGTTTCTCCGACTGCCGCAACCCCTGCGTGACCATGGCCAGGGCGTCGTCTGCACCCTCGGCGGCCACACTCTCCCACCCCAGGGACTGCAGCATGCCCGTCATGATCTGCTGGGCCACCAGGTTGTCGTCCACCACCAGGGCCTTCAGACCACGCAGGGTGCTGCGGTCGCTGGGGGCGAACTCGGCGGGTACGCTGCTGGGCACCTGCAACGGGATGGTGAAGTAGAAGGTGCTGCCCTCGCCGACCACGCTGGTCAGTGCCAGTTCACCGCCCATGAGCCGTATCAGCCGTTGGCTGATGGCCAGCCCCAAACCCGTGCCACCGTATTTGCGCGAGGTGGATGCCTCAGCCTGCGTGAAGCCGCTGAAAATTTTGGCCTGTGCCTCTGGCGCAATGCCAATGCCACTGTCATGCACCTCGAACAGCAGGTTCACCGTGTCCACCCCATCGCGCTGGGTGCGTGACTGCAGCTTGACCCGCAGCATGACCTCGCCCTGAGCAGTGAACTTGATGGCGTTGCCCCCCAGGTTGATGAGGGCCTGCTGCAGTCGCAGCGCGTCGCCAATGAGCACGTTGGGAATCGCCGGGTCGATGTCGAACAGCAACTCCAGGTGCTTGCTTTTCAGGTTGCTGGAGTAGATGGTGGCCAGGCCACGCACGAGCTTGTCAAAGCTGAAGGGCTCGGGGTCCAGCTCCAGCTTGCCCGCCTCGACCTTGGAAAAGTCCAGGATGTCATTGAGGATGCCCAACAACGATTTGGCCGCGCTCTCGCTCTTTTGGGCATAGTCCTTCTGGCGCACGGTCAGTTCGGTGGTTTGCAGCAGGTGCAGCATGCCCAGGATGGCGTTCATGGGTGTGCGGATTTCGTGGCTCATGTTGGCCACAAACTGGCTCTTGGACTGGGATGCGGCCTCGGCCTCCTCGCGGGCCTTGACCAGCTCGGTGATGTCGATGCGCACGCCCACGCGGTAACCTTCGGGTGTGGTGCGCCCCAGTACGCGCAGCACCCGTCCGTTGGACAGGTTCTGGACAAAGTCACTGCTGTCCTGGTGGTGCGCTGCCAGGCGCTGGGCCACCCAGGCCTCTTCCTGGCCCACGGCGTCCAGCACGCGCCCCTCGGCCAGACCGGCCCGCAGGATCTCCTCGAAGGTGGCGCCTGGCCTGATCACATCGACCGATGCCCCGCGGTGGCTGCGGTACTGCTCGTTGCACAGCACCAGGCGGTCCTGCGGATCAAACAGCACAAAGCCGGTGTCCAGCGCCTCAATGGCGCTCTTGAGCAAGCGTTCACTGTGGGCGGCGGCCTCGCGGGCAACCTCCAGCTCGGTCACATCGATGCGCAGGCCCACCGTGCGGCCGTTGGGCAACCGGCGCTCCACCACCCGCAGGGCGCTGTTGTCGGCCAGGCGAACGACCATGTCGGTGGTGCCTTCACGGAATTTCACCAGGCGCTCGGCAATCCAGGCCTCGGCGTCACGCTCGTCGATCACCAAGGCCCCGGCGGCCACACCGGCCCGGATAAACGCCTCGAAGGTGATACCGGGCTTGAGCACACCGCGCAGCGGCTCGTGCATGGCGTAGAAGCGGTCGTTGGCCAACATGAGCCGGCCCTCGGCATCGAACACAGAGAGGGCGGCTCCCACCACCTCCAGGGCGCTGATCAGCAGCTCCTCTTTGTCCTGCGCCAGCGCGCGCGCGCGCTCCAGCTCGGTCACGTCCAGGCGGAAGCCCACCCGGTAGCCGTCTGGCGTTTGCCGCTCTTTGACGTGCAAGACCTTGCCATCGTCCAGTTGCTGAACGAAATCGATGCTCTTGCTCAGGTGCAAGGACATGCGCTCGGCCAGCCAGGCTTCCTCCCGGCCTTCGGACTCCGGGTACTGACCGTGCGCCACCCCGTATCGGACGATGGATTCGAAGGTGGCGCCGATGTGGATGGCCTCGGTGGAGGCGGCGTACAGGCGTTGGTAGGGCTCGTTGAAATAGACCAACCGGTCTTGCGGGTCGTAAATGGCAAAGGCTTCGCCCAGCGCCTCGATGGCGCTTTTCAGCAGCCGCTCGTTGGCCTGTGCCGCCTCTTCTGCGGCCTTGAGGGCCGAAATTTCCGTGTGGGCACCCAACACCCACTCGGGCTGGCCATCGGCCGTGCGGGAAATGACCTGACCCCGGTCTTGTACCCAGACCCAATGACCTTCCTTGTGGCGCAACCGCAACGCGCATTCGTAGCGGTCCGCTTCGCCACGGAAATGGCGGTCCACGGCCGCCTGGCTGCGCGGCTTGTCCTCGGGGTGGAGGAAGTGGTTCCAGGTGTCAATGGAAACGGGCGCCAGCTCCTCCAGTGTGTACCCTTGCATCTGCGCCCACAGTGCATTCAGGCGCAACTCACCGGTCTGCACGTTCCACTCCCAGGTGGCGGCCCGGGTGCTGTCGATGATGTTGGTCAAGCGCTGGCGTTCGGCGTGCAACTCGAGTTCGCGGGCCTTGCGCTCGTTGACATCCTGGAAGGTGCCATAAATCCGCACCGTCTGGCCATCTTGCACCTCGGTCACGCCAATGCTGCGCACCCACAGGTGGTGGCCTTGGTGGGTCTGGATCAACAGTTCGTCGTCCCACCCCTGACCCAGGGCACGGGCATCGGCCATCATCTGCCGCGCTTTGTCGCGGGTGGGGCCCTCTGGGAAAAAATCCAGCGCGGTGCGCCGGTTGATCGAGAAATCCGGGGGCACCCCGAAAATCTCTCGCGTGGTGCGTGACCAGATCATGGCATCGCCATCGGACTCGAACTCCCAGGTACCGATGCGGGCCGCCTGGTTGGACATTTCCAGCGCCCGCTGGGCCTTTTGCAAACGCTGCTTGGCCAGTTTGGGGCCAGTGATGTCCGTGCGGATGGACACATAACGCTCGATGCGCCCGGCCTCGTCCAGAAACGGGGCGATGAGCGTGTCCACCCAGTAGAGTTCGCCGGACTTGGCGCGGTTGCACACCTCGCCCCGCCAGGGTTTGCCGGCCTGGATGGTGGACCACATCTCGGCCCAGAACGCCTGGGGGTGGAAGCCAGAGTTGATGATGCGGTGGTGCGCCCCCAGCAACTCGGCCTCGCTGTACTGGCTGATGTCGATGAAGGCCTGGTTCACGTCGGTGATGGTGCCCTGCGGGTCGGTCTGCGACACGATGGCGTGGGTTTTGATGGTGTTCATCAAGGCCCTGGTTTCGCGCAGGGCCGCAGCCGTGCGCTCCTGCGCCGCCTTCTGCGCGGTGATGTCCACCTCGACCGCCATGAAGCCGGTGCAGGTACCTGCGTCGTTGAACAGGGGCTGCAGCTGCACATCCAGCCAATAATCCTCGCCGTGTTTTGACCGGTTGAGCACCTCCACCCGACAGGAATGGCGCCCCGCAATGGCCGCCCGCATGGTGGCCACGGTGCCGGGGTCGGTCCGCTCGGTCTGCAACAGCGCGCCCGGTTTTTTGCCCAGTGACTCCGCCAATGAATAACCGGTGAGGGTTTCGTAGGCCTGGTTGGCCCATTGGATCAGTCCGTTTTCGTCGGTGATGATGACGGGGTTGGTGGTGTGTTTGGCCACCAACGACAAACGGGCCAGGTCAATGGCCATGCCCTGCGCACGCCATTCGGCCTGGTACCTGGCCCTGGACGAGATGTAAACACCATAGGCCAGTGCGAGCGTGGCCAATGCGCCAGCCACGGCCAGCGCCCAGCTTTCCCATGTCCGACTCAGTGCCTCAAATGCCGGCGTGCTGCGGGTGTAGAGGTCCAGGAACTGGTCACCCAGGCGCAGCTGGTGCTGACGGGCCTGGAGCCGCCCCTCTGAATGGGCATGGGCCAAGTGCGCAGGTTGCCCCTGGTGGACCCCCTGGCGGTCATACAGTACCGCGCCGTGGCCGGTGCCATCTAGCCGTGGCGCGGCAGGGTCGGCCAACTCAAAGTCAATGGTCAGGGGCACGTTTTGCAAGGCCACATCCACAAAATCTTTGAGCACAAAATGGGTGGCCATGTAGCCTTGCAACATGCGGTCACGGTCTGCCTGCAGGTTGGGCACATAGCCGGTGAGGTACACCGGCAGGTAATAGGCAAAACCGTAGGCATCTGTACCCTGGTGCTGCACCACCATGGGTGTGGTCAGTGCTCCACCGCCACTGCGCGCGGCGCGCTCCATGGCGCTGAGTTGCTCGGCACTGGTGGACACCTCCAGCCCCACGCGACCCCGACGAGCCACGGGCTCGGCATATTCCACCACCATGTGGTCATAGTCGGGGGCGCCATCCAGCCCTCGCTCCATGACGGACGTGGGGGGCTGCACATAGCGGAACTGGTAGTGCGGCAGCCCCTCCTGGCGCGTCGTGACATAAGTCTGCAACCGGTCAGCAGGCACCCGCACCACATAGTCGAACCCGGCAATGGCCGGGTAGCGGGTGGACAGTTCCAGCGAGCCCACAAATTGCGTGAACTCCTCGCGGTTCACCTCCTCGCTGCTGGCAAACACGCCGCGTGCGGCCTGCATCAGTGTCAACTGATGGTCCAGCTCCCGCTGCAGGGCCAATTGCAGTCGCTCTTCTTCCTGCTCGAACCTGAGCTGATTGTGGGATTCAATGCTGCTGCTGAGCAGGTGGACCAGCATGGTGGTGGCGGCCGCCCCCAACAGGAGCACCAGCGCCGCCCACACCAGCGGAAAGCGGCTGAGTTGTGGGTCGTGTTTGTTGTTCTGCATACGTGTGGTTCCTGTCGGAGTCACCGGTCAGGTCGAGGTCTGTCAGCCCAATACCCGGTTCAACTCAGCCTCCAATGCCTGTCGCTCCAACGGCTTGGCCAAATAGCCGTCGGCACCAGCCGCCAGCATCCGTGCGCGGTCGCTGGGCAAGTCAAAGGCGGTCACCATGATGATGGGGGTCTTGCGTTGGCCCGCTTGTTCCCGCTTGCGTATTTCAGCCACGGTGCTCAGGCCGTCGAGCACGGGCATGGTGACATCCATCAGCGCCACATCAAAGGTGTGGGCTTCCATGGCTTTGAGGGCTTTTTCCCCGTCCGTCACGAGGACGCCGCTGTGGCCCATGTCGCGCAACACACGGGTGGCCACGCGCAGGTTCACGGGATTGTCGTCGGCCACGAGGACGCGCAGGGCGCGCTGGGCTGGCTTGGTGGTGCTCATGGTTGAGTCATGTTGGCGGGCACACTCCCTGTGCATGGTGCCCCTGCGCTCTGCGACGCGGTGGGCCGTTGGCTGTCTCCACCCCACAGCGTCATGACCGAAGTCAGCGCAAGGCGCCAAAAACTTTCTGCAGCACTGCACTGCCTGCTTGTGCGGGGTTTTGCCGTATTTTGCGCTCTTCGTCAGCGATCACGGCATACAGCCCGTCGAGCGCCTTGTTCGTCACATGCGCGTTCAGATTGGCGTCGTCCCGCTTCATCAGGCCCAGCTTGGCCGCGCGACCGGCCACGGCGTCATACTTGTCGGCCAGCTGCACGCCTTCCGTGGCCTTTTTCACCACGGGCAAGAACTGCGCACCTAGGGGCTCCCGGGTTTTGTCGGCGAAAAAGTCGGTGACGGAGGTGTCGCCCCCGGTGAGGATGCGGTGGGCGTCCGCCAGGCTGAGCTGGGCAATGGTCCGCTGGAGCAGATCTGCCGCCAGCGGCACAGCCTGTTCTGCCGCCTGGTTCATGGCCAGTTCGAGGGCATCCAGACGTTTGCCTTGACCGGCAGCCTTGAGCAAAGGAGCGACGTCGGCCAGCACGCTGGGCAAGGGAATGCGAACTTTCGGGTTGTGCAGGAATCCACCAGCTTTGCCCAGTTGGTTCACGGCCACCTGTGCCCCCGCCGACAATGCGGCCCGTATGCCCTTTTGTGCGTCTTCGGCCCCGAGTCCTCCTGCGCCTTGTGCCACCGCGCGACCCCAGGGTCCGCCGACGGTGCTCGCCAGCAGGACCAGGGCCGCATGGTTAAATTGTCGTCGCTGCACCGTGGTCTCCTGTTGTTGTTTGTCACGCCCGCTGCGGCGAGAAACCGATCACGCCATGAAACACGCTTTCCGAATCTGGCTGCTGAGTGCAGCCACCGCACTGACGCTGCTGGGCACTGGCTGCTCCAGTTCAGAGCCTGCACCGCCATCGACCTTCGTGTTGCTGGATGGCAGCAAATCTACCACCGCAGACCTCCGAGGCAAGGTGACATTGGTCAATTTTTGGGCCACCACCTGCGTGAGTTGCGTCAAGGAAATGCCCCAACTGTCCGCGACGTACGACAAATTCAAAGACCGGGGCTTTGAAACTGTGGCGGTGGCCATGAGTTACGACCCCCCGAGCTACGTGGTGAACTTCGCGCAGTCGCGCCAGCTGCCCTTCAAAGTGGCGTTGGACAACACCGGGGAGTTGGCCCGCGCGTGGGGCGATGTGAAGCTCACACCCACCACCTTCATCGTCAACAAGAAGGGGCAGATTGTGAAACGTTATGTGGGCGAGCCTGACTTCGCGGCCCTGCACCAGCTGCTGGAAACGCTGCTGGCCGAGGTGTGAGACTTCGGGAAGGCTTCCGGCACAAGCTTGGATGCAAATTTCCAATTAAATTGGCATCCAACGCTTGCTGGTATTCAGTTTTTCACTATTTATTTCGATAGCTGTCGTGGCACGCTTTGCACGTGGCAGCGGTGTCGCCAAAGGCCGCCTTCAGGGCATCGAGGTTGCCCATTTTGGCTGCAGCAGCCAGTTTCCCGACCTCGGCCACCATCTTGTCCGCACCCTGGTCGAACTTGGCTTTTTCGGTCCAGATCTCAGCCTTGGCTTTGGTCTGGTGTCCGTCGGTGCCAGGACCAAACGCGGCCCAGGGCAGTTTGGCCATCACCTCGACCAACGCGGCATTTTCCTGGGCCACTTTGGCATCGTAGGGCACGCGGCCGTTCGCCATGGCGCCCAATCGGCCAAAATGCTGACCCATCACTTGGAACGCGCCTTGGCGGTACTTGACAGCGTCTTCGGGCTTCTGGAACTGGGCAGCGGCGGGCAGCGCACTCAGGGCAGCAGCGGTGGCCAGTACCCACTGGGGCAGGTGTTTCATTCGATCTCCTTGGTTGATGCACGTCAGACAGGTGTGTCAGACGCTGTCAGTGTAAAAAGTTTGTTCAATGTCTGCTGGGTGCCGCTTGGTGACTTTGGTCACGGTGGTGGTGGCTGCAGATCAAGGGAGTGCACATGAGGGTTGTTCGTGTTTGGGATCTGCCCACCCGGGTGTTTCACTGGTTGCTGCTCGTGGCCGTGGTGAGTTTGTTCGTGACCGGCAATGTGGGGGGCAACTGGTTGGTTTGGCACATGCGCGCCGGCTATGCCGTGGGCACCCTGTTGCTGTTTCGTCTGGCCTGGGGCGTGGTGGGGGGCAGGTGGTCCCGGTTTGCGTCGTTTGTGCCCACACCCGCCCGACTGCTGTCCCACATGCGCGGTGCACCGCACCAGGTAGGTCACAACCCCCTGGGGGCGTTGTCGGTGCTGGCCATGCTCTTGGTGTTGACGGCCCAGGTGGGTTCGGGGTTGGTGGCCGACGATGAAATTGCCTTCACCGGGCCGCTGTACCGCTTTGTGTCCGGGGAGACCAGTGGCCTGGCCACCTGGTACCACACAGGCATTGGCAAAATCGCGCTGCTGGTGCTGGTGGCCTTGCACCTGTTGGCCCTGGTGTACCACCGCGTGGTCAAGCGACAGGCACTGGTGAAGGCCATGATCACGGGCGACCAAGCCGCCGATCCACCGTTGCCCCTCCCCTCGGCGGACACTCCCGCCACGCGGCTGCTTGCACTGGGGCTGGCCCTCGCCAGCGCCCTGCTGATGGTCTGGGTGGCCTCGCTGGGCATGGGTTGACACCACTGGGTTTGCACAGACCATGCACCACGCATCTCCCCTGGGCATAGAACTGCGTGAAGCGGGTTCATCTGGTGACTACGCCCACGCCAGAACCCTGTTTGCCGCCTACGCCGCCAGCGTGGGCAGGCCCGATTGCTTCCCAGGGTTCGAACAAGAGCTGCTGCAGCTGCCCCACATGTACGGTCCACCGCATGGTGGTCTGTTTCTGGCCTTCAAAGACGGGGCGGCGGCGGGGTGCTGCGCATTCCGGGCCAGGTCAGACACCGACCACACCAATGCCTGTGAAATGAAGCGCCTGTTTGTGCTCCCCGATTTCCGCCGCTTGGGATTGGGTCACCTGCTGGTGACCGCCACCCTGGACGCCGCCAGGATCAGTGGCTATTCCTGCATGCTGCTGGACACCTTGAGTGAGATGGAGTCCGCCAGGGCTTTGTACGAGGAAATGGGCTTTGCTGCGGTGCCGCCGTATGCGCAATCGCCCATTCCGGGCGCCCACCACCTCAAAGTCGATCTCTGAGGTGCGCGCGGAATCACGCCTTCAGGCCAATGTGCGGACTTGGGCCAACAGGGTGTCGGCGTCGCTGACCTCAAATTTGCCAGGGCCTTCAACGTTCAGCACCCGCACGACACCGTCCTTGACCAACATGGCGTAACGGTTGCTGCGCAAGCCCATGCCCCGCGCCGTCAAATCGAGGGTGAGCCCCGTGGCTTTGGTGAAGTCCGCCGAGCCATCTGCCAGCATCCGAACCTTGCCTTGGGTTCCCTGGTCTTTGGCCCAGGCACCCATCACAAAAGCGTCGTTCACGCTGACACACCAGATTTCATCCACGCCAGCGGCCGTGAACGCGTCGGCCTGGGCGACATAACCGGGCACATGCTTGGCAGAACAGGTGGGGGTGAACGCGCCTGGCAGGGCAAACAGCGCGATGGTTTTACCTGCCGTGGCCTGCGTCACATCCACGGGCATGGGCCCAATGGCACACCCTTCTGCGGCAACCTCGTTGAACTCCATCAATGTGCCGGCGGGCAACTTGTCTCCTACTTGGATCATCTGCATTCCTTCATGTGTGTGGACGAAAAAAAAAGCGACTGAATTGTCAGTCGCTTTCTTGAACAGCGCTGGGCGCGCCGGAAACAGGCTTACACGAGTTCGGCCTTTTGCACCAGGCGGGTGGCCACCCAGTTCTTGGTCCGGGACAGCGGACGGCTTTCCGTGATCTCGATCACGTCGCCCATCTTGTACTCGTTGGACTCGTCGTGCGCGTGGTACTTGCTCGACTTCATCACGATCTTGCCGTACAGCTCGTGCTTCACACGGCGCTCCACCAGGACCGTCACGGTCTTGGCGCGCTTGTCGCTCACCACCTTGCCAATCAAGGTGCGCTTGAGGGAGGTTTTTGCTTCCGTCATGGTCACTCCTTAGTTGGCACGGGTTTTCTCGGTCAAGATGGTCTTGACGCGAGCGATCGAGCGGCGTGTTTCACGCAGCGTGTTGGTGTTGTTCAGTTGTTGCGTCGCTTTTTGCATGCGCAAACCGAAATGGGCCTTTTGCAAGGACTTGATTTCGGCTTCCAGGCCGGCGACGTCTTTTTGGCGCAGTTCAGCAGTTTTCATGGTTCATCTCCTGATTACTGGCCCAACTGACGCGCGACGAACGTCGTGCGCAAAGGAAGCTTGGCGGCTGCCAACTGGAATGCCTCGCGAGCCAGTTGCTCAGGCACACCCACGATTTCGTAGAGCACCTTGCCTGGCTGAATTTCAGCGACGTAGTACTCCACACTGCCTTTGCCGTTGCCCATACGGACTTCAGCTGGCTTGTTCGAAATCGGCTTATCGGGAAACACGCGGATCCAGATGCGACCACCGCGCTTGACGTGACGGGAAATGGCACGGCGTGCGGATTCGATCTGGCGGGCCGTCAGACGGCCACGGTCGGTGGACTTCAGGCCGAAGTCACCGAACGCCACGGTGGCACCACGGGTGGCAACACCCGTGTTGCGACCCTTTTGTTCCTTGCGGAACTTACGGCGAGCAGGTTGCAGCATGTTTATTCTCCTTTGCCGTCCGCGGCTGCGGGGGTTGCGGGCGCGGCTTTACGGACGCGCTTAACGGCGGCATTTGCATTGGCACCAGCCTCTGCGGGTTTGTCACTGCCGTCAGCAGGTGCCGCATTGGCACCGGCAGGACGACGCGCTCCGCGGGCTGCGGGGCGATCGGAACCAGGACGTGCACCGTCACGACGGGGACCGCGTGGACGACGCTCTTCTTCTGGACGGGGTGTGCTGTCCAGGCTGGGCACATCGTTGCGACCCAGCGTGTCACCCTTGTAGACCCAGACCTTGACACCAATGATGCCGTAGGTGGTTTTGGCTTCGGATGTACCGTAGTCGATGTCGGCGCGCAGGGTGTGCAATGGCACGCGGCCTTCGCGGTACCACTCGGTGCGGGCGATCTCGATGCCGTTCAGGCGACCAGCGGACATGATCTTGATGCCCTGGGCACCCATGCGCATGGCGTTCTGCATGGCGCGCTTCATGGCCCGACGGAACATGATGCGCTTTTCCAGCTGCTGCGTGATGCTGTCGGCAATCAGCTTGGCATCGATCTCGGGCTTGCGCACTTCTTCGATGTTGACGGCCACAGGCACACCCAGCTTGGCGGCGAGTTCCTTCTTCAGCTTCTCGATGTCTTCACCCTTCTTGCCGATCACGACACCAGGACGTGACGAAAAGATGGTGATGCGTGCGTTCTTGGCAGGCCGCTCGATGAGCACCCGCGACACGGAGGCGTTCTTGAGTTTGGCCTTCAGGTACTCGCGCACCTTGATGTCTTCGGCCAACATGCCCGCAAAGTCACGGTTGCTGGCGTACCAACGGCTTGCCCAATTGCGAGAGACGGCCAGACGAAAGCCGGTGGGGTTGATTTTTTGTCCCATGGTGCTGTGCCTCTCAGTTGCCAACCGTCACGTAAATGTGACAGGTGGGTTTGCTGATGCGGTTGCCGCGG
>PNML01000070.1 GCA_013823635.1 Polaromonas sp. | reverse complement strand
GGCCGACGCCTTCCCCATGAACCTGGGGTTTCTGGGCAAGGGCAACGCCAGCCTGCCCGCCGCGCTGCACGAACAGATCAACGCCGGGGCCATTGGCCTCAAATTGCACGAAGACTGGGGCAGCACACCCGCCGCCATCGACAACTGCCTGACCGTGGCCGACGAAACCGACACGCAGGTGGCCATCCACACCGACACGCTCAACGAGTCCGGCTTTGTGGAGGACACCATCGCCGCCATCAAGGGCCGCTGCATACACACCTTCCACACCGAAGGCGCGGGCGGCGGCCACGCCCCCGACATTTTGAAAATGGTGGGCGAGCCCTATGTGCTGCCCAGCAGCACCAACCCCACCCGCCCCTACACCATCAACACGCTGGACGAGCATGTGGACATGCTGATGGTGTGCCACCACCTGGACGCTTCAATCGCCGAAGACCTGGCCTTTGCCGAAAGCCGCATCCGCAAGGAGACCATTGCGGCGGAGGACATCCTGCACGACCTGGGTGCCATCAGCATCATGAGCAGCGACAGCCAGGCCATGGGCCGCGTGGGCGAGGTGGTCATACGCACCTGGCAAACGGCCGACAAAATGAAGCAGCAGCGCGGCTGGCTGGCCCCAGCCGCCGAGCGCGCCGCCCTGCCTGGCGGCGAGGTGGAAGCCAACCCGCGCAACGACAACTGGCGCGTCAAGCGCTACGTCGCCAAATACACCATCAACCCCGCCATCACCCACGGCATGGCGCACGAAATTGGCTCGGTCGAAGTGGGCAAGTGGGCCGACCTGGTGGTGTGGAAGCCCGCCTTCTTTGGCGTGAAACCCGCGCTGGTGCTGAAGGGCGGCACCATCGCCCTGGCCGCCATGGGCGACCCCAACGCCAGCATCCCCACGCCGCAACCGGTGCACTACCGCCCCATGTTCGGCAGCTTTGGCAGCAGCGTCACGCAAAGCAGCATCACCTTTGTGTCAAAAGCCGGGCTGGCCGCGGGCATTGGCGAGAAGTTTGAGCTGAAAAAACGCCTGAGTGCGGTCAAGAACATCCGCCAGGTGGGCAAAAAAGACATGGTGCACAACGACTGCACCCCGGTCATGGACATCAACCCCCAGAACTACGAAGTGCGCGCCGACGGCGAGCTGCTGACCTGCGAACCCGCCTCCGTGCTGCCCATGGCGCAGCGGTATTTTTTGTTTTGAGTTCGGTGCACTGAAATCCTTGGCAAACGTAAAATCCAATGAACGTACAAATATCTGTACTTCATTGAGGTGAGTGAGCCATGCAAGCCCTGAGTTATTCCGAAGCCCGCGCCAACCTGGCCAGCCTGATGGACCGGGTGAACGACGACCACGCGCCCATGCTGGTCACCCGCCAAGGCGGGCGACCTGTGGTGGTGATGAGCCTGGACGACTTCACCGCCTGGGAAGAAACCACCTACCTGCTGCGCAGCCCTGCCAACGCGCAGCGGCTGACCCAGGCCATTGCCGCACTGGACAGCGGTGCAGGCCAAGTCCGCGATCTGGTGGAACCATGAGCCTGCCGCTGCGGTTTGCACCGCAAGCCTGGGAAGACTACGTGTACTGGCAAGCCACCGACAAGGCGTTGGTGCGGCGCATCAACGAGCTGGTCAAAGCCATTCAGCGCGACCCGTTTGCCGGCGTGGGCAAACCCGAGCCACTGAAACACCACCTGGCGGGCTGGTGGTCGCGCCGCATCAACGACGAACACCGCATCGTTTACCGCATCCACGACGGCATGCTGGACATTGCCCAGTTGCGCTACCACCATTGACGAGGCATGGGCAGGGCAACTTTCTGTAGAGATCACCCGCGGCCACAGCCCGTGCGTGTCACTGGCCAACAGCGAATGCGGGATGCCGTTAGTCCACCAAGCCCACAGTCTCCACCGCATCCCCCTGCGCCAGTACCCGCCCGATAACGGCGGTGTGCCCATACCCCGCCGCTTTCAGCTCAGCCACGCACGCGGCCACACTCGCTTGCGGCACGCTGGCCAGCAGGCCACCGGCGGTTTGGGGGTCGAACAACAGCGGGTAGCGGGGGTGGCTGACAAAGGCCTCCTGGTTGCGCAGTGCGCGGCGCAGGCGCACGTTGGCCGGGGCCAATGAGCTGCTGATGCCTGCGGCCACGCATTCCTCTGCCCCCGCCAGCACGGGCAGGGCCGAGAGGGTCAGCTCTGCGTCCACGCCCGAGGGCTTGGTCATTTCCACCAAATGGCCCAGCAGGCCAAAGCCGGTCAGGTCGGTGCAGGCGGTGGCACCGTGGCTCATCAGAATGCGCGCGCCCGCCTGGTTGGACTGCACCATGTGGCCCAGCGCCTCGCTCACCCAGCGCCCCCTGAAAAAGTCCAGGCTGGCCGCGCGCGGGTAGGCGGCAAACAGCGCGCCCGTGCCAATGGGCTTGGTCAGAATGAGTGCGTCACCGGGGGTGAGGCCGCCTTTGCGCAGCACGGTGTGCAGGTCTTCATCCACCAACCCGTTGATGGCAAAGCCCAGCGCCAGCTCTTTGCCCTCGCCGGTGTGGCCGCCCACCAGCGCGCAGCCAGCGGCGTTGAGCACCTGCATGGCGCCGCTCATCATGTGCAGCAGCAGTTCTTCCACCTTGCTTTCCAGCCCCGGCGGCACGGTCACCACGGCGGTGGCGGTTTGCGGCTCGCCGCCCATGGCATAAATGTCGCCCAGCGCGTGGTTGGCCGCTACCTGGCCAAACACAAACGGGTCGTCCATGAAGGCCCTGAAGAAGTCCACCGTGTGCACCATGGCCTTGCCCGGCGGCACGCGCACCACGGCGGCGTCGTCGGGCGAGTGCAGGCCAATGAGCACGTCGTCGCGGTGCACCGGGTGCAGGGCACCCAAGGCGCGCTGCAACACCGTGGCCCCCACCTTGGCCCCGCAGCCACCGCAGCGCATGGCGATGGCCGAAATGGCCTGTTGCGATTCGTCGGCGGACAGCATCAGTTGTGGTACCGCAGCCTGCGCGCCGGGCTTGGGCATGCGCACATCGCCCAGGCCCTGGCTGAAACGGTGCATGAAGGTGCGGTCTATGTGGTCTTTCCAGCGCCACACCCAGTCGCCCGCAAAGCCGATGGGCCCACGCGAGGCCACGGCGTGCTGGTCGCCGGTGCTGATCAGGGCCAGCCAGTGCTTTTGGGGCCGATACGGCTTGAGCGCTTCGCCCCGCACCGCGCGGCGCAGGTTGTCGGCCAGCGGTGGCCCCATGCGCACGGCAAACACACCGGCTTTTTCCAGCGGGCGGGGGCCGAAGGCGGCCACGTCACCCGCCGCAAACACCTGGGCGTTGCTGCTTTGCAGGTGCTCGTTCACCTCCACAAAGCCGCTGTCGTCCAGCGCCAGGCCGGAAGTGGTCAGCCACTGGGGGCCACCGGCTTGCGTCACCCAGACAATTTCGTCGGCTTCCAAAGTTTGCCCGGCGGCGGTGGTGAGGCTGCCTGCATCCACCCGCGCCACGTCGGCCCCGGTGTGCAGGTGCACGCCACGCTGGGCCAGCACACGGGTGAAGTGGCCGCGCACCCAGGCGCTGTGGGTGCGCATGACTTGCGCGTCACGCGTGAGGAGGTGGAACACCAGCTCGTCGGGGTTGCGGCCCAGCTTTTGCAGCTCGGCGCGCAGCCGGTACTGCATGGACAGCACCAGCTCCACACCCCCTGCCCCACCGCCCACCAAGGCGATGGTGGTGCGCCCGGCGTGCTGGCGCACGCGCGCCAGCAGCGCCAGCCAGCGGCCATTGAAATTGAGAATGGGTTTGACCGGCACGGCATGCGCCGCCGCCCCCGGCACCCGCGCCACCTGCGGGGTGGAGCCCACGTTGATGCTGCACACGTCGTAGCCCACGGGTGGGCGGGTGCGGCACAGCACTTTTTGGTTGGCGGTGTCCAGGCCCACCACCTCGTCCTGGTAAAAGCGCGCACCGGCAAAGGCGGCCAGCTTGGGCAGGTCGATGTGGACATCGTCAAAGCTGTAGTGGCCCGAGATGTAGCCGGGCAGCATGCCCGAGTAAGGCGTGTCCACCGTGGTGCAGATGACGGTCAGGCGCACGCCCGGTTCGGGCTTCATGCCAAAGCGGCGCAGCACGCCCACATGGCTGTGCCCACCGCCAATGAGCACGATGTCGCGCAGCACGGGTTGATCGGTCGCTTGCATTCAAGGTCTTTCGGTTCAGTCGCGTGGGCTCAGGGAGGCCACCACGTTCAGCAACGCCTGCCGCTCGGCAGCAGGCGCAAACAAGGGCGCGCGCAAGGCGCATTGGGCGGCCAGTCTGGCCAGCCAGCCACCGCGCTGGTGCTGCGTGGCCCGCGCCTGGCGCAACAAGTGGGCCAGCCCGGCGGCATCGCCAGGTTCAAAGTAACCCGCGTAGTCTGCACCCAGCATGCCCACGTTGCCGGGTATGCGCGAGGCCAGCACGGGCGTGCCGCTGCACACCGCCTCCATGACCACATGCGCCCCGCCCTCCAGGCGGCTGGCGTGCACCAGCACATGGGCGCGCTGTATGCGCTGGCGCGTGGCCGCGTGGGGCAGGCCACCCAGCCAGCGGTAGTGGGGGCAGGCCTGCGCGGTGGCCACCGCGGCTTGGGCCAGCTCAGCATCCAGCGCCAAGCCAATGTGGTCAATGCACACGCCAGCCTCGCCACCCAGCAGGCGTGCGGCGGCCCACAGGGTGTGGGGGTCTTTTTCTTCGCGCAAATGGCCCACCATCACGGCCCGCAGGTGGCGGGTGGTTTTGACCAACGTGGCCCTGGCGGTGGTGGACTGAAACACCACCCGTGTTTTGGCCCGCCAGGGCTCAGGCAGGGCCTGTGGCCCCAGGTCTTGCAACACCACCAACTGCTGCGCCAGCGCCAGCGAATGCTGGGCGGTGGCATCGGTGGCGATGTCGCGGTACAGGTCGGTTCCGGTCAGCACCACGGCCAGCCCTTGGCTGCCCCGCTGTGCCGCCCATGCCGCAATGGCAGGCGCGGAGCGGCGGGCGTGCAAGGCCAGCATGACCTCGTCTTGCCCCGCCAAGGCGTGGGCCTCAGTGCCGGGCGCTCCCGGCCAGTCGCGGGTGATGCGGGCAGAATGGGTGGCAGACAGCATGTGCTGCCAGCGACGGGCGGTTTGCCAGTTGCCGTTGTTGGCATCGGCCAGCGCTGGGCTGACGACGACCACCCGCTTGGCACCACCCTGTGTCACCCCAGCACGCATACGCCCGCTCCTGCATGAACCTTGACCACCACCGCTGCCTCAACGCCCACCAGCTGGCCCAGGCCCTGCGCGCCACCCGCCAGCGCACCCTGGGGCTGGCCCAGGCCTGGGCGCAAGCGCTGACCGACCTGCAAGTGCCCCAGAGCCCCGAGTTGAACCCGCCGCTGTGGGAGCTGGGCCATGTGGCCTGGTTCCAGGAGTGGTGGGTGGGGCGCAATGCGCAGCGCCCAGCCGGCACGGCCTGCGACCCGGACCACGCCCGCCCACCGTCGCTGCTGGGGGTTTGTGCGGGTGCGGGTGCCCCAGCTGGCACCGACGGTGAGTTGGATGCCGACGCGCTCTACAACTCCAGCCAAGTGCCCCATGCCAGCCGCTGGCACCTGCCACTGCCCAGCCTGGCGCACACCCAGGCCTATTTGGCCGCCGTGCTGGAGCAAACCCTGTCGCTGCTGGCCCACGCCGGCCCCACCGACGCTGACCTGTATTTTTGGCGGCTGGTGCTGGCCCACGAAGACATGCACAACGAAGCCTCGGTGTACATGGCCCAGGCCCTGGGCGTGCCCTTGCCACCCGAATGGGCCAAGGGCCACGCCCTGCCCCGCCCTGTGGACCAGGGCGCTGTGGCCGTGCCCGCGCAAACCGTCGCCTTGGGCCACAGCGGCCCCGGCTTCGCGTTTGACAACGAACTGGGCGCACACCCGGTGGCGCTGGCCGCCTTCGAGATTGACACCGCGCCCGTGACCTGGGCGCGCTACCTGCCCTTTGTGCAAGCCACCGGCCACCGCCTGCCACCGCATGTGCGGCAGCTGCAGGGCCGCTGGCAAGCCCGCCACTTTGGCCAGTGGCAAGCGCTGGACACCACCGCCGCCGCCGTGCACCTGAGCCACGGCGACGCCTTGGCCTGGTGCGCCTGGGCGGGCCGCCGCCTGCCCACCGAGGCCGAGTGGACCTGCGCCGCACTCACCGTGCCCGGCTTTGGCTGGGGCGAGGTGTGGGAGTGGACGGCCAGCGCCTTTGCGCCCTTTGCCGGTTTTGCACCCCACCCCTACCGGGACTACTCGGCCCCCTGGTTCGATGGCCGGCCGGTTTTGAAAGGTTTTTGTGCCGCCACCGCATACCAGATGGCACATGTCAGCTACAGAAATTTCTTCACCCCTGAGCGGCGAGACATCTTCGCGGGTTTTCGTTCGGCACGGTGATGTGCCGCTGGTTGCCCGCCTCACAGCGCACGCGCCCAGCACACGGCAAAGCGCTGTCCGGGGTCGGTCCAGGCTTGGCTGTCCACAAAGCCTGCCTCGGCCAGCAGCGCCTGGAAGTGGGGCAGCCGCCATTTGTGGGAGTTTTCGGTGTGGATGCGCTCGCCCCCGGTGAACACCCGCTGCCCACCCGGCCAGCGCACGCACAACGTGTGCCGCGCCTGCAGGTGCATCTCGATGCGCGACTCGGCCGCGTTGAACAGCGCCACGTGCTGCCACTCGCGCACAGCAAAATCGGTGCCCAGCGTGCGGTTGATGTGCAGCAGCAGGTTCAAATTGAAGGCCGCCGTCACGCCCAGCTCGTCGTCGTAAGCGGCCTCCAGTTCGGCCACGCCTTTCACCAGATCCACCCCAATCAGCAAGCCACTGCCCGCCACCTGGCCGCAGGCGTCGCGCACGCTGCGCAAAAACGCCAAGGCCTGGGCAGGCGTGAAGTTGCCAATGCTGGAGCCGGGGTAAAACAGTACACGCGGGCTGTCGGCAGGCACGGCCTCGGGCGGCAGGGCCAGCCCGGCTGAAAAGTCCAGCCCGACCCCCACCATCTCCATGGCCGGAAACTGCCTCTGCAGGCAATCCAGCGCACCCCGCAAAAAATCCACCGAAATGTCCACCGCCACGTAGCGGCGCGGGGCCAGCCGCCCAAACAGGCTGGCGGCCTTGTGGCAGTTGCCCGCACCCAGGTCCACCAGGGTGCTGCCAGCGGGCACCTGCGTCGCCATGGCCGCCCCCTGGCTGGCGAAAATGGCCGCCTCGGTGCGGGTGGGGTAGTACTCGGGCAGCTCGGTGATGGCCTCAAACAAGCGCGAACCCAGCGCGTCGTACAAAAACTTGGGCGCGGTGTGGGCCACGGGGGCCGTCAGGCCCGCCAACAGCTCGGCCCGCACGGCGTCGTGGTCGGTGGTGAACAGCTGGTGGAAGGTGGGTTGTTGGGGGGGCAAGGTCATCAAAGATGCATCCTTCACGCCAGAACGGCAGCCGACACTCAAGGGGGGAAGCATCCCCAGCGGCCATGGTACCCAATGACCGCCCCGTCGGCAGGGGTGTGCCACCAAAGCAAGACGGCTGGGTTGGTTAAAGTCCGGGGCTGTCTCTTCAACTGTCCCCGGAGCCCCACATGCCCAGCCAATTCCCTTCCCGCGCTCGCCGCACCCTGTTGTCGTGCGCCCTGTTGTCGGCCGCCGCGTTCATGCACCCCGCGCTGCAGGCCCAGCAGGTGTTCCGCGTGACGGCCATCCCCGACGAGTCACCCACCGAACTGGCCCGCAAGGCCGCACCGCTGGTCAAGTACCTGGAAAGCAAGCTGGGCATGAAGGTGGAGTTCACCCCCGTGACCGACTACGCCGCCTCCGTCGAGGCCCTGGTCAACAAAAAGGTGGACATGGCCTGGTTTGGCGGCTTCACCTTTGTGCAGGCCAACGTGCGCTCGGGCGGCAAGGTCATTCCGCTGGTGCAGCGCGAAGAAGACGAAAAGTTCAAGTCCGTGTTCATCACCAGCGACCCGGCCATCAAAACCCTGGCCGACCTCAAGGGCAAGGACGTGAGCTTTGGTTCGCAAAGCAGCACCTCGGGCCACCTGATGCCCCGCAGCTTTTTGATGCAGGCCGGTCTCAACCCCGACAAAGACTTCAAGCGCGTGGCCTTCAGCGGCGCGCACGACGCCACCATTGCCGCCGTGGCCTCGGGCAAGGTGCAGGCCGGTGCGCTGAACATCTCGGTGTGGGACAAGTTTGTGGCCGAGAAAAAGGTGGACACCAACCAGGTCCGCGCCTTCTACACCACCCCCGCCTACTACGACTACAACTGGACCGTGCACGCCGACATGCCCGCCGCCACCCGCGACAAGCTGACCAAGGCCTTCACCGACCTGAGCAAAGCCACGCCCGAGGGCAAGGAAATCCTGGACCTGCAACGCGCCACCCGCTTTGTGCCCACCCAGGCCGACAACTACAAGGGCATTGAAGCGGCAGCCCGCAGCGCCGGCCTGCTGTGAGCCTGGCCCCCGCCGGCCTGGCGCTGCGCCTGAGCGACCTGTCCGCCCGCCACCCGGCGGCGCGGCCAGGGGCGGCTCCCGCGCTGCGCGGGCTGAACCTGGCGCTGCAGCCGGGTGAGCAGGTGGCCATCATTGGCCCGTCGGGCGCGGGCAAAACCACGCTGCTGCAGGTGCTGGCCTGTGCCCTGCCCCCCACATCCGGCACGCTCACGCTGAATGACAGTAACCCCTGGCAACTGCCGCGCACTGCGCTGCAGCGCCTGCGCGGGAGCCTGTTTTTGGCCCCGCAGGTGCCCCCGTTGCCGCCGCGCCAGCGCGTGGTGACGGCGGTGCTGGCAGGTCGACTGCCCAGCATGGGCCTGTGGCGCAGCCTGCGCTCGCTGTTTTACCCCGCTGACATTCCCGCTGCCTTCGAGGCGCTGGAGCGCTTTGACCTGGGCAACCAACTCTTTGAGCGGGTGGACCGCCTCAGCGGTGGCGAGCGCCAGCGCGTGGGCCTGGCGCGCGCCATCATGGCCATGCCGCCGGTTGCGGGCAATGCCAGTGACCGCAGCGCACACCCTGAGGGCCGCACCGCCAGTCCAGCGGCCCATGCCGACCTCCCCAAAAGCCCAGGCGCCGCCCTGCTGCTGATTGACGAGCCGCTGTCCGCACTGGACCCCACCCGCTCGCGCCAGGCCATGGCCACGCTGCTGGGCGAGGCCCAGGCACGCGGCGTGACGCTGGTGGCCACCCTGCACCAGGTGGACGTGGCGCTGGCCAGCTTTCCCCGCGTGGTGGGCATGCGCGACGGTGCCGTGGCCTTTGACCTGCCCTCGGCCCAAGTCACCCCCGCCTTGCTGGCCAGTTTGTACGCGCAGTTTGAGCACGAGCTGCGGGGTGAGCCCGCCTTGCCAACCGAGCCGCTGGCCAGCACCGCGCCGCAGCCGGTGGTGATGCACTGCCGCTGAACTGCCACAGAACCGCCCCCCACACGCCACCCAACCAGCGGCCTGCCGTCCCCACACCCATGCCCTCCGCGCCCCCACTTCAGCCTGCACCAGCCCACCTACCGGCAGGCCGCGCCGCGCCCGACCGCGACCCGGCCTGGCTGGGCCGCCTGGCGTGGCTGAGCCTGTGCGCCGTGTTGCTGTGGCCGCTGGGTGTGGCCACCGAGTTCAGGCCCTGGGTGCTGCTGGAGCCCGACAACCTGCGCATGAGCGGGCGCTTCATAGCCACCTTCTGGCCACTGGCGCACGACGGTGAATTTTTGCTCATGGTGGCCCGCGAAACCTGGCGCACCGTGGCCATGGCCACGGCGGGCATCACCCTCGCGCTGGTGCTGGCTGTGCCGCTGACGCTGGTCAACACGCGGGTGCTGTCGGTGTCGGCGTTGTCTGGGCGCATGGCCACGCTGCCCGCGGCGGTGCGCCAGGGGGTGCGCTGGCTGCTCATCGTGCTGCGCAGCATTCCCGAGCTGGTGTGGGCGCTGGTGTTTGTGCGCGTGGTGGGCCTGGGGCCCACCGCCGGTGTGCTGGCCATTGCCCTGACCTACGGCGGCATGCTGGGCAAGGTGTACGGCGAAATTCTGGAAAGCAGCGAAACCCACCCCACCGAAACCCTGCTGCGCAATGGCAGCGGGCGGCTGCAGGCCTTTTTTTACGGGCTGCTGCCCACCAGCGCCGCCGAGCTGACCAGCTACACCGTGTACCGCTGGGAGTGCGCCATCCGCTCCTCGGTGGTGCTGGGCTTTGTGGGCGCGGGCGGGCTGGGCCAGCAGCTGGACAACAGCATGAAGATGTTCAACGGCGGCGAGGTGGCGGCCATGCTGCTGGTGTTCATGGCCCTGGTGGCCCTGGCCGACCGCATCAGCGCCTGGCTGCGCCGGGCTTTGGGCTGAAAGTTGAATCCCATGCACCCTCCCCATCCCCGCCCCACCCACCCCACACAGGCCGCCAACCAGCCCTACCGGCTACCACCACCGCTGTTCGACGCACGCTGCAAGGCCTGCTGGTTCTGCCTGGGGCTGCTGGCGCTGGTGGTGGCCAGCTTTTGGTCGCTGGACCTGCAATGGGCGCAGTTTTTGTCGCTGGAGGCGGCGGCCAGCATGGGCCGGTTTTTGGGCGAATTTTTCCCGCCCGACCTGTCACCCGCCTTTGTGCACAAGGTGGTGGTGGGCACCTGGGAAACGCTGGCCATGTCGGTGCTGGGCACGGTGTTGGCCGCTGCCGGTGGGCTGGCACTGGCCCTGCCCGCTAGCCGCTCGCCCACGCTGCACCCCCACGCCGCCGTCACTGGTCTTGCCCGCACACCCACCCGCTGGCTGCTGAACGCGCTGCGCAGCATCCCCGAGCTGGTGTGGGCGGCGCTGCTGCTCATCTCCGCCGGGCTGGGGCCGTTGGCGGGCACGCTGGCCCTGGCGCTGCACACCACGGGCGTGCTGGGCCGCCTGTTTGCCGAGGCCATTGAAAACACGCCCCCCGGCCCCGCCGACGCGCTGCGCGTGCAAGGCGTGCCCGCAGGCCGGGTGTTTTGGTACGCCACACTGCCCCAAGTGCTGCCGCAGCTCATGAGCTACACCCTCTACCGCTGGGAAAACAACATCCGCGCCGCCGCCGTGCTGGGTGTGGTGGGCGCGGGCGGGCTGGGGCAACTGCTGGCCTTTCACATGGGGTTGTTCCAGATGGGCAAAACCGCCACCGTGCTCATGGCCATGCTGCTGATGGTGGCCGTTGTGGATGCCGCCAGCCACCTGTCGCGCCGGGTGATGACGCGCTGACCCACCCCGCCGCCGCCGCCCAGGCTGCGCCGCAGCAGTGGCTGGGCGCAATAATTGCTATCCCACCCTGGGGCCTTGTGCCCTGCCCTTTGCGACCCCCACCCATGCTCACCTGCTCCAAACTCATTTCCCAAGGCCAGGGCCTGGCCGCTGTGCTGCTCAAACGCGCCGCCACCGTCGAGCTCGACTGGGACGTGCGCCAAAAAAGCCGCTTCGATGCCACCGACAGCCAGGGCCGCGCCCTGGGCGTGTTTTTGCCACGCGGCACCCCCGTGCGCGGTGGCGACGTGCTGCTGGCCGAAGACGGCAGCTTCGTCAAGGTGCTGGCTGCCCCGCAGCCGGTGCTGCGCATCACCCACTGCAGCGCCCACGGCACACCCTTTGACCTGACCCGCGCCGCCTACCACCTGGGCAATCGCCACGTGCCCATCGAGCTGCAACCCGACCATTTGAAAATTGAGCCCGACCACGTGCTGGCCGAGATGCTCACCCGCATGCACCTGATTGTGGCCGAGGTGAACGAACCGTTCGAGCCCGAAAACGGCGCCTACTCAGCCCATGGCGACCATGGGCATGGCGGTCACGGGCACACACATGCGCCCGCGCCAGCCGCCGCACCCCGTGGCAAACCCATTGGCGTGGCCGTGGTGGGCGCACCGGCTGCTGCGGCCCCTGCACCCCATGTGCACGGCCCCGGCTGCGGCCACCACCACTGACCATGGCCAACACCGACACCTGCGCCCTCCCCGCCGTCAGCCTGCTGCAACTCATGTGGCTGGCCTCCCCCGCGCTGCCCGTGGGCGGGTTTTCGTATTCCGAAGGGCTGGAAGCCGCGGTGGACAAGGGCCACATCGGCAACGAGGCCGACGCCAGCCAGTGGCTGACCGACCAGCTGCACCTCAGCCAGGCCCGGTCCGACCTGCCCGTGGTGGCCCAGGCCGTGATCGCCTGGCGCAACGCCGACCTGGCGCGCATCACCACCCTCAACGACTGGGTGCTGGCCACCCGCGAAACCAGCGAACTGCGCCAGCAAACCCAGCAAACCGGGCGCTCGCTGCTGGAGTGGCTGCGGCAGTTGCCCCCGCCAGAGGTGGCGCAGCCGACGGACGACGGCGCCACCTCCGCAGCAACACCCACGCCCCAGCCACACGCCCTGCCCGGCCACATTGCCTTTGCCCAGAGCCTGCCGCCCACCTGGCCGGTGGCGTTTGCGCTGGCTGCCGCGCAAACCGCCGCACCCGTGCGCGAATGCGTGCTGGCCTGCGCCTTTGGCTGGGCCGAGAACATGGCGCAAGCCGCCATCAAGGCCGTGCCGCTGGGCCAGACCGGCGGCCAGCGCATCCTGGCGCGCTTGTTGCAAGCCATTCCGGCGGCGGTGGACAGCGCCATCGCCCTGCCCGACGACCGGCGCCAGGCCTTCAGCCCCATGCTGGCCATTCTGTCGGCGCAGCACGAAAGCCAGTATTCGCGGCTGTTCCGGTCTTGATCTGGAAAGTTTTTTAAGCAAAATTGGCACCCAGCGCTTTATTCATGTCATTTGTAGCTATTGTTTTATGAACGCCTTGCACCACATCCCCCACCGCACCAAAAAGCTCCCTCCCCTGCGCGTGGGCATAGGCGGGCCCGTGGGCTCGGGCAAAACCACCCTGCTCGAAATGCTGTGCAAAGCCATGCGCGAGCGCTACGACCTGGTGGCCATCACCAACGACATCTACACCAAGGAAGACCAACGCCTGCTGACCGTGAGCGGCGCACTGGAGGCCGAACGCATCATGGGCGTGGAAACCGGTGGCTGCCCGCACACCGCCATCCGCGAAGACGCGTCCATCAACCTGGAGGCCATTGACCGCATGCTGGAGCAGTTCCCCAATGCCGACGTGGTGTTTGTGGAAAGCGGTGGCGACAACCTGGCCGCCACCTTCAGCCCCGAGCTGAGCGACCTGACCATCTACGTGATCGACGTGGCCGCGGGCGAAAAAATCCCCCGCAAGGGCGGCCCAGGCATCACCAAGAGCGACCTCTTCGTCATCAACAAAACCGACCTGGCCCCCCACGTGGGCGCCGACCTGGCCGTGATGGAAGCCGACACCATCCGCATGCGCACCACGGCCAAAGGACTGAAGCCTTACGTGATGACCAACCTCAAAACCAACACCGGGTTGGCGGAGGTGGTGGCGTTCATTGAGCAGCGGGGAATGTTGGCGGCGGGGTGAGGGGCTGGTGACGGCCAGAAGCCGTCATCGGTCAGACGGGAGACCCGTCGTTCAATGTGTGAGTTAGGGAAGGTCTGAGCTCAGGTGCATTTGAGGCGACGCCGCTTTTGCGACAGCAAAAATGGGTGGCGGGACAGATGTCACCTGCAGCAATTTGTTATGCATCATCGCCACCACCCGTTTGGAGTGGGACGCCTCGCCGAATTCTATCCTTAGCTTGATCAAATGTGATGTCGAAGCGATCTGCAGCAAATTTTGCTGCACTATTGATCGATTTAAATTCTCGACCATCGACAACAACTGGTTGCTTTCGATGTGATTTTGATGTCGGAGCTAATTTCATCCGAACCGCCTCGTCCAGAGTAAGCCCATGCACCTCCATTCGGTTCTTCAACGTAGTGCGGCCAATGCCATATTCTCTAGCTACAGCGTTCAATGATGGAAATGGCTTTCCTTCTGCAAGGAGGTTGAATCCATGAATTTTTTCGATTGCACGCTGCTTAGTAACCCACTCGACATTGCCACCGCACCAAGGCTTTGTCACATCAATCCTAACCAGAATAAATTTTCTTGAATAGCCATGTCGAACATCCTCTGCGAAGTGATCGTAATCGAACCATCTCTGACATATTTCGCCGCCCCTTCTACCGGACTTTGCACCATTTATTAGCGATTTCCAACGCCGCCAAAGATTCGATCCAGCTTCAGGGTGATCGGAATGAATTCTTGCTGATTCAGGAATTATTTTTCCATCACGAAGTCTCTTAAGGACCACGTGTTTGGGGATTCCAGTTCGCTCAGACAGAAGCATCGACGCAGCTTCCATTGAGGAGAAGACCTCACCCTCATATGTCGTTTCTTTACCCTGACCACCTCCCATTTCACCCCCAGGCTTCACGTTGAAACCATTCGGTTCCATCGTATTTAGCTCAGAAATCCAGTGTCGCTCCCGCTGTGCCAGTTGAGCCTGATCAATCTCTTCTTCAAGCGGCAAAATGGAAAAGGTTTCCGCATCTAATTCTCGTATCGCCTTCGCCAGCGGGGTGTTCGTTCTGATTTCTAAAGCTGCACGAAGATGGGTTCTCCAACGCTGTTCAATTCTTGTTCTCGTCAAACCGATATATTGTTCTTCGCATGCAGTCGAACGAATGAGATAGACCGTACCGGTGCGGCTATCGAGCGCCAACACGGGCTCCGTTAGCGCTTCATCGACTTCCCATCCGCGCTTCAGTCGCGACCAAATTATCGCTTTATCTTTATACCTGTCAATCGTTCGCAGAAATGACGAAATGCTTCGAAATTCTTGACCGTGCAACTCCGGGTGCTCAACTCCGTCGTATCGGAGCGAACGGCGCCGCCCTCCACCATAGAAAGAGATCCACTGGGATGCGTCTAAGAGTGCCGCATCACGCAACGATTGCTTGTCCAGCAATTCTTCTTTCTTCAACCGTCTTATCCGCTGCCAAAACGCAGAATAGGTAATAGAAGGCTGCTCTATCTCTTCAAAATAGGCGCCAATATCAGTCCTTTCGCATTCAATCTGGACGAATGTTCGGCGCGGGCTGTACTTTTTTCGATACTCTGCTGGAGAAAGATAAAGCGCATCGGCCACTCGCGAATCCGGAACTTCGCCATCGCGCTTCAGACAGGAATTAATTCGAGTTCTAAACTGCTCCAGATGCACAAGGGGCTTTGGAGTTGCAGTCCTGTACAGGACACCAATTTTTTCAGCTGAGCGAATCACAGGCGCCGTGGATCACCATGATGCATAACGTTAGCGGTAAGCGAACGAGCCAGCATGGCTGGCACAGTTCCGCTTGACCAAAAGGTTATGCAGCGCGCCACTTTCGAGCATCTTGCATGAACCATTCAAGCATTTGCCAATTTGAAAGACATGTTGCCTCATTACCCATGCTGCGACGGATTTCGAGAAGAAATGTACCAAGTAATCCCATCATAATTTTTAGCTTTTCTTCTGTTGGCTCATTTATCTCTGTCTGGCTGTAAAAGAACTTCATGAGTTCGTTATATGCCAAAACTACCGGATCAGCGCCAACAAGCGAAAGCTTGAATGCGTACTTCCGATATTCCAGCGAAAGCATTTTGACCGTAGCAACTTCGCCCTTATCTTTTCCCTTGTTCGCCTTGTCCATCGACCACGCAGCATCAGTCATGAACAAGATGATGAACGGCTCAAGGATCAGGTTGTATGTATTGATGCGATCTTCACGAAGCTTGTCTTCAAGCTGCCGCTCACGCTCAACGCTCTGCCTTAGCTTCCAGCCAATTGCTGTGAGGACCAGAACTAACATCGGTGTAGTGACAGCACCAATAGCTGTCAGGTAGTCGATCCAGTGCTTTTCGATCAAGGCCGCACCTAAGATGCTTAACGTTTGACATGAGGAGCGACAAACAGCTGGCGAAGCCAGCTGTTTGTCGTCCCCTCGATGGTAGGGTTAGCCGCCATTTTGTACTGCCACCAGCTGCATTGGCATGAAGGCGACGCCATGCTTCTCAACCTTCGGGCTGCTTGGAATGAAACCGAAGCGCTCATAGATAGGAATGGCATTCAGGCTGGCGTTGACCGTGAACCGCCCGCTGTTTCCTGCCCGAAGCGCAGCTTGCTTGACGCACAGCCATAGACTGCGACCCAGGCCTTTGCCTTGATGAGTCCGCGCGACGAACAGGTGGTAGAGGTGAGTGTTGTCCCGCAACGCGACGACGCCCGCGAGTTCGTTCTCGGCCTCGGCGATGAGGTACAAGAAGTTGCTCGCGGAGACGTAGCCGCGAATTGCTTGCTCAGTGACAGACTGGAGGAACAGCTCCGCCCCCGAGCCGTCCGGCGACAGGAAGAACGGGCCACTGAGGCTTTGGATCAGGCCGCTGATTCGCGCAGCATCAGCATCAGTGGCACTTCGGATTTGCATAGCGGCTTAAGTAATGTATCCCGCTGAACCTGCGGGATAAAACGGACGGTGCGGGATGTTCTGGTCACGGCTTCCTCCTGAAAATGGCTTGCCGCCTGGGTTTGGGGTCGATGCACTGTGCAAAAACACAAGCACAAACAAACCATGAAACCCGGCGCGCCTGTTTTGCGTTCCGCTTGCCTTCTGTGACAGCTTCTGGCGCGGATTCGATACCGGCACTATAGCCTCAACACCGAGAAGGCCTACCTGCATTGGGTGCGCTTTTTTATCCGGTGGCATGGCCGCATTGGCGAAATGCGGCATCCACGCGACATGGGTGCAGCAGAGGTTGGGGCGTTTCTGAATATGCTGGCCAATGAGCACAGGTTTTGCGTTTCAGCGCATTGTCCTTTGGCAGTCGAGTGGCGCCTTTCGGATCAGCGGCGCAACGGCTTTTCAGGGCCGAAAGCCGACCACCAGGTCAGATGTCAGCCTGCAATCGCCTCACCCCACCTCGTGCCAATTCACCCACAACAACCCCGGCACCCGGGCAAATTCGCGCACATTGCGGGTCACCAGCGTGGCCTGGTGGCGCAGGGCGGTGGCAGCAATCAGCGTGTCGTGGGGGCCAATGGGTGTGCCTGCGGCCTCCAGCTCAACACAAATGCGGGCGGCGATGGCGGCGCACTCGCTGTCAAAGGGCAGCATTTGCATGGGGCGAAGCAGTTGCGCCAACGCGGCCAAACGCGGCGCTGAGGCTTCGGGCAGCAGGCGCTGCAAACCGCAGCGCAACCCATATTCCACAATGGCGGGCACGCCCAGTTCTGCTGGGCGCAATGCTTGCAGTTGGGGCACCACCGCCGGGTCGCCCCTGAAGTAGTAGCTGATGGTGTTGCTGTCCAGCACCAGCATGTTCAAAACCCCAACCTGGGCGTATCCGCCGCCATGGCGCTGGTGCCGTCCGCGTCGCACAGGGGAAAGTCGGCAAAGCGCCCGGCCAAATCCAGGCAGTCTTGCGGCCATTCGTGCGCGGCGTACTTGCGAATGATGTCAGCCACCCAGCAGCTTTTGGACAAGCCGTGTGCCTTTGCAGCCTGCTCCACCAGCGCCTGGGTGGCATCGTCCAGATACAGCGTGATTTGTGACATGGTGACAACTCCTTGCGCAAGTCGGGACAAGGATACGCACACGTATATTTTTTTGCCCACCATGAACGGCACTCAGGAGGCCGAGCGCACTGGGGTTGCCCCTGAACTTCGCCATGCCAAACCACTGGGGATGGGCCGGTATGCGCTCACGGCGTGACCACTCGGGAGCCCCACTGCACCCCGACAATTCGGGCACCCAAATGGGGTAATGGACAATAGGGGGTTTCACACCCGGTTCCACCAACCCTTGCCTCCACGAGCCCGTCCATGTCTGATGCCTCCCCTTCCATGATCTCCGTCGAGAAAATCGGCGGCACGTCCATGTCCGCCTTTGGCGATGTGCTGCGCCACATCATGCTGCACGATCCCTCGCGCATTCATGGGCGCATCTATGTCGTGTCGGCCTACTCTGGCGTGACCAACCAGCTGCTGGAGCACAAAAAAACCGGCGAGCGCGGCATTTACGCGCTGTTTGCCGAGGGCAAGGGCTACCAGGATGCGTTGGCCCAACTCGCCATCAGCCTGAAGCAACTCAACGCCGGTTTTGCCGACCTGGGCCTGCCACTGGACGTGGCCGATGCCTTCATTGACCGCCGCATTGCCCAGGCCCGCGAGTACCTGAGCGCCATGCACCACGTGCTGGCCAGCGGCTACCTGAACCGCGACAACGTGCTGCTGGCGGC
>PNML01000069.1 GCA_013823635.1 Polaromonas sp. | reverse complement strand
TGAGTTATGGATAGAGGGGGCTGAACCGATTGACGTTTACGTAAACGTAAACTCTAACACGACCAGCCAGGGACTTGACGGAATGGCATGGCGGAAAAACGAACGACCGTGCTTTTTGTGTGAATTATAGAGAAAGTCCCTCAGGACGCAAGCACACGGGTGTGCACCACGCGCTGTGGGTAAGGAATTTCGATCTGGTGGGCACGCAACGCTTCCAGGATGGACGTGTTCACCTGCGAGCGGATGGCCATCTGCCCGTTTTCGGGGTCACCAATCCAGAAGCCCACCGTGAATTCCAGGCCGTCTGCTCCGAAAGCCGACAGGGACACGCCCGGGGCCGGGTCACGCAGCACGCGCTGGTGTTTGAGGGTGGCCTCCTCCAAAAGGGCTTGCACCTGGGCCACGTCACTGTCATAGGCCACCGACACCACGGTGGACAGCCACACGCGCGTATCGGCCAACGAGAGGTTTTCCACCCGCGTGGTCATGAGGATTTCGTTGGGCACGATGGATTCGCGCCCGGTGAGTGAGCGGATCACGGTGTAGCGCGCATTGATGTCGGTGATGCGCCCCTCAAAGTTGTCCACCCGCACCATGTCGCCAATGCGCATGCTGCGCTCGGCCAGGATGACGAACCCGCTGACGTAGTTGGCCGCCAGCTTTTGCAGGCCAAAGCCAATGCCCACACCAATGGCACCACCCAGCACCGAGAGGGCCGTCAGGTCTATGCCCACCGCCGTCAGCGCCATCATCAGGCCCACAAACGTCAGCAGGGCCTTGAGCGCGTTGCTGACCGCCTTGCGCAGTGACAACTCGCCGCCAGTGGCCGAGCGCAGCAGCTTGGCCTCGATGGCCGACGAAATCCACAGCGTGACGATGAGCACGGCACCCGCCGTCAACACCCCTTCGATGAGCGTGCGCAGGCTGATGGCCGAGCCGCCCAGCGTCCAGGTGACCTGCTCCAGCTCACCCAAAATGACCGGCAACAGCCCCAGCGTCCACAGCACCATGGCAAACCAGGCCATCCAGGAAATGCTGCGCTCCATGACACGTACCCACCGCTTGTCGCCAAAGGCCACGTGCAGCACACGCACCCCCACGCGGATCACGAGCAGTGAAATGAGCACCGGAATGGCCAGCTGGAACACCGCCACGGGCAAAAACTTGGCCACCACCGCACGGGCCGAATAGGCCAGGGCCAGCAACAGTGCCGGAAACAGCACCCCATCCACGCCCTTGCGTCCCATCCAGATCGAGGGAACGCCACTGTCCATGTCCAGCGCCTTGCCCACGGCCTTCACGCCCAGCCAGGCCAGCAACACACAGACCAGCAACAACCCGAGCTCTATCAAGGCACCGGTTTGGGTGAAAGGGTCAAGCCATTGGGAGAAGTCTTCGATGGGGGTGGTTGATTTCATGTTCATCCGGTCAGGCACGCCAGCTGGGCGTGCGTTTGTCAACAAAAGCTTTGACGCCTTCCTGGGCGTCGGGGTGGATCATGTTGCAGGCCATGGTCTGGCCCGCCAGCTGGTAGGCGGCGGCCAGGCCCGTTTCGCGCTGCTGGTAAAACAGCTGCTTGCCCATGGCCAGCGCCACCGCTGGTTTGGACAAGATGGCGCCCAACAGTTCCTCGACCGCCTGGTCCAGCTGCCCGGCGGGCACCACGCGGTTGATCAACCCACGCGCCAAGGCTTCAGGCGCGGTGATGAACGCCCCCGTCAGCAGCATTTCCATGGCCAGCTTCTGGGGCACATTGCGCGACAGTGGCACGCTGGGCGTGGCACAGAACAGGCCCACATCAATGCCATTCACCCCAAACCTGGCGCTGTCCACCGCCACCGCCAGGTCACACTGGGCTACCAGCTGGCAACCCGCAGCCGTGGCCAGGCCCTGCACCCGCGCGATCACGGGCACGGGCAACGACTGTATGGACAGCATCACCCGGCTGCACTGGGCAAACAGGGACTGGTAGTAGGCCAAATCGGGGTGGGCACTCATTTCCTTGAGGTTGTGGCCGGCACAAAAGGCCTTGCCTTCGGCCGCCAGCACCACGGCGCGGGCCTGTGGGTCGGCCGCCACCACGGCCAGCGCGGCCTGCAAGGCGCTGAGCATGGACTCGCTGAGCACGTTGAACGCCGCTGGCGTGTTCAAGGTGAGGGTGTGCACCCCCCTGTCGTCGCGCCGGTGGCGCAGTTCATCGGAAGGGGATGCGCAGTGGTCGGTCATGGTTGGTCTCCTCAGGGGTGCGCGCTGGGAGGGTGGGGTGCAGATGACACCGCCGCCCCTGCACACACGGGGGTTGCGTGATTTGCGGTAAGGTCATCGCCCATGCACAACCGCTCTGAACACACCCGCTCAGCCGCCCACCTGAGGCAGCTCGCCCAGCAACTGTTGGATCAGCTTAACACGGTGGTGTTGGGCAAGTCTGCCCAGGTCCACGATGCCGTGGCCTGCCTGCTGGCGGGTGGCCACCTGCTGATCGAAGACGTTCCTGGCGTGGGCAAAACCACCCTCGCCCATGCACTGGCGCGCTCGTTTGGCCTGCAGTTCTCGCGCGTGCAGTTCACCTCTGACCTCATGCCCTCCGACCTATCGGGCGTGTCGGTCTACGAGCGTGGCAGTGAGCGCTTCGTTTTCCACCCCGGCCCGGTGTTTGCCCAGGTGTTGCTGGCCGACGAAATCAACCGCGCCAGCCCGCGCACCCAAAGCGCCCTGCTCGAAGCCATGGAGGAAAAGCAGGTCACGGTGGAAGGAGAAACCCGCCCCCTGCCCCATCCCTTTTTTGTGATTGCCACACAAAACCCGCTGGACCAGTTGGGCACCTACGCCCTGCCCGAGTCCCAGCTGGACCGCTTCCACATGCGCCTGTCGCTGGGCTACCCCGACCGCCAGGCCGAGCGCGACCTGCTCAAGGGCCAGGACCGCCGCAGCCTGCTGACCCAGCTGCCCGCTGTGCTGGACCCCGCGGACCTGGCCCAGCTGCAGCGACAGGTTCAGGCCGTCCACACCGCCGACCCGGTGCTGGACTATGTGCAGGACCTGGTGGCCGCCACCCGCGACGGCCGCTGGTTTGTCCAAGGCCTGAGCCCGCGCGCCACACTCGCTGTGCTGCGCGCCGGCCAGGCGCAGGCCTACCTGAGCGGGCGCGACTACGTGGCCCCAGACGACATCGCCGCCGTGCTGCCCCAGACCATTGCGCACCGGCTCAGCCCCCTGCACAACGCGGGGCGGGGTGCGCTGGAACAGGTGCGCGCCATGTTGGACGCCACCGTCCTGCCGTGAACCCTTGACCCCGTTTGCCCACATGGCCCCCGCGCCCCAACGCCACACCCGCTGGCCCGCCCCCCGCCATTGGCTGGCCCGCTGGCTGGCGGCCCGTGCGCCGCGCACCGACCAGCTGACGCTGACCCAGCGCAACGTCTACATCCTGCCCACACGGCCAGGTTGGATGCTGGGCATCACCCTGTTGGTGATGCTGGTGGGCAGCATCAATTACCAGCTCAACCTGGGCTACTTGCTCACCTTTTTGCTGGCCGGCGCGGCCGCCGTCAGCATGCACGTCAGCCATGCCACGCTGCGGGGCCTGTCACTCAAACTCAGCCCGCCCGAGGCCTGCTTTGCCGGTGCGCTGGCCAGGGTCGAGGTGGTGCTGACCAACCCCAACCGCCGCGCACGCCACGGCATAGGGGTGGCCATGGTCAGCCCCGGCCAACCCACCCACTGGGTGCACACCGACGTGCCTGCGCAAGGCAGCGCAGGCGTCACCGTGGGCTGGCAGCCCCCGCTGCGCGGGCGGCACGAAGTGCCCACGCTGACACTGGAAACCCGCTTTCCGCTGGGCACCTTCCGCGTGTGGGCGGTGTGGCGCCCCGCCGCCACGCTGTTGGTGTACCCGCGGCCCGAACCCCAGCCGCCACCGCTGCCGGCCCCTTCGCCCACCACCGTGACAGCAACCGCAGCTCCCCACCATGGCCATGGTGAACTGGACGGCGTGCGCGCCTACCGCCGGGGTGACCCGCTCAAGGCGGTGGTGTGGAAGCGCGCGGCGCAAGCCATGGCGCGCGGCAGCGCCGAACTGGTCAGCCGCGACGCCACCGGCAACCCCAGTGGCCACGAGCTGCGGCTGGACTGGCGGCACACCGGCACGCCAGACGCCGAGCTGCGCACCGCCCGCCTCACCGCCTGGGTACTGGCCGCCGACCGTTTGGGGCTGGACTACGGCTTGCGGCTGCCCCACACCGAACTGGGCCCCGATCAGGGGCCACGCCACCGCCAACACTGCCTGGAGGCACTGGCGCTGTGCTGACACACCCGACCACCCCCGCTCCGCGCGCGGGCGCTGCCACCACGGGCTGGCGCCAGCGGCTGGGCCAGCTCCCGCGCGATACCCGGGACACCCTGTTCTTGTTGTGCCTCATCGCATGGGTGGTCATGCTGCTGTCGGCACACCTGCCGCTGTGGTGCACGGCGCTCACCGCTGGGGTGCTGGTGTGGCGGGGCTGGCTGGCCTGGCGCGGGCAGCCCCTGCCGGCCCGCTGGTGGCGGCTGTTGCTGCTGGCCGTCACCGTGGGGGCCACCCTGCTCACACACCGCACCATTTTTGGGCGCGATGCGGGTGTCACGCTCATTGTGGTGCTGCTGGCCCTCAAGACCCTGGAGCTGCGCGCCCAGCGGGATGCGTTTGTGGTGTTTTTCCTGGCCCTGTTCACGCTGCTCACGCACTTCTCTTACTCACAAACCCTGCTCACCGCAGCGGGTGTGCTGCTGGCCACCTGGGGGTTGCTGACGGCCCTGGTCAACGCCCACCTGCCCGCCGGGCGACCGCCCCTGTGGCTGTCGGCCCGCATCGCCGGGGGCATGGCCTTGCTGGGACTCCCCATCATGGTGCTGCTCTTTGTGCTGTTTCCCCGCGTGGCACCACTGTGGGGCATGCCTGCCGATGCCTTCAACGCCCGCACCGGTCTGTCCGACCGCATGCGCGTGGGCCAGGTGGCCGAGCTGGCCCAGGACAGCAGCGTGGCCATGCGCATCCGTTTCGACGGCCCACCCCCCCCCGCGCAGCAGATGTACTTCCGTGGCCCCGTGCTCAGCCGGTTCGACGGTCAGGACTGGCGGCCGCTGCAATCGGAGCTGCCCACGCGCTTGCAGCTCAAGGCCGATCTGCAGCCGCTGGGCGCGCCGGTGGGCTACGAGGTGACGCTGCAACCCCACCAGCAACCCTGGGTGCTGGTGCTGGACGCCACGCCACAGGCCCCCACACTGGCCCGCCACGACCTGCAGGCCACGCCAGAGCTGCAATGGCTCTCCAGCCGCCCCATCACCGAGCTGGTGCGCTACCGCGCCCAAAGCCACCCCGAGTTCCGCCACGGTCCCCTGCAAGCCGAGCTCGGGCTGCAGGACCACCTGGTGCTGCCCCCCGGGTTCAACCCCCGGTTGATGGCCCTGGCTCAGCGCTGGCGCAACGAGTCCGGTCACCAGGCCGGTGCCGCACCCGCGCTGGTGCAGCGCGCCCTGGCCACCCTGCGCACCGGTGGCTACAGCTACACACTGGCCCCCGGCACCTATGGCCAGCACAGCGCGGACGAATTCTGGTTTGACCGCAAGCAGGGGTTTTGCGAACACATCACCGCCGCCTTTGTGGTGCTGATGCGGGCCATGGACATCCCCGCACGGGTGGTCACCGGCTACCAGGGCGGCGAGCTCAACCCCGTGGACGGCTACTGGACCGTCCGCCAAAGCGACGCCCACGCCTGGGCCGAGGTGTGGCTGGCTGGCCAGGGCTGGGTGCGCGTGGACCCCACCACCGCCGTGGCCCCCAGCCGCACCGCCAGCCTGAACCGCCTGACACCGGCCCGAGGCGTGCTGGGCAACGCCGTGGTGGCCTTCAGCCCCGCCCTGAGCGAGCGCCTGCAAGCCACCTGGGAAGCCGTGAACAACCGCTGGAACCAGTGGGTGCTGAACTACACCCAGGACCGCCAGTTTGAACTGCTCAAACACCTGGGCTTCGAAGCACCCAGCTGGCGCGACCTGGGCTACCTGATGGCCGCACTGCTGGCGCTCGCCAGCCTGGGGGCCGCCGCCTGGGCCCGCTGGGAGCGCCGCCAGCACGACCCCTGGCTGCGCCTGCTGGCGCAGGCCCGCCAGCGCGCCAGCCAACTCGGGCTGGACGCCGGACCACAGACCAGCCCGCGCCAGCTGGCGCAACAGTTGCAGAGCCTGTGTGGCGCGCAGCCGGCCACCGCTGGGGTGGTGACGTGGCTGCTGGCCCTGGAGGCGGTGCGCTACGCGGGCCCCCACCCATCGGCCTTTGCCGCGCCCAACTCCTCACCCCAGCAGGCCCTGGCCCAGCTGCGCCAACAATACACCCTGCTCACCTGGCCCTCACCGCCCCACCGGCCCCCACCTGCTGCCTCCACTGCGCCCCCATGAATTTGCTCCCCCTCAGGCTTCGCCCCGCCGCTCGCCCCACACAGCCCGCCCGTCCCTGGGTTCGAGCGGGCCAAATGTGTTTGATTTTTTTGATAGCTTCAACATCAATAAACACGATCGCTGAAGGCAAAAAACGTCATAAACCCGCCTCCGCCACGGTGCTCACCTACGCCCAGCACCCCGAGGCCATGCGCTTTGCCGACGAGGTGGCCCAGCGCCGTGGGCTGGACGCACCCACCGTGCGCGCCGCCATCGCCCAGGCGCGCCAGCTGCCGCAGGTGCAAAAGCTCATGCTGCCGGCCCCGGTGGAGACCGCCAAAAACTGGGCAGCCTACCGCGCCCGCTTCATCGAGCCGGTGCGCCTGAAAGCGGGCCAGGCCTTCTGGCAGGCCAACCGCCAGTGGCTGGACAAAGCCCAGGCCGACACCGGCGTGCCCGCCAGCCTCATCGTGGGTGTGATCGGGGTGGAAACACTGTACGGGCGCCACATGGGCAACTTTCGCGTGATTGACGCGCTGGCCACCCTGGCCTTTGACTTCCCCGCTGCGCACCCGCGTGCGGCGGCGCGCAGCCAGTATTTTTTGGGCGAACTGGAGCAGCTGCTGGACATGAGCCTGGCCGCCGGGCAAGACCCCAGCCGCCTGCGCGGCAGCTACGCGGGCGCCATGGGCATGCCGCAATTCATGCCCGGCAGCTGGGCCCGGTACGCGGTGGACTTTGACGGCGACGGCCAGATCGACCTGTTCAACAGCCCGGCCGACGCCATCGGCTCGGTGGCCAACTACTTCAAGGCCTTCGGCTGGAAGCCCGGCATGCCCACCCACTACGCCGTCACGCTGGACCCCACGCGGCTGGACATGGACAGCCTGATGGCCCCCGACATCCTGCCCAGCTTCAGCCCCGCCAGCATGGAGGCCAAGGGGGCGGTGCTGAGCGACGCTGGCCGCGCCCACGTGGGTCAACTGGCCCTGATCGAGCTGCACAACGGCCGACCCGAGCAAGGGGGGCAGCCCGCCAGCTACGTGGCGGGCACCGACAACTTCTACACCGTGACCCGCTACAACTGGAGCAGCTACTACGCGCTGGCCGTGATCGAGCTGGGGCTGGCCATTGAGGCCCGCCTGCGCGGCGAACCGGCGCCGGTATCGCTGGCCGCTCCGTGAGCGCTGACGCTGCTCAGTACCGAGCCAGCACCACGCGGTTGCGTCCCTGGTGTTTGGCGTCGTACAGCGCCTTGTCGGCCGCCTGAACCAGGCCATCGCGGTCATCGGTGGGAGCGGGTGTGCCCACGGCCACCCCCAAGCTGACCGTGACCACCTGTGACACCGCCGAGGTGGCGTGCGGCATGGCCTTGCCCTGGACGGCTGCGCGAATGGCCTCCGCCGTTTCCAGGGCCTGTGCTTCCGTGGCACCGGGCATGACCACCACAAACTCCTCGCCCCCGTAACGCGCCACCAGTTCACCGGCACGGCGCACCGTGGCACGCAAGGCCTCGCCCACCTGGCGCAGGCAATCATCGCCCTGCTGGTGGCCGTAGTGGTCGTTGTAGAGCTTGAAGTGGTCCACGTCCAGCATGATGACCGCCAGTGGGGTGCCCTGGCGCAGGGCGCGTGGCCACTCCTCGGCCCAGTAGTCGTCGAATCGGCGGCGGTTGGCCAGGCCGGTGAGCCCATCGGTGGCGCTGAGGGTGGCCAGCTGCCGATTGGCCGCTTCCAGTTCGGCGGTGCGGGCCTGCACCTTCTCCTCCAGCGCCTCCTTGGCCGAGGTCACCGCATTGCGCAACCGGGTTTGCTCGGCCAGCTCGGTCTTCAGCCGCACCGAATACCGCCAACCCGCCCACAGCATCAGCACGGCAGCCGCCAGCCGCATGAACAGGGTGATGGTGCGCAGCTTTTCGTGCTGGCGTGCGGTGTTGGACATTTCAATGGCCAGCGCCCCCACCACCGAATCGCTGTTGATTTCATACAGCTTGAGCGACATCACGTAATCGCCACCCAGCAACACCTGGTAGGCCTCGGCCCATTTGGCCTGCCGCATCAAGGCAAAGACTTCGCTTTCGATGGCCCGCAACGCACTCTGCTCGTCGTGCAGCGCCCGCATCTCGGGGGCCAGCAACATGTGCTGGGTCAGGGCCTTCACCTCCCTGACCGTGGCGTCCAACTCGCTGGCCAGCGTGGGGTAGCTGGCGGCGCGCAGGGTGTTTTTCTCGAGCACGGCCATGGCCACCGAATTGGTCAGCGACTGATTCAGTCTGACCATGCGCTCCAGCCCCAGCTGCACCTTCAGGTTCTGCTCGTGAAGCTCATCGCTCTTCAGATCGGCGTACAAGCCCACCCCGATGGCCCCCAGCAAAATGAGCACCGCCAGGTGAATGCTGCTCAAAAATCGCATGGCCCCTGGGCTCCGAGGGTTCAGTCAATGACCTTGTCGGCCCGTGCCAGCAACTCGGGGGGCAGGGTCACGCCCTGGGCCTTGGCCGCCTTCAGGTTGACCACCAGGCTGAATTTCTCCACCGGGCCCCAGGGGACATCACCCGGCTTGATGCCCTTGAGCACCAGCGCGGCCTTTTTGCCGGCCGAATAGCCCACCAGGTAGTAGTCCAGCCCGTAGGCCATGACGGCGCCGCGGGCCACGCTGTCGATGTCACCGGCAAACAAGGCCATTTTGTGCTGGTTGCACACCCGGGCAATGGCCGCCAGGTTGGCGACGGTGGTGTTGTCGGAGGTGATGGTGATGGCCTGTGCCTTGCCCACCAGTGAGGCCGCAGCCGCCCCCACGTCTTCGCTGCGGGTCACTTTCACTTCCAGCAGCGTCAGGCCCAGGTCCTTGGCCGCCTCCCTCATGGACTGGATGTGGGCGATGGAGTTGACCTCCTGCGGGTTGTAGATGGTGCCCCACACCTTGGCCTGTGGCACAGCACGGGCATAGGTTTCCATTTGCAGCCGCACCGGCCACAGGTCGCTCACGCCGGTGACATGGGTACCCGTTTTTTGTCCGGGCGCGCTGCCCGGCGGCACCAGACCAGCCCCCACGGGGTCGGTCACCGACGAAAACACCAGCGGCACGCGGCTGCCAGTTCGCATGGCGGCCTGGGCGGTGGGGGTGGCGATGGCGTGGATCAGGTTCACCTTGGCCGCCACCAGTTCCTTGGCCATGGCCTCGGCCACGGCCATGTCACCGTTGGCGTTGCGGCGCAGGTAACTGACGTTGACACCTTCGCGGAACCCGGCACTGGTCAGACCGGCCTCGAAACCTTTTTCATCCGCGTCCAGCGCGGCGTGCGACACGATTTTCAGCACCCCAATGCTCAGGGGCGGGGTGGCGTTCGATTGCGCCCACAGCGCGCCGGGCGACAGGCCCAACGCCGCCGATTGCATCAACCAGTGGCGGCGCGACAAACGGGCGTGAGACGAATTGGACAAAGGCATTGGCGTGGGCATGGCGTCAGTCTTGGAAAGTGGGGTGCGGCTGGCACCGGCGGGCGCATTGGGTTCATCATGGCACAAGTGCACAATGGGTGTCCGCCAATGGGCGGCCCTCCACCCTTGATTCTCGACATGACGTACACCGACTTGGCACCTTCCACCGACTCTGACTTCGAGCAGATGTTCGAACTGGCCCCCGTCTCGCTCTGGCTGGAGGATTACAGTGGCCTCAAGCGCCTGTTCGACCGGTGGCGCAGCCAGGGCATCACCGACCTGGCCGCCCACCTGGCCGAGCGACCCGAACGGCTGGCGCAGTGCACGGCCGAATTCCGCATCCTGCGGGTCAACCGACACACGCTGGACCTGTTCGAGGCCAGCAGCCTGCATGAGCTGCAGGCCCGCCTGGGCGAGGTGTTCAGGGACGACATCCACCAGCGCGTCACGGCCGAGCTGTGCCAGCTGTGGTCGGGTCAACTGAGCTTCAGCAACCAGACCTACAACTACACCCTGGGCGGACAGCGGCTGGAAGTGCGCATCCGCGCCCGCATCCTGCAGGGGCACGAGGCCACCTGGGACCGCGTGCTGGTGACACTGGAGGACGTGACCCGCCAGGAGCGCGACCACCTGCTGCTGACCCAGCGCGAGGCGTATGCGCGCAACCTGTTCGAGCTGTCGCCCGTGTCGCTGTGGGTGGAGGACTTCAGCGCCATCCGCAACCTGATGACAGACCTGCGCGAACGCGGCATCGAAGACTTCGCCACTTTTGTGCAGGTCCATCCCGATTTCGTCACGCGCTGCATGGAAGAAATCCGGGTCATCGACGTGAACCGCCACACCCTGCACCTGTTTGGTGCAGACACCAAAGCCCAACTGCTGAAACAGGTGGGCCAGGTGTTCCGCGACGAGATGCACGAGTCCTTCAAGTCACAGCTCGTCGACCTGTGGAACGGCAAGTAT
Source organism: Polaromonas sp. (assembly GCA_013823635.1). Classification (GTDB taxonomy): domain Bacteria; phylum Pseudomonadota; class Gammaproteobacteria; order Burkholderiales; family Burkholderiaceae_C; genus UBA2334. The sequence continues at coordinate 8,007 of PNML01000069.1, read as the reverse complement.
TTTCAACAACGCGAAGTGGTGAATTACGCGCTCAGCGGCAACCTGCTGCATGTGCACATGCAGTTCCACATCATGCCGGGCCACGAGGACCGTTGGGACATGGTGCTGGTGTCGCTGGTGGACATCACCGCCCGCAAAAAAGCCGAGGCCTACTTGGAATACCTGGGCAAACACGACGTGTTGACCCAGTTGCGCAACCGCACCTTCTACGCCGATGAGCTCAACCGCCTGTCGCGCAAAGGGCCCTGGCCCATCAGCGTGCTCGCCATTGACCTGAATGGCCTCAAGCGGATCAACGACGAGCAGGGCCATGCGGCGGGCGATGCCCTGCTGCGCCGCGCGGGCGAGGTGTTGACCAAGGCGGTGGATGCACCAGCGTGCGCGGCCCGCATCGGCGGCGATGAGTTCACGGTGCTGATGCCGGGCGCTGACGAGCAGGCGGCCAAGGCCATGCAAGAGCGCATCGCGTCGGTGCTGGACCTGAACAACCAGTATTACTCCGGCCAGCACCTGAGCCTGTCCATGGGAGCCGCCACCTGCCTGCCCGGTGGGTCGCTGGAGGCGACGGTGCAGCAGGCCGACCACGCCATGTACGAGACCAAAGCAGAGTACTACCGCACCCAGCACCTGGAACGCCGTCACCTTGGTCAGTGATTGATGGCCGACGCATCAACAAGGACAGGCGATGCAGGCTTACATGACCGATATTTCTATGTTCACCGCCATGCGTTCTTGTCCACCCCCCTGGCGCAAGCCCTTCACGGGCGGGCAGGTGCTGTAGTCGGTGCCAGCGGCCAGGCGCACGTGCCGCTCGTCGGTCACGCAGCTGTGGGTGATGTCCACACTCAGCCATTCCCGGCGGGCCATGTCCACACACACCTCTGCCCAGGCATGACTGGCCAGATCGGGCTCGTCCACCGCGTGGAAATAGCCACTCACGTAACGCGCGGGCCAACCCAGGCTGCGGCACACCGCCACCATGACCTGGGCCTGGTCCTGGCACACCCCCAGACCCCAGTCGAAGGCTTCCAGCGCCGTGGTGTCCACCTGCGTCTGGCCGGGCCGGTAGCGCACCTTGTGGTGCACCGCGTCGGCCAATGCCAGCACCTGTTGCGCAGCGGGCATGCGGCCAGGCCCCAGGTCGCCAGGGCCCAGGCCCAGCACCTCGATGGCCCACTGCGCCATGCGGGCGTGGGGCTCCACCGAAGGGGTGGAGCGCAGAAACAGCCCGGGGTGGGGTTGGCCGGGCGCATCGGTCCAGCGTGCCACGGCGTGCGTGTCCACCACACCTGCGGCGTGCACCGAGAGGGCCAGCACGGGCGCCTGACGGGGAGAGGCCACCCAACTGCCGTGGTGCACATGGTTGCCCAAGGCATCCATGCGCCCATGCAACACCACCGGAGACGTCAACGACCACTGCAACACCGTCTGCCCAGGCCCGGAGATGGGCCACAGGTGCAACGACTGCACCATGTGGCGCAGTGGCTCGGTGTAGGTGTAGTGGGTGGCGTGGTGGATGCGGAGTTTCATCAGTGCGGCGACGGCATCAGGAAATCCTGACTGATGCGGCCACCCAAATTGTTGACGCGGTCCAGGAACTGGGTCAGGAAGGCGTGCAGGCCGGTGGCCAGAATTTCCTCGATGTTGGCAAACTCCAGATCGGCCCGCAGCTTGCCGGCCACCCGGGCGGTTTCGCCCGAGTGGTCGTTGGCCACCGCGGACAGGTTGGCCAGCACCTCGTTCATGCAGGCCAGCAGACTGCGCGGCATGTCCGAGCGCAGGATGAGCAATTCGGCCACCAGCTCGGGCTTGATGACATCGCGGTACACCTTGCGGTAGACCTCAAACGCACTCACGCTGCGCAAAATGGCGCTCCAGTGGTAGAAGTCGTAGTCCAAGTCCAGCTCACTGGCGGTGCCGTAAAAATCACTTTGCACGGCATGAAACTTCACGTCCAGCAGCCGGGCGGTGTTGTCGGCCCGCTCCAGGAAGGTGCCCATGCGCAGAAAGTGAAACGACTCGTCCTGCAGCATGGTGCCAATGGCCACCCCGCGCGACAGGTGGGAGCGGAACTTGACCCACTCGAAAAACGGCGTGGGGTCGCGTTCGAAGGTTTTGCTGTTGATGAGCTGCGACAGCTCCAGCCAGGTGATGTTCTGGGTTTCCCACACCTCGGTGGTGAGGGTGCCGCGCACGGCGCGGGCGTTTTCACGGGCACCACGCAGGCAGGAGGCGATGCTGGAGGGGTTGTCCATGTCGCGCACCATGAAATTCAGCACATTGCGCTGGGTCACTTCCCCGTACTTGGCCTTGTAGGCGGCGGTCAGCTCGCTGATGGCCAGCAGGCCTTCCCATCCGGCCTGCGCCACGGCGGCCGACTGGGGCATGAGGCTGGTCTGGTAGTTCACATCCAGGATGCGCGCGGTGTTCTCGGCCCGCTCGGTGTAGCGGGACATCCAAAACAGGTGGTCAGCGGTTCTTGAGAGCATGTTTCTTCCTCCGTGTTCAGTCTTCCAGCACCCAGGTGTCTTTGGTGCCACCGCCTTGCGACGAGTTGACCACCAATGAGCCTTCCTTCAGGGCCACACGGGTGAGGCCACCGGGCACCATCTGCACCTCTTTGCCACTGAGCACAAAGGGCCGCAGGTCGATGTGGCGGGGCGCCACACCACTTTCCACGTAGGTGGGGCAGGTGGACAGGCTGAGCGTGGGCTGGGCGATGTAGCCCGACGGGTTGGCCTTGACGGCCTGGCGGAAGTCTTCGATTTCGGCCTTGGTGGAGGCGGGGCCCACCAGCATGCCATAGCCCCCGGCGCCATGCACCTCTTTGACCACCAGCTCGGGCATGTGGGCCAGCATGTAGGCCAGGTCGTCGGGGTTGCGGCCCATGTAGGTGGGCACGTTGTTCAGGATGGGCTTTTCACCCAGGTAGAACTCGATCATCTTGGGCACATAGGGGTAGATGGACTTGTCGTCGGCCACCCCGGTGCCAATGGCGTTGCAGATGTTGACGTTGCCGCTGCGGTACACGTCGAGCAGCCCGGCGCACCCCAGCGTGGAAGTGGGGCGGAAGGCCAGGGGGTCAAGGAAGTCGTCGTCCACCCGGCGGTAGATGACGTCCACCCGGCGTGGGCCGCGCGTGGTGCGCATGTAGACAAAGTTGTCCTTGACGAACAGGTCCTGGCCCTCCACCAGGCTCACCCCCATCTGCTGGGCCAGAAAGGCGTGTTCGAAGTAGGCACTGTTGTACATGCCGGGCGTCAGCACCACCACGGTGGGCTGAGCGGTGTGGCCGGGGCTGACGGCCCGCAGCGTTTCCAGCAACAGGTCGGGGTAGTGGGCCACGGGGGCGACGCGGTGCTCGGTGAACAGCTCGGGAAACAGGCGCATGAGCATCTTGCGGTCTTCCAGCATGTAGCTGACGCCGCTGGGCACGCGCAGGTTGTCTTCGAGCACGTAGTACTCGCCCTCGCCCGCCGCATTGGGTGCCCGAACGATGTCGATGCCGCTGATGTGCGAGTACACGCCATCGGGCACGTCCACACCCATCATCTCGGGGCGGAACTGGGCGTTCTGGAAAATCTGATCGGCGGGAATGACACCCGCCTGGATGATGTCCTGGCCGTGGTAGACGTCGTGCAGGAAGCGGTTGAGCGCGGTGACACGCTGCACCAACCCGGCCTCCATGTCGGCCCACTCATGCGCGGGAATGATGCGGGGGATCAGGTCAAAGGGAATCAGCCGCTCGGTGCCCGAGCCATCGGCGTCCTTTTCGCCGTACACGGCAAACGTGATGCCCACGCGCCGAAAGATCATTTCCGCCTCTTCCCGTCGCGCCTGCATGACTTCGTCGGGTTGTTGGGCCAGCCAATCGGCGTAGGCCTGGTAGTGCGCCCGGACCTGCTCGGGGGATGCATTCATTTCATCGAACATCTGGATTTGCATGGGCAGACTTTCTGTTGACCTTCCTCGTGATTCACCTCTGGCCCGTCCTGGGCAGTTGGTGTCTGCACGGGTCCGGCGGGTGGCTGACGGTCAGGATAGCAATAAATGGGCCAATCAAGGGTTTTCCTGGGGCGCCGAGGCATCAGACCCCGGGCTGGGCGGGTGCGCGGTGGCACCCCCATCTGCGCCCACCGGAGGTCGCCAGTGCCAGTGGCGGGGCTGGCTTTGTCGCTGACACAGCATGGCATCGGGCTGGGTGCTGCGCCACAGGGCTGCCCCGCATTCGGGCGTGGCCACCCAGCGAACCCCATGGGCACGGTAGCGGTCCAGTACCTGGGGCGCCGGGTGGCCGTAGCGGCTGAGGTAACCGGCTTGCACCACCACCCATTGGGGACGGACGGTGTCCAGCAACTCGGCGCTGGAGCTGGTCCGGCTGCCGTGGTGGGGTGCCAGCAACCAGTCGGCACGCAGCCCCGGGTGGGCCTGGACCAGGGCGGCCTCATGGACCGAGTCCATGTCGCCCGTCAACAGCGCCGACCGGCTGGCCCCCCGCACCCACAGCACACACGACAGGTTGTTGCTGCCCGTGGCTTGGGCATAGAGAGCGGGCGTTGGGTGCAGCAGCTCAAACACCACGCCGTCCTGCTCCCAGCGCTGGCCGGCCTGGCACCGCGTCCAGGCAGGGGGACTGGCCAACACCCGGCCAGCCAGTGCCGGGTCGGACAACGCAGACACCAGGGCGGGCGGCTCGAACGAGGCCCACACCCGCAGCGCCTTCGCCGTGGTCCAGCCGAGTGGCGATGGTCCCCAGGCATCCAGCACGGCCAGGGCACCGCCCACATGGTCACCATCGCGGTGGCTCAGCACCACGGCGGCGGGCCGCTCGCCCAACCTGTGCAACAGGGGCAGCAGCACACGCTGGCCGGCATCGCTGCCCGGCCCCCATTGCGGCCCGGCGTCATACAGCACACTGCCATGGGCCGTGCGGATCACCACGGCGCTGCCCTGCCCCACGTCGGCGGCCAACACCTCGAACTCCCCCACCGGCGGGCGCGGCGCCTGCCACGCCAGCAGCGGGCACCACAGGGCAAAGCCCAGCGCCCGCCACGACAGCGGCCAGCGCCACACCAGCGCCAGCCCACCCAGCACCGCCGCCACCGGCAGCCAGCCGGGCAAGGCGGGCAACATCAGGCTCGCACCCGGCCACGCGGCCATGGCGTGCAGCGCACCCATCAGCACCTGCACCAGCGCCGCAGCGGGCACCCACAGGGCGTGCCACGCCACGCCCGCCAGGGCCAGCGGGGTGATCAGCCACGTCACCACCGGGATGGCCACCAGGTTGGCCAGCAACCCCACCACCGACACCTGACCAAACAACACCAGGGTCAGTGGCGCCAGCACCACGGAAATGGCGGCTTGCGTGCGCAGCAGGCCCCACACAGGGCGAGGCGGATCGGACGGGGCGTTGCCCAGCGCGAGCAGCACACCCACGGCCACAAAACTCAGCCAGAACCCGGCCTGCAGCCAGGCCCAGGGGTCCCAGGCCAGCACCACGGCCATGGCCCACAGGCCGACCACCGGCCAGGGCCAGCGGCGCCCCAGCAGCCGCAGCCCCATGACCACCGCCAGCATGAGCACGGTGCGCTGTGCCGGTATGCCCCAACCCGAAAACAGGGCATACCCCAGCGCCAGCACCCAACCACCCCAGGCCGCTGCCACCGGCGCGGGCACTGCGTGCAACAGGCGGCTGCCCCCAACGGGAGCCAGCCGTGGCGCCCAACGCCACCACTGGGCCACCACGCGCATGGCCAGCCAGGCCCACAAGGTGATGTGCAAACCGCTGATGCTGACCAGGTGCGCCACCCCCGTCGCCCGGAAGACGTCCCAGTCGCGGCGCTCGATGGCGGCCTGATCGCCCATGACCAGTGCGCTCAGCACACCGGCCACCCGGCCATCGCTCACCTGCGACTGGATGCGCTGGCGCACCCGCTCGCGCCAGGGCTGCCAACCCCAACTGGCCGGGGCCAGGCGTTGCGGTGCGGGGTCGCGGGACCCCAGCCGCACATACCCGGTGGCCCCCAGACCTTGCTCCCACAGCCACAGTTCGCTGTCAAAGCCATGCGGGTTGGCCAGTCCGTGGGGTTGACGCAGGCGCGCCGTCAGCCGCCAGCGTTCGCCCGCCTGGGGCACCGCCCCGTCGGCCTGCGCCGACCAGCTCAACTGCACCCGGTCGGGGAACCCCTGACCCGGGGCCGGTGGGCCACTGGCCGCCGCACCAGAGCCCCGCACCGCCGCCACCCCCTCCACCCGGAACGCAAAACGCCAGCCGTTGCCGGTGGCTCGGGGCAAATCGTCCACCTGCCCGGTCAACTGCAGCGACACGCCTTGCCAGGCCGTGGGCAGGGTATTGGCCTGGCGCTGGGCAGCGCGCCACCCCGTGCTGGCCGCGCCCAGGGCCACCACGGACAGCCACACCACCACACCCAGCCAGGGCGACCACCGGGACGGACCGGCTCCACCCGCCAAATTCTTGAAATAAATGGAAGCTGAAACACCAATGAGGACAAGCGACAGGGCACCAAAAAGCCCGTAATCATCGGCTGGCCACAGCACCACCTGCTGCAGGGCCACGACCACCCCCAGCACCCAGCCCAGCGGTGCCCACACCCACAGCAGCATGGCCGGTTGGGCCAGGCGGGCGGCGGTCGGACCGGGTGACGGAGGCGTCTGGGCAGACGGGTGCATGGTCTGGTCGCAGGCAGGCGTTATGCTGGGTCCATCGACCGCGCGACCCGGCAGGGTCTCGCGGGAAATGCACCACCCGACCCGGCACCGCCCCGCCATGGCGCACTAATTGCTTGGACCCGTACCGATCCGTTGACACCCGTCATTCATTGCTCCCTTGCAGAAAGCCCTTGACATGGCCATCCACGTTGCCCTCAACCACGTTACCCATTATCAGTACGACCGACTGGTCAAGCTCGGGCCCCAGGTGGTTCGCTTGCGGCCCGCCCCCCACAGCCGCACCAAGGTGTTGTCGTACTCGCAGCGCATCGAGCCCGCCGAGCATTTCATCAACTGGCAGCAAGACCCGTTCGCCAACTACCAGGCACGGCTGGTGTTCCCCGAGCCCACCCGCGAGTTCAAGGTGACCGTCGACCTGGTGGTGGAGATGGCGGTGTACAACCCCTTCGACTTTTTCCTGGAGCCCAGCGCCGAGAGCTTTCCGTTCAACTACGCCAAGGGCCAGGCCGCCGAACTGGCGCCCTACCTGGTGACCGAGCCACTGACCCCGCTGCTGGCCAAGTACCTGAAAAAAGTCAACACCACCGAGCAGCGCACCATCGACTTCCTGGTGGGCATCAACCAGTTGGTGCAACAGGACGTGGGTTACACCATCCGCATGGAGCCCGGCGTGCAAACGCCCGAAGAAACCCTGGAAAAAGGCACCGGCTCCTGCCGCGACTCGGGCTGGCTGCTGGTGCAGCTGCTGCGCCACCTGGGCCTGGCCGCGCGCTTTGTGTCGGGCTACCTCATCCAGCTCACGGCCGATGTGAAGTCGGTGGACGGCCCCAACGGCCCCGAGAAAGACTTCACCGACCTGCACGCCTGGTGCGAGGTGTTTCTGCCCGGCGCGGGCTGGATCGGACTGGACCCCACCAGCGGCCTGCTGGCCGGTGAGGGCCATGTGCCGCTGGCCTGCACACCCCAGCCGTCCAGCGCGGCGCCCATCGAAGGCGGGGTGGACAAGTGCGAGGTCGAGTTTTCCCACCACATGCAGGTCACCCGCATCCACGAGTCGCCCCGCGTCACCCTGCCCTACACCGATGAGCAGTGGGAGAAGGTGGTGGCCCTGGGCCACGCCGTGGACCAGCGGCTGCAAGCCGGCGACGTGCGCCTGACCATGGGCGGCGAGCCCACCTACGTGGCCACCGCTGACCGCGACGCCGCCGAGTGGAACACCGACGCCCTGGGCCCCACCAAACGGGGCTACGCCACCGAGCTGGTGCACCGGCTGCGCGCCGAATACGGCGACGGCGGCTTTTTGCACCTGGGCCAGGG
>PNML01000068.1 GCA_013823635.1 Polaromonas sp. | reverse complement strand
ATCCTGGCGCACTACGAGAAATACGAATTCCACCCCGTGGTGGCCAAGCTGCAGCTGTACTGCAGCGAGGACCTGGGCGGCTTCTACCTCGACGTGCTGAAAGACCGTCTCTACACCACCGCACCCGGCTCGCTGGCCCGGCGCAGCGCCCAAACCGCGCTGCACCGCATCACCCACGCCTTTGTGCGCTGGATGGCACCGTTCCTGAGCTTCACCGCCGAAGAGGCCTGGGGCTTCATGGGCCAGCCGGGGCAGCCTCACAGCGCGTCGGTGTTCATGGAAACGTACACCGCCTGGCCAGCACCCACCGCCGACAGCGAGGCCCTGCTGGACAAATGGGCCCGCATCCGCGACATCCGCGACCTGGTGAACAAAGACATCGAAGCCGTGCGCACCACGGGCGCGGTGGGCTCATCCTTGCAGGCGCATGTGGTGCTGACCGTGCCCGGCGACGACCATGCGCTGCTGGCCTCCCTGGGCGATGACCTGAAGTTTGTGTTCATCACCTCCAGCGTGGATTTGATAGCTGGAAATGCAATGCATATAAGCGTTGAGGCCTCAAAAAGCATCAAATGTGAGCGCTGCTGGCATTACCGCGACGATGTGGGCCACGACGCAGCCCACCCGACGCTGTGCGGCCGCTGCACCAGCAACCTGTTCGGCGCGGGCGAAGTCCGTGCCGTGGCCTGAGGCGCCGGCGCACATGGCCACCCGCAAAGCGGCTAAGCCCGGCTTCAGCCACCGCACCCACCCAGCTGGCGCGCCCAGCGTGCTGCCCTGGCTGGGCTGGGCGGCCATCGTGCTGGTGCTGGACCAGTTCACCAAAACGCTGATCCTGGGCCACTACCAGCTGGGCGACAGCACACCCATCACCCCGTTTTTCAACATCGTGCGGGTGCACAACCCGGGCGCAGCGTTCTCGTTCCTGGCCGATGCGGGTGGTTGGCAGCGTTGGTTTTTCACGGGCATTGGCATCGTCGCCGCTGGCCTGATGGTCTGGATGCTGAAAAGCCACCCCGGTCAGAAACTGTTTTCCTTCGCGGTCAGCAGCCTGCTGGGCGGCGCGGTGGGCAACGTGGTTGACCGCCTGCTGCACGGCTACGTGGTGGACATGCTGGATTTCCACTGGCCCTTCCTGGTCCCCATGTTCCACGGCGGGCATTTTCCGGCGTTCAACCTGGCCGATGCCGCCATCACCCTGGGGGCGTGTTGCCTGATCGCCGACGAAATTCGGCGCGTTCGCCGCGGCCACTGACCCTCCCTGCTGCCATGCCACCTGACCACACCGCGCCCAGCCCCCGGCCCACCCAACGAGGCCCCTGGCGCCCACGGGTGGTCCTGTGGCTGGCCGCCACCCTGGCCAGCGCTGCCTGGGGGCAAAGCGTGCAATGCCACGTGAACTACGGCGGCGAGGACAGCCTCATCACCGCCGCCCCCACGCAACGCCCGTTGGAAACCCCGGCCACCGAAATTGGTTCCTACTTCCTGTTTCGGGTCGTCAACACGCTGGGCAGCGCGCAGCCCTCCGTGAAGGTGTACACCTACGCCAGCCAGGCCAGTGGCCCCGTGCCCATCCACCAGGCCACGCACACCGCCGCCCAGGTGCACGTGCCCGGCACGCCGGTGCACGGCTTCACCGGGCTGCAACGGGTGTACGAGCCGGTGCGCGACGGTGAACTGACCTACTGGTGCGAGCGGGCCCACCCGCTGCCACCCCGGTCCCGGCGCGCGGTGGCCACCGGCACCGCCGATGCCCACAGCCAGGCCCTGCCCGCCGCCGCATCGCCCGTGCTGCCCCTGGGCACCCCGGGCACCCTGCGGCTGCTGTTCGCGGGCGATGTGATGCTGGCCGACGGCCCAGGCAAGGTCATCGCCGATGGCCGTGACCCACTGGCCCCGTTTGCCGCCCTGCTGCGCGAGGCCGACTACACCATTGGCAACCTGGAGTTGCCCATTGCCACCGTGGGCCAGCCGCTGGACAACAAAATCTACAGTTTTCGCGCCCCGCCCGACGTGCTGCCCGTGCTGCAAGGCCGTTTCAACGCCCTGGCCTTGGCCAACAACCATTCCGGTGACTACGGGCAGGACGCCTTTCTGCAGACCATGCAGCACCTGGACGCCGCGGGCATTGCCCACTTTGGCGGTGGCCGCAACCTGAGCGAAGCCCACCGCCCGCTGTGGGTGGAGCGCCAGGGCCTGCGGGTGGCCGTGCTGGCGTACAACGAGTTCAAGCCACGCTCCTTTGCGGCAGGCCCGAATTGGCCCGGCGTGGCCTGGAGCGAGGACGACCGCGTGGTGGCCGACATCCGCGCCGCCCGGGCCGCGGGGGCCGACCTGGTCATCCCATTCATGCACTGGGGCTGGGAGCGGGAGCGCCAACCCACACGGCGCCAGCGCGAACTGGCCCGACTCATGATAGACGCCGGTGCGGACGTGGTGGTGGGTGGCCACCCCCACGTGACACAGGGGGTGGACCTGTACCGGGGCAAGCTCATCGTCTACAGCCTGGGCAACTTTGTGTTTGACGGCTTCGAGGACGTGCCTGGCGGGCAAACCGGCTGGTTGTTGCGACTGACCCTGGGCAAACACGGCCTGGTGGCATGGGACACGCTGGCCGCCCAAATGGACCACGAAGGCACACCCCACCCCAGCCCCGGGGTGGCCACGCCCTGCGGCCGCATGCGGCCGGTGCCGCAGATCACCCACTGCGTCAACCCGTGAACGGCACCCGACCAGTGCACTCAGTCGCCACGGGCACCGATGTCCCATGAAAAAGGCCTGCAGCTGCAGGCCTTTTTCATGGGCGAAATGAACCGCAACGCATCAGGCAGCGGCTTCCACCTTCTTCAGGTGGGCATACAGCTCGTCTTTCAGCGCCAGCTTTTCCTTCTTCATGGTTTCAATTTCCACCGGCGTACCGGGTTCGATGTGGTTTTCCATGTTCTTGATTTTCTGGTCCAACTCGTTGTGTTTGTCGAACAAACGGGTGAAGTGGGCGTCGTTGCCCTTCAGGCTGGAAATCAGCTCGCGGTACTCTGGAAACATGGGCTCTCCTTCCGGTTAATAACCATCCCTCACATGGGGTGAGGGGGTGTGCCCATTGTGGCGCAGAAATGTTGGCCCAGGATTGATGCAATCGGCATGGGCACCCGGGTGGAGGCCGACAACGCGCCCCCATGTCACACCACCGTTGCCAGCTCCATGATGTGCTCACCCGGTGCTCGTGGGCTGTCGTTGGACGAAGCCAGCCACGCCGCCACATGGGCAGAGGCCCCTCCGCCCTGGCGTTTCAGCGTCTCCAGCCACAGCACCAGTGCCTCGTCGGACATGGGGCGGGCCAGCAGGTAACCCTGCAGATGGGTCACGCCCAGCTCCAGCAAGGGCAGCAGTTGCTCGGGGGTTTCCACGCCCTCGGCCACCACGTCCAAACGCAGGGCTTTGGCCAAATCGACCACGGTGCGCACCATCACCTGGTCACCCTGCTGCAGCGGCGCCACAAAGCTGCGATCGATCTTCAAGGTCTGAAAGGGCAGCTGCTGCAAGCGGTGCAAGGAGGAATGACCGGTGCCAAAGTCGTCCAGCAAAAAATCAAATCCCTGGGCGTGCAACGCATGCATGGTGTCCACAATGGTCGACTCGGCATCGGCCACCAGGCTTTCCGTCACCTCCAGGCGCAAGGCCGACGGCGCCAGTCCGTGGGCGGCGACCCGGCGCGGCACATCGTCCTGCAAATTGAATTCGGTGAACTGCCGCACACTCAGGTTGACACTGCAGCTGACGTCGTGCCCCAATGCACCAAGGCGGGCCAACAGGGCGCAACTGCGGTCCACCACCTGCATGCCCAGCCGCCCGATCAGCCCGTTTTCCTCCGCGATGGGTATGAACTCGGCGGGTGAGATCACCTCCCCGTCCAGCGACCAGCGGGCCAGCGCCTCCATGCTGGTCACGCGGTTGGTCCGCGCATCCAGCACGGGCTGAAAGGCCACCTGCAACAGCCCGTCGTCCAACGCGCGCCGCAGCGACTGGGCCAGGCGAGAGCGCCGCTGGGCCTCCACATGCAACGCTTCGTTGAAAACGACCCAGCAGTTTCGCCCCCGCTGCTTGGCCTGGTACATGGCCAGGTCCGCTTGGCGCATCAGGATCTGGGCGTTGTGGGCACTGTCGGAAAACGCCAGACCCACCGAGCCGCTGGTGGCCACCTGCATGTCGCCATGGACCAGCGGCCAACGCAATTGCTCCATCAGCGTGGTCACCAGCGCCAGAGCCTGATCGCGCGGGAGCCCGTGCAACAGCAGGGCAAACTCATCCCCCCCGGTGCGGGCGGTGGTGTCGCCACTGCGGACAATGGCTTCCAGTTGGCGTGCCACACGGCACAACAGGGCGTCCCCCACGTCCTGGCCGAACCCGTCGTTGATGGTTTTGAAATTGTCCAAGTCCAGCAACACCAGGCAGGCCAATGGAGCGCCGCCTGACCCCGAAGCAAACGGCACCGAGGCCAAGGCCGCCTCCAGCCCCCGGCGGTTGCTCAAACCGGTCAACACGTCGTGGTGGGCTGCGTGGTGTTGGTGCGCCTGGACCTGGGAAACCAGCTCATTCAGGGAGCGACCCAGGCGGTCGATCTCGTCGACCCCCTCGTCTGGCCAAACAATGGGGGCCCCGGGTGTACGTCGATACCCGTCCGCCAACGCCGCGGCCAGGCGTAATCGGCTCACCACCTTGCGCTGCACCAAGGCGTACAGCACCCCCACCGCCAGCACCATGACCAGCACCAGGGCCAACATCAGCCAAGTCATGATTTGACCGCGCTGAGCCCCCAGTTGGGATTGGTGGTGAACGCTCAGAGACCCCGTCAGGTGGGGCAGGGCGGTGCTGGCCACCCAGACACCGTCCGCCTGTTGCGCCAGCGATGGGTGGTCCACACCCTGCTGGCGGGACAGCACGATGCGTATGCCCGAAAACTGCTCCATGTCGGTCAGGTAGGCGGCGTCGATCTCGCGGACGAACACCAGGCACCCGACGGGAGGGGCATCGCCCGCCGTGTTGGAAATGGGTTTTCTGGCCAGCATCAACGGTGTGTCACCCACCCACACCCCACCTTCGCGGGTGCTGGCACACATGGCGGGTGTACTGCCCTGCACCAGCGGCTGCAGCCACTCCGGTTGGATGTGTGGAAGGAGTCCGCTGGGCCCATTCTGCAGGTCACCGAGCAAGCGGCCATGCTCATCCACCACCAGCACGGCGTCCAACCGCAGGTTGCGCAGCGACGCCGACGTGAAGTTGTCTGCCATGAAGCCGGGTTGTTGACCCAACACAAACCGGTGGGCATCGTCCCACTGCGCGTAATCCTGAACCACCTCGCCCAGCGCACGCCCGTCCTGCTGCAGGGCGGACTGGACCCGGGCCAGATGCTGGAGGGTGGCGGCTTGCTCGAACTCGTCGAACAGGGCCGACAGGGCCTGGTGACTGAGCAACAGCACACCCACAATGGTCACGCACATGATGATGACCATGCGCACGGCCAGCCAATGGCCCAGCGCACCGCCGACCGGGCGAGCGCCGCCTGGCCACGGCTCAGCCGAAGAAGCCTCATCCGTCATGTTTGATGCAGATCCCCACGATGTGTTGTGCGGTCCACCCATCGCTGGGCAGCCGTGCCTTGGTGGCCGGGGCATTCTGCCACGCCCACTGGCGGGGGAACAGCCCGCTCGGGGCAAATTCGTCGGGTATGGCGAACGGATGTGAGGCCGCGCTCAGGCGGCCGACATCACGGCAACAGGATGGTGCAGCCCGTGGTCTGCCTGGCTTCGAGGCTGCGGTGCGCCGCTTGCACATTGGCCAGCGGGAAGCGCTGGTCGATGCGGATGTTGACCGCGCCACTTTGCACCACGGCGAACAGGTCGTCGGCCATGGCCTGTGTGCGCTCGCGGCTCGTGATGTGGCTGAACAGGGTCTGGCGGGTCACGTAGAGCGAACCCTTGGCCGCCAACACACCGGGGGCAAACGGCGGCACAGGCCCGCTGGCATTGCCGAAGGTGGCCATGAGGCCGAATGGCTGCAGGCAGTCCAGCGACTTGTCCCAGGTGTCTTTGCCCACCGAGTCGTACACCACCTTGACGCCCTGACCGCCGGTGATGTCTTTCACCCTGGCGGCAAAATCTTCCGTTTTGTAATTGATAGCAAACTTTGCACCATTCTCCAGCGCCAGGGCACATTTTTCATCCGAACCAGCCGTGCCAATGAGCTGCAAGCCCAAGGCCTTGGCCCACTGGCAGGCGATGAGGCCCACGCCGCCGGCTGCGGCGTGAAACAGCACAAAATCGCCGGGTTGCAAGCCCCCTTGGGGCAAGGTGCGCTTGAGCAGGTACTGGGCCGTCAGCCCTTTGAGCATCATGGCCGCGCCGGTTTCAAACGAGATGCCGTCGGGCAGGCGACACACATTCATGGCGGGCATGACGCGGCGCTGGCAATAGCTGCCGGGTGGGTTGGCGGCGTAGGCCACGCGGTCGCCCACGCTGAGGTGGGTGACGCCCTCGCCCACCGCCTCCACCACACCGGCCCCCTCCATGCCCAACTGCAAGGGCATGGGCAAGGGGTACAAGCCGCTGCGCTGGTACACGTCGATGTAGTTCAACCCAATGGCGTGGTGGGCCACCCTCACTTCACCCGGCCCGGGGTCACCAACGGGCACGGTCACCAGCGCCATGGCCTCTGGCCCGCCGGCTTGTTGAATCTGAACGGCCAAGGAAGTGAGGTTGCCCATGGTGTGTCTCCTGAGTAGGTTCAAGCGCGCCGCGGGGGCACCATCGCCTCCCGCAGAAAAGAAAGACCGCACTCTACCAACCCACGTATGCCAGGCTGACCTGTGCGGTTGTTCCGCTGCGCTGCAGCGTCAACGGACTGTGCGCCGCGCCACCCAGCAAGGTGCTGCGCCCCACACTGGTGGCCACGCGCCAGTGGGTGCTCAATGCACGGGAAGCGCCAACGCCCCAATGCCATTGCTCCAAGCCCGCGCCGGGCAACCAGGCGCCGCGACCGGCGCGGGCCTGATCCGGCGACACCCCGTAGAAAGTGTTCATGGCGCGGGCGTTGGCCCAGGTGACACCGGAACCTGCATCCAGCGTCCAGCCCGATGCCAGGCGGCGTGACCACCCCAAACCCACCGTGGCGTGCAGGCCCTGCCCCCGCTGCAGGTCTTGCTGCAAACTGCCGGTGACACGCCAGGCCGGCGTCAACACCCAGTGGCTGGACGCCCGAATGGCCAACGAGCTGCGCACATCCGGCAACCCCACCAACAGGGCGTTGTCCGCGCTGTCTCGCCCGTGGGTGAGGCGTATGCCCAGCCCCAATTGCCAGCGTTCGGAGTCCACCACCGTGGTGCTGATGCCCCCCGCCAGCGACAACCCGGCCAGCCGACGGGCCGACGAGGTGGACACCATCCAACGCCCCACCCGCCCCGCCAGCACGGGACGGATGCCCCACTGACGGTCAGAGGCACCCGCATAAGAGGGGGTGGCACTGACGGTCAGGCCCAGCACCCACTTGCCGTCACCGTCGGGCACGGCCTCGGTATCGGGCTCTGTGCCGGGCGCGTTCAGCGCATGGGCGGGTGCTGCCCTGGAGGGCGCAGCGGGCTGGGCCAACGCCTCTTTCCCAATGAACGTCGAAGCGGCCACCAGCAGCCAGGTGGCCCAGACATTCAGCGCGACACCACGGTTCAGGTCACGGGTTTTCATGCGATGAGTATGCCGCATGCCGACCTGCGCCAGTGCATCCAAAAACCTTTCCAGTTGGCGCCGCACATCCATGCCTTACATTGGCAACCCCGTCACGCCACAGCCCCCATGACACAACGCCTCACCGCCCGCACCGCCCTGCTGCTCACCATTCCACCCATGCTGTGGGCCGGCAATGCCGTGGTGGGCCGGCTGATGAGCGCGTCGGTTCCCCCCATCACCTTCAACCTGCTGCGCTGGGTGGTGGCTTTTTTCCTGCTGCTGCCATTGGCCAGTTGGGTGCTCCGCCGCGACAGCCCGTTGTGGACGCATTGGCGGCGGCTGGCGGTGCTGGGCCTGCTGGGCATGGGCTGCTACAACGCGCTGCAGTACATGGCGCTCAAGACCTCATCACCCCTGAACGTGACCTTGGTGGCGGCCAGCACGCCCATTTTCATGCTGGGCCTGGGGCGGTTGTTTTTCGGGGCCGCCATCTCACGCCAGCAGTGGTGGGGCGTCGCCCTGTCCACCGCCGGGGTGCTGACGGTGCTCACCCGGGGGGACTGGGGCCAGCTGCTGGCCCTGAGACCGGTGCCGGGCGACCTGCTGATGCTGCTGGCCACGGCCACCTGGAGCCTGTACAGCTGGCTGTTGACACGGCCACCGGCCCACCAGCCCGACCCGGCGGCCCTGCGCAGCCACTGGGCCGCCTGGCTGCTGGCGCAGATGGTGCCGGGGCTCATGTGGTCCGGACTGTTCTCGGGCGTGGAATGGGCGTTGCTGCCCGGCGCGCACATTGACTGGGGCTGGCCGCTGGCGGTGTCACTCGCCTACGTGGCGCTGGGCCCTTCGTTGCTGGCGTATTACTGCTGGGGTCACGGGGTGGCCGCCGCTGGCCCGCAGGTGGCGGGATTTTTCATCAACCTCACGCCGCTGTTTGCCGCCGTGCTGTCGGCGGCGGTGCTGGGCGAGATGCCCCGGCCATTTCACGCGCTGGCGTTTGCGCTCATCGTGGGCGGCATCCTGGTGTCATCCAGAAGCCGCCCGGCCGCGCCCTTGGACGTTCAGAAAGCGCCAGGGTAAGCACCGCCATCGGCCAGGATGTTCTGGCCGGTGATGTAGCCGGCGTGCATGCTGCACACAAACGCGCAGATGCGGCCAAATTCGTCGGGGGTCCCGAAGCGGCGGGCGGGTATGCCGTTGCGGCGGGCCTCGACCACCGCATCCACGGGCTGACCCGTTTTGGTGGCGGCACCCTGCAAGGTGGTGCGCAGGCGGTCGGTGTCGAAAGCACCCGGCAGCAGGTTGTTGACCGTCACGCCGTGTGCCGCCAGGCTGGGGTTGCGCGCCACGCCGGCCACAAACCCCGTCAGACCGCTGCGAGCGCCATTGGACAGGCCCAGGATGTCGATGGGCGCTTTCACCGCGCTGCTGGTGATGTTGACCACCCGGCCAAAACCCCGCGCCGCCATGCCGTCCACCGTGGCCTTGATGAGCTCAATGGGGGTGAGCATGTTCGCGTCCACCGCCTTCAACCAGGCCTCCCTGTCCCAGTCCCGGAAATCACCGGGTGGCGGCCCACCGGCATTGGTCACGACGATGTCGAAGTTCCGGCCCGGCCCACCGGGCACACCGAAGGCCGCCTCCCGCCCGTCTGGCGTGGTGATGTCTGCCGCCACCGTCAGCACCTGTGGCAACTGCAAGGGGTTCAAGCCGGACGGGTGCGAAAAATGCGCCAGGTAAGCCCGCAGCTCGGCGGCAGCTTGCTGCAGCACTGGGGCCCCACGCGCCACCAGAACGACGTGCACGCCCTCTTGCGCCAGCGCCTGCGCGCAGCCCAAGCCCAGCCCTTTGCTGGCCCCGCACACCAGCGCCCATTTACCCGTCAGTCCCAAATCCATACACTGTGCCCTTGTTCGTTGTTGATGACTCAGGTGACCATCATGCACCAAGCGCCCGTTTCTTTCACCCGTCTGGTCTTGCTCGCTGCGTGTCTGGTCGCGTGGCCGGCCCAGGCGCAAACCGCGCAAACCCTCACGGTCAAACGCGACACCGAGGTCCGCAAGCAACCCGACGCCAGCGCCGAGTCCGTCATGCCCATTGCCGCCAGCAGCACGGTGCTCCACCATGGCGAACGCCAGGGCGCCTGGATGCGCATCAAGGCGGACACCGGCAAACAGGGCTGGATGCGCCTGTTCGACCTGAGTGCCGCCACCACCGCTGCCAGCAACAGTGGCGGTGGCGGTGGCGGGGCGGGCAATGTGCTGCGGGGTGTGGGCAGCCTATTGGCACCCGGTTCGTCCAAGCCGGTGACCACCAGCACCCTCGGTGTTCGCGGACTCGATGCGAATGACCTGGCCGCCGCCCAGCCCAACCCCGCTGCGGTCACCCAGGGAGAACGCCTGCGCACCAGCGAGGCGCAGGCCAAGCAGTTTGCCCAGCGCAGTGGCCTGACGCCCCGCCAGGTGGCCGAGCTTCCCGACAGCGCCGCACCCGCCCCCCGTGGCAGCAACGCCAACTGAACACCTCCACCCGAACAGGAGCACCACCATGAGCACACTGCGGAACCCCCTCTTGCTGGCTTGCCTGGGCGCACTGCTGGCCGGCTGCGTCACCAACCCCCAGGCCACCGGCTCCGGTGGGGCCAGCGCCCTCATGGGCACCCTGGGTGCCCTGGGCGGTGGTGCCGCACCGCTGTCGCTGGGGGCGAGCGCCCCCGCTGGCGGCGGCAACCTGATCGAGTTGCTGGCGCAATCCATCCACAACATTGACGAAGCCAAGGAAATTGAGATCGGTCGCCAGCTGTCGGCCATCCTGTTGGGCAGCAAACCGCTGCACAAGGACATGGCCTTGCAGGCCTACGTGAACCGGTTGGGGCGTTGGATCAGCCTGCAGTCGGCCCGGCCCGACCTGCCCTGGACCTTCATGGTGCTGGACGACGCTGGCTTCAACGCCTTTGCCGCCCCTGGCGGCTATGTGTTTGTCACCAAGGGCTTGATCGACGCCGCCCAGGACGAGGCCGAGCTGGGGGGGGTGCTGGCCCACGAAATTGTGCATGTGGTGGAAAAACACCACCTCAAGTCGCTCAACAAAACGGCCCAGACGGCCCTGGCGGGCCAACTGCTGGCCAGCCAGGCCAAGGGTGCACTGGGCTCGTTCGTGGCGTCGCAACTGGTCAGCATGGGCAAAGAGCTGTATGCCAAAGGCTTGGACCGTGGCGATGAGTACGAGGCCGACCGCAAGGGCGTGACCCTGGCCGCCCGCTCCGGCCTGGACCCCTTCGGCCTGCCGGCGCTGCTGCAAACCCTGTCGGCGGCCAAGCCCACCGACCCAGGCTACTCATTGGTGCTGTCCACCCACCCACCGGCGGAGCAGCGCATGGCCGCACTGGACACCGCCATGGGCAACCGCTTCGATGCGCTGGCCGGTGGCAAGCCCGTGTTGATCAGCGCGCGCGTCAAGGGCAGCGCCCCACCGGCAACGGAAACGGCCCCCAGTGCGCCCGCCAAACCCGCCACCAAACCCCGACCCGTCAAAAAACCCGCTGCCTGACGCCCACCGCGGGCCCCAGTGGCGGGCATGGTCAGGCAGCTACTCAGGCGGCTTTTTGCCGCGTGACCAGCAGCACGCCCGCCACCACCAACACCGTGCCCGCGATGATCCAGGTGTTGAAGGGCTCACCCAAAATCCACACGCCCATGGCCAAGGTGGACATCGGGCCCACCATGCCGGTTTGCGCGGCCAGACCGGCGCCGATGCGCTCAATGGCCATCATCACCATGAGCACGGGGGCCGCCGTGCACGCCAGTGCATTGAGCACCGACAACCACACCACCTCGGGGGCAACCACCGCCGCCGACAGTGGCCGCAGCAGCACAAACTGCGCGATGCACAACACACAGGCCACGGTGGTGGCCAGACCCACCAGGCGCAGTGAACCCAGGCGCTTGACCATCTCCCCGCTGTAGACCAAATACACCGCGTAGCTGATGGCGCTGCCAAACACCAAGGCCCCGCCCACCAGGGTCTGCGCACCGTCAAAGCGCACCTCGTGCCCCAGCACCAGCAACACCCCCGCGTAACTCACCCCCATGGCCATGGCCTGCAAGCGGCTGATGCGGCGCTGGTACAGCACCCAGCCCAGCACCAGCACCAGGGTGGGGTTGAGGTAGAGGATGAGCCGCTCCAGGCTGGCACTGATGTACTGCAGGCCCCAGAAGTCCAAAAAGCTCGCCAGGTAGTAACCCGTCACCCCCAGGCCCAGCACCCCCAGCCAGTCCCGCCGGGTCAGCGCCGGTTTGCCCCGGCTGGCCCACCACGCCATGGCCGCGAACAGGGGCAAAGCGAACAGCATGCGGTACATGATGAGCGTGACGGCGTCCACGCCATGGCGGTAGGCCAGCTTGACGATGATGGCCTTGCCGCTGAACGCCACCGATCCGGCGGCGGCGAGCAGCAAACCAACAGCTATGTTTTTGGTATCTGCAACATCAACACCAGAAAGCGCTGGAGCACTTTTATTCATAAAAAATCACCAACCCGCCACCAGCCCATCCCGACGGGGGTCGCTGGCGGCCACGTAGCCCTGGGTGCCGGGGTCGCCCAAACGCCAGATGAACTGGCCCGCCCCGAAGTCCTGGTAAGAGTCGGCCACCACCTCCACCTCATGGCCCAAGGCCCTCAGACCGTACACGGTGTGCGGGTTCATCGCCGCTTCCACCTGCACCGCCAGGCCGGTGGTGACGCGCCAGCGCGGCGCGTCACACGCCGCCTGCAGCGACTGCCCATGGTCGAGCAAGCGCACCAGGGTTTGCAGGTGCCCCTGTGGCTGCATGTTGGCACCCATCACACCAAAACTCATGACGGGCTCCAACTGGGTGGGCTGCCCCGGCACAGGCCGCGTGAGAAACGCGGGAATGATGGTGTGGAACGGCCGCTTGCCCGGTCCCACCAGGTTGGCTGGGTTCAATGGGCTGGCGGGCAAGCCAAAGCCGTGGCCCCGGTTCTGCAGGCTGATGCCAAACGTCGGCTCCACACACCCCGAGCCAAAGCCCATGTAATTGCTCTGGATGAAGCTCACCATCATGCCCGCCTCGTCGGCAGCCGTGAGGTAGATGGTGCCGCCCTGGCGGTGCGGGTCGGCCGGGCTGCCCGCCTGTGGCGCCTGCGCACGGTGGGGGTCGATCAACCGGGCGCGCTGGGCCAGGTAGTCGGGGTCCAGCAACTGGGCCACGGTCACCTGCATGGCCGTGGGGTCGGCCACAAAGCGGTACACGTCGGCGAAGGCCAGCTTCATGGCTTCGATCTGCAGGTGTTGGCTGGCCACCCCGTCCACCGGCAGCTCGGCCAGGTTGAAGTGCTCCAGGATGCCCAGCGCCAGCAAAGCCGCCACACCTTGGCCGCTGGGCGGCAGTTCATGCAGCGTGTGGCCACGGTAGGCGTGCGCAATGGGCGCCACCCATTCGGGGGCATGGGCGGCCAGGTCCGCCTCGGTCAGGGCCCCACCGTGCTGCGCAGAGAACCGCACCATGGCCTGCGCCACCTCGCCCCGGTAAAAGGCCTCTCCACGGGTCGCCGCAATGGCCCGCAGTGCGTTGGCCGCCGCTGGAAAACGGAACAACTCACCCACCCGTGGCGCACGCCCCTCGGGCAAAAAGGCCTGCGCAAAGCCGGGCTGGTGCCGGAGTTCGTCCACCACCGCCGCCCACTTGCCTTGCACCACGGTGGGCACGGCGTAACCCCGCTCGGCCAGCTCAATGGCGGGCTGCATCAGGTCGGCAAAGGGCAGGCGGCCAAAGCGTTCGCTCAGCGCCACCCAGCCGCTGACGGCACCGGGCACCGTCACGCTGTGGATGCCGCGCTTGGGTGGGGTCAGCGCATCAGGCCCGAAGCGGGAGGTGAAAAAATCGGGCGTCCAGGCCTGGGGTGCCCTTCCTGAAGCGTTGAGTCCGTGCAGGTGATGGCCGTCCCACACCAAGGCGAATGCGTCGGATCCCAGCCCGTTGCTCACCGGCTCCAGCACCGCCATGGCCGCGGCAGCGGCCACCGCCGCATCCACCGCATTGCCCCCCCTGCGCAGCATGTGCAAACCGGCCTGTGCCGCCTGAGGGTGCGAGGTGGACACCAGGTTGCGGGCAAACACCGGCAGTCGCACCGAGGAATAGGGGTTGGGCTGGGCAGAGAATCCACCCGGCAAGGATGCAGTGTTCATGGCAATCCATTGTGGTTCAACAAACAACAAACCCCGCCCGCACCACCCCATGGGGCGGCAGCGTGGCGGGGCTGGACAGGTGGCCGCAGACGTCAGTCTTCGACAAACGCCTCTTCGCGCTTGCTCTTGATGCTGGGCATCATCACCACCACCAGCAGTGCCACGGCCAAGGCCAGCAAGGTGGCCGACAGAGGCCGGGTGACAAACACGCTCCAGTCACCCCGCGACAGCAGCAGCGCACGGCGCAGGTTTTCCTCCATCATGGGCCCCAGAATGAAGCCCAGCAACAGCGGTGCAGGCTCCATGCCCAGCTTGATGAACACGTAGCCCACCGCACCAAACAAGGCCACCAGCCAGACGTCGAAGGTGTTGTTGTTGGTGGAGTACACACCCACGGCACAGAACAGCACGATGGCGGGGAACAGCCAGCGGTAGGGCACGGTCAGCAGCTTGATCCAGATGCCGATGAGCGGCAGGTTCAGGATGATGAGCATCAGGTTGCCGATCCACATGGAGGCGATCAGACCCCAGAACAGCTCGGGGTTGCTGGTCATGACCTGCGGACCCGGCTGGATGTTGTGGATGGTCATGGCCCCCACCATCAGCGCCATCACGGCGTTGGGCGGAATGCCCAGCGTCAGCAGCGGAATGAAGGAAGTTTGCGAACCGGCGTTGTTGGCCGACTCAGGGGCCGCCACACCCCGGATGTTGCCCTGGCCAAATGGCACCTCACCGGGTTTGAGTTTGGTTTTCTTCTCGATGGTGTAGGCGGCAAACGCCGACAACAGCGCACCGCCACCGGGCAGGATGCCCAGGGCAGACCCCAGGGCCGTGCCGCGCAACACGGCGGGCACCATGTTCTTGAAGTCCTCCTTGGTGGGCATCAGGCCTTGGACTTTGCCCGTGAACACCTCCCGATGTTCTTCTTTTTGAGACAGGTTGCTGATGATCTCGCCATAACCGAACACGCCCATGGCAATCACCACAAAGCTGATGCCGTCCGACAGCTCGGGAATGTCAAACGTGAAGCGGGGCACACCCGAGTTCACGTCGGTGCCCACCATGCCCAGCAGCAGGCCCAGCACGATCATGGCCAGGGCCTTGAGAAGCGAACCCGAAGCCAGCACGACGGCACCGATCAGGCCCAGAATCATGAGTGAGAAATACTCGGCGGGACCGAACTTGAAGGCCACCTCGGTCAGCGGTGCCGCAAACGCCGCCAGTATCAGCGTCCCCACGCACCCCGCAAAGAACGAGCCCAGACCAGCGGCGGCCAACGCCGGACCGGCCCTGCCCTTGCGCGCCATCTGGTAGCCATCGATCACGGTCACCACCGACGACGACTCCCCCGGCAGGTTGACCAAAATGGCGGTGGTGGAGCCACCGTACTGGGCACCGTAGTAAATGCCCGCCAACATGATGAGGGCGGCCACCGGCGGCAATGCGTACGTGGCCGGCAGCAGCATGGCGATGGTGGCCACCGGCCCGATGCCGGGCAACACACCGATGAGGGTGCCCAGCAGGCAGCCAATGAAGGCGTACAGCAGGTTCTGGGCCGTGAAGGCCACGCCAAAGCCCAGCGCAAGGTTGTCAAACAGTTCCATGGTGTGTCGCCCTTAACCGGTGATGAACGCGGGCCACACAGGGAACTGCAGTGCCAACAGGTACACAAAGGCCGCGTAGCTGCCGACCGACAGGATCAGGGCCAGCACCACCACTTCCTTGACGATGAATTTCTCGCCCGCCAAACTGGCGATGATCACCAGCGCGAAGATGGCCACCACCAGGCCAAACTGGGGAATGCCCAGCGCAGGCACCCCCACCAGCAGCGCACCGAAGGCGATGTTGGCGCTCAGCACCAGCGACAGCGGTTTGAATGCCCAGGCGCCAATGCGGTCGCCGCCTGGCGTGCCGCTGACGAACGACTTGAAGGTGATGACGCTGCCCATCAGCGCCAGAATGACGCCCAGCAGCAACGGAAAGTAACCCGGCCCCATGCGGGCGGCGTCACCCACCGTGTAGGTGGTGGCACCCCAGGCAAAAGCGCCGCCCACCACCACAAACAGCAGGCCCGAATAGAAGTCTTTCTGACTTTTTAGCAACACAACACGCTCCTGAGGTGAATGTTTCAAATCACCCGGGATTGTCTGCGCGATTGCCCGTCAGGCTCTGTGGATAACACGCACTTTCTGCGTGGGGTAAACCCTTGAAAACCGTGATTTGGGCGGCTGCAGACGCCCAGATTGCCGTCGGACGTCAGGGAGATGTCAACTTTTGCAGATCCTGAATCCGATACAAGCGCCCCTGCTTGTCCAGGGGCAGCAGCAGACCTTCGCGCACAAAAGCGTTCAGGGTGCGGCTCACCGTCTCCAGCTTCAGGTCGAGCATGGCCCCCATGTCTTCGCGCGAGAACAAGGTGGCCACACTGTCGTCGGCATCGGGATGGCGGGTGAGGTTGGGCCGCATTTTCAGGATCAGACCGGCCACGCGCTGGCGGGCGTTGCCAAAGTTCAGGTCAGCCAGCCAGTCGTCGGCTTCCTTCAGGCTTTGGTGCCATTTGGCCATCAGCGCCAGGCTCAGGCGTGGGGTGTCGCGGTTCAGGCGCTCAATGACCTCCAGCGGCAGGCGACACACCTTCACGGGTGTGAGGGCCACCGCCTCGGAATCGTAGGTGGCAGAAAACAGGGCTTCCAGGCCCACCACGTCACCGGGGCGCAGCACCCGCACGATGCGGTGGCGGCCATCGGACATGTTGCGCACCAGCTTGACCATGCCCGAGCGCAGTGTCATGAGGCTGTTGGCGGCGTTGCCCATGCGTTGCAGGCTGTCACCGGGGCTGAACTCCAGGTCGTCGATGGGCGAATGGATGAGCCGGAAATCCTCGTCGTTGAGGTCGGCAAACAGCACCATGTCTCGGATGCCGCAGCTGCGGCAATCCACTGTGCCGCGCCAAGTCGATTCGGATTTGATGGGAATCATGGGTGTCCAGCGCCTGGGGGCCGTTGCCAGCCCGCATGACAAAAATCAAGAATGTATCGCAAATACAAACATGCGCATAAGCAAATATTTCATCCCGACCGCAAGGCATGCTGTCAGAGCGCCGTCAGACCGGTGATGCTGGCCCGGTGCCTGGCGCACCCAAAGGTACCCCCGCTTCGGCGGGGGGTTGGGTGACGCCCTCGGTACCTTGGATGGTCACGTCCTGCACCGGATCCAGCCGCGCCACCCGCACGCGGGCGCCCCCCTCGCGGCGCGCCCGCTCCACGCCCTGGCGGCACAGGTCCAGCCAGGTTTCCCCGTCAATGCCCGCGCTCACCCGGCTGCTCACGCCCATGCTCAGCGTCAACCCCACCGACTGGCCATTGACCAACAGCGGATTGGCTTTGATGGCGGCCTGTGTGCGTTCGGCCACCAGGGTGGCGCCCACCGCCGGGGTGGCAGGCAACAGCAGCACCAGCTCTCCTTGCGGGGTGCGACCCAGTCGGTCGGTCTTGCGAAGGCTGCGGCCAATCACCGCGGTGGCGTGGCGCAGAGCGGCGTCTCCGGTCGCGAAACCCAGTTGCTGGTTCAGGGCAGCGTACTGATCCACCTCGCACAACAGCAGCGACTGTTCCTGCGGGGTTCTGCGCAAACGCTCGCCTTCGTCTTGCAGCAGCGCCAGGAACGAGCGCATGTTCAGCGCACCCGTGACCTCGTCTTCGGTGCTGAGCTCGCGGATTTTGTCGATGAGTTTGAGGAACAACAGGCCCACCGCACCCGCGTTGAGCAGCGCCCAGGACAACCACCAGACCACCACCTGCCAACCATCGAGCAGACCGACGTGGGCTGTCCCCGCCGCCGTGGCCGCCGCGGGCACCACCGGCTCACCCACGCCCAGCATCCATGCAGCGCGCGCCATGCCCACCAGCCAGCACAACCCGGCCAACGCAAACGGCGCCAACACCCAACGCGCGGTCCTCGCGCCCGTCTGCGCCATGAGAGAGGGAAACACCTGCTGCAGGCTCACCCCCAGCATCCACAGGCCCGCACTGAAGGACGCCAGCATCAGGCTGTGGCCACTGGCGTCCAGCCAGGCCGAGCCCACCATCACCAGGGAAAGCAGCGGCAGCATCAGCGGTGAAATGACGTAGGCTGGCTTGGTGTCGTGCAGCTTGTGCACACCGGCGCACAGCCATTGGACGGCGGCCAAAAACCCCACCAACCCCAGCATCAGCCGGTACACCGGGGGCAACAGCTCAAGCACCAACCAGGGCCACCAGCTCAGGGCGGCCAGCGCAACCAGGGCGTTGTAACCCAGCACATCGCGTGAAGTGCGGCTGAAAATGCGCAGCGGCCCCGCGGCCAGGGCCCACCCCAACACCGCCATGGCCGCTCCCAGCGTGAGGGCTTGCACCCACACCAGCACATTCATGTGTCAGCTCTTTCCAAAAGGTTGTCGACAGCGTAGCTTAACAAGCTTGGCCCATGGCCGAGCGGGCGCGGCGGCTGGCGTCAGGTCAATGGCGGCGTGCAGGCCAGCACTTCGTCCAGCGTGGTCAGGCCTTCGGCCACGCGCAGGGCACCGGCCACCCGCAGTGGGCGCATGCCATCGACCACGGCCTGGCGGCGCAGGGCGTCCATGCTGGGTTCGTGGTTGACCTTGTCCTTGAAGGCCTCCGAGGTGGTCATCAGCTCATACAGGCCCATGCGGCCTTTGAAGCCCGTCATGCGGCAGTCCACACACCCCACCGGGCGGTATGGCGCGTAATTGCCACTGGCCTGCCAGGGCTTGATGACCTCGTCCAGCGCGGCGCGGCTGGCCTCGGTGTCCGGCACCTTGCAGGCCGGGCACAGCGTGCGCACCAGGCGTTGCCCCAGCACCGCCAGCGCCGTGGCGTTGATCAGGTAGGGCGGCACGCCCAGCTCCATCAGCCGCATGATGGCGCTGGGGGCATCGTTGGTGTGCAGGGTAGAGAACACCAGGTGGCCCGTCAGCGCGGCCTGCACCGCCATGTCGGCGGTGGGCA
>PNML01000067.1 GCA_013823635.1 Polaromonas sp. | reverse complement strand
AAGGGCCTGGCCCGTGGCCAGAACGACCTCAAGGTCATCATGATGTGCGAGATCCCCAGCAACGCCATCCTGGCCACCCAGTACCTGGAGTACTTCGACGGCTTCAGCATCGGCTCCAACGACCTGACCCAGCTCACCCTGGGCCTGGACCGCGATTCCGGACTGGAGCTGCTGGCGCACGACTTCGACGAGCGCGACCCCGCCGTGACCGCCCTCATCAGCATGGCCATCCAGGCCTGCCGGGCACAGGGCAAGTACATCGGCATCTGCGGCCAAGGGCCCAGCGACCACCCCGACTTTGCCCAGTGGCTCAAGGCCGAAGGCATCAGCTCCATTTCCCTCAACCCCGACTCGGTGGTGGACACCTGGCAGCTGCTGGCCAGCTGAGGCCGGGCCTGTTCGGTCAACAAAAAAGCGCCCTCGGGCGCTTTTTTTCATGGGGTGGGCACCACCCCGTCAGGGTTGGCCGGCCACAAACTGCTGCCGCAGCGCCTCCAGGCGCGCCCGGTTCACGCCAAAGTCTTTGCGGCCCAGGCGGCTGCTGCTGCGCAGGTGGATGACGCCGGCGGGCTCGTCCACGAGCAGCTCCACGTCGTCCACAAACTTCAGCCAGCGGGTTTCGGCCTGGGCGCGCAGGTAGTGGGGCTGGCGCTCCACCACGGTCACGCCGGGCGTGGCTTGCAGCAGCTTGTCCAGCCGTGCCAGGGCGGCGGCGCCGGTTTCGTGGTTGGCCAGCGCGATCGGCTCAATGGCGGCGTAACTGGCTTGCTGGTGCCCGGGGTACAGCCGGGTCTGGCTGCTGACGCTGTTGGGGGTGGGCGAGGGCGGTGCCAGCCGCCCGTCCGTCACGCCCAGCGGCAGTGGCGGTTGCCCGCGCAACCACCCGGCCTGGCCAGCTAACAAAACAACAGCTGGAAGACCAATGAATACAAGCGCTACAAGCCAAAAAAGCATCATTTTCTTTCGCGGGCGTGTGTTCATCGGCGGCGGCCACCCAGCAAGCTGCCCAGCACGCCGCGGATCAGCTCGCGCCCCACCGAGGTCCCGATGGTGCGCACCGCCGACTTGACCATGGTTTGCGCCAGCCCGTCGCGCTGCGCACCCCGTGGACCGGTGCTGCCAAACAGCAAATCGCTCACGCCCGACATCAGGCCGCCGTCCGGCGCGGGTGCACCGCTGGCCGCACCGGCGGTGCCGCCAGCGGTGCGGGCCGCACCCCCGTTGGCCGTGGGCGCAGCGCTGGTGGCCGCGTGGCCTTTGAGCAATTCGTAGGCCGATTCGCGGTCCACCGTTTTTTCGTACACGCCTGCCACCAGGCTGTTGGCCAGCAGCGCCTGGCGCTGGGCGGGTGTGATCGGGCCAAGTTGGCCTGATGGGGGCATGACAAACACCCGCTCGGTCACGCTGGGGCGGCCCTTGGCGTCCAGAAAGCTCACCAGCGCCTCGCCCACGGCCAGCTCGGTGATGGCGGCTTCAATGTCCAGCCCGTCCTTGGGTCGCATGGTCTGGGCCGTGGCTTTCACGGCCTTCTGGTCGCGCGGGGTGAAGGCGCGCAGCGCGTGTTGCACGCGGTTGCCCAGCTGGCCCAGCACGCTGTCGGGGATGTCCAGCGGGTTTTGTGTGACGAAGTACACCCCCACGCCTTTGGAGCGCACCAGCCGCACCACCAGCTCAATGCGTTCCACCAGCGCCTTGGGGGCGTCGGCAAACAGCAGGTGGGCCTCGTCGAAGAAAAACACCAGCTTGGGTTTTTCCAGGTCGCCCACCTCGGGCAGCATCTCAAACAGCTCGCTCAGCATCCACAGCAAAAAGGTGGAATACAGCTTGGGCGAGTTCATCAGCTTGTCGGCGGCCAGGATGTTGACCATCCCCTTGCCATCCACCGTCTGCATGAAGTCGGCGATGTTGAGCATGGGCTCACCAAAAAACACGTCGCCGCCCTGTTCTTCCACCTGCAACAGGGCGCGCTGTATGGCCCCCACGCTGGCCGAGCTGATGTTGCCGTACTCGGTGGTGAACTGCTTGGCGTTTTCGCCCACGTGCTGGCACATGGCGCGCAGGTCTTTCATGTCCAGCAGCAGCATGCCCTGGTCGTCGGCCACCTTGAACACCAGCTGCAG
The DNA here is from genome assembly GCA_013823635.1 of Polaromonas sp. Taxonomy (GTDB): domain Bacteria; phylum Pseudomonadota; class Gammaproteobacteria; order Burkholderiales; family Burkholderiaceae_C; genus UBA2334. Next base: position 16,996 of record PNML01000067.1, on the reverse strand, counting down.
CACACCGGCCTGGGTCTCGTTCAGGTTGAGCATGCGGCTCAGCAGCAGGGGCCCCAGGTCGCTCACGGTGGCGCGAACCGGGTGGCCCTGCTCGCCAAACACGTCCCACAGCGTGGTGGGAAAGGCCAGCGGGGCAGGGGCCTCAATGCCCCGGTCGGCCAGCACCTTGGCCATTTTGTCGCCGATGTGCCCGGGCTGGGACACGCCGGTCAGGTCGCCCTTGATGTCGGCCATGAACACCGGTACGCCGATGCGCGAGAACTGCTCGGCCAGCGTTTGCAGCGTCACGGTTTTGCCGGTGCCGGTGGCGCCGGTGATCAGGCCGTGGCGGTTGGCTTTGTCGGGGTACAGCACACATTCGGTGGCGTCACGGCGGGCAATCAGCAGCGGTTCAATCATGGGGGGCCTCGCACAAGCGGGTCAAAAAAGTGTCAAAAGTACAATGTCGGGCTATTTTCAGCGCCTGACGGCGCGCCGCCGGGCACTGGTGTGCCAGCCGCGCACGCCGTCAGCGTATCTCAAATTCAAGAGGGTTTTTCATGGCAGGTCATTCCAAATGGGCCAACATCCAGCACCGCAAGGGTCGCCAGGATGAGAAGCGCGGCAAGTTGTGGACGCGCGTCATCCGCGAAATCACCGTGGCCGCCCGCTCCGGTGGCGGCGACCTCAGCGCCAACCCCCGCCTGCGCCTGGCCATCGACAAGGCCAAGGCCGTCAACCTGCCCGCCGACCGCATCAAATACAACATCGACAAGGCCACCGGCAACCAGGAAGGCGTCAATTACGAAGAAATCCGCTACGAGGGCTACGGCATCGGTGGCGCCGCCGTGATCGTCGACACCATGACCGACAACCGCGTGCGCACCGTGGCCGAGGTTCGCCACGTGTTCTCCAAGTTCGGCGGCAACATGGGCACCGAAGGTTCGGTGGCCTTCCAGTTCAAGCACTGTGGCCAGCTGGTGTTTGCCCCCGGCACCGACGAGGACAAACTCATGGAGGTGGCCCTGGAGGCCGGGGCCGACGACGTCATCACCGACGACGACGGCGCCATCGAGGTGCTCACGTCCCCCGCCGAATTCGAAGCCGTGAAAAACGCCCTGGAAGCCGCGGGCCTGGTGCCCGAGATGGCCGAGGTCACCATGCGCGCCGACAACACCATCGAACTCACCGGCGACGACGCCGTCCGCATGCAAAAGCTGCTGGACGCCATGGAAGACCTGGATGACGTGCAAAACGTTTTCCACAACACGGCGATTTCAGAATGAGCACCGCCAGCCCAACCCCCCAGTCCGTGGGCAACCTGAAGGTCCTCGTGGTCGGCGGCGGTGGCCGCGAACACGCGCTGGCCTGGAAGCTGCGCCAAAGCCCTTCGGTCGCCCAGGTGTGGGTGGCCCCCGGCAACGGTGGCACCGAGCGCGACGCCCAACTCACCAACCTGCCCATCACCGACGTGGTTGCCCTGCGCGAGTGGGCGCAGGCCCATGCCGTGGACCTGACCGTGGTCGGCCCAGAGGCACCGCTGGCCGCTGGCCTGGTGGACGAATTCCGCGCCCACGGCCTGGCCGTGTTCGGCCCCACACAGGCGGCCGCGCAGCTGGAAAGCTCCAAGGCGTTTTCCAAGGCCTTCATGCAGCGCCACGGCATTCCCACCGCCGCCTACGACACCTTCACCGATGCCGCCCTGGCCCATGCCTACATTGACCGCATGGGCGCCCCCATCGTCGTCAAGGCCGACGGCCTGGCCGCGGGCAAGGGTGTGGTGGTGGCCATGACCCTGGCCGAAGCCCACGAAGCCGTGGACTTCATGCTCCCCACCGAAGCCGCTGGCAACAAGTTCGGCGTGCAGCACAACGCGGGTGGTGCCCGGGTTGTCATCGAGGAGTTTTTGCAAGGCGAAGAGGCCAGCTTCATCGTGGTGTGCGACGGCCACACCGTGCTGCCCCTGGCCACCTCGCAAGACCACAAACGCCTGCTCGACGCCGACCAGGGCCCCAACACCGGCGGCATGGGTGCCTACTCGCCCGCGCCCGTGGTCACCCCGGCGGTGCACGACAAGGCCATGCGCGAAGTCATCCTGCCCACCATCGCGGGCATGGCCGCCGACGGCATTCCCTACACCGGCTTCTTGTACGCGGGCCTCATGGTCACCCCGGCGGGCGACATCAAAACCCTGGAATTCAACTGCCGCATGGGCGACCCCGAGACCCAGCCCATCCTCATGCGCCTGCAGTCCGACCTGGCCGCCGTGCTGCTGGCCGCCGCCCGCCAGCAACTGGCTGGCACCGAGCTGCAATGGGACAGCCGCTGCGCCCTGGGCGTGGTGCTGGCCGCGCACGGCTACCCCCTGTCGCCCCGCAAGGGCGATGCCATCACCGCCTTGCCCACCGACAGCGCCGAGGCCGTGGTGTTCCACGCCGGCACCCAGGTGGTCAATGGTCAGTTGCAAACCTCGGGCGGTCGGGTGCTGTGCGCCACCGCGCTGGGGGCCGATGTGCGCCAGGCCCAGGCCAACGCCTATGCCCTGGTGGCCGGGGTGAACTTTGCTGGCATGCAGTTTCGCAAAGACATTGGCTACCTGGCGCTTGACCGATAAGCATTGTTTGCTCACCTTTTTATGAAACCGACCGGCATGCGCGTGAACGAGCCCGAACAACTCTCCAACCCCCAGACACCGGCCGTGCGGGCCTACCTCACTGACCTGCAAAACCGCATCACCACGGCCATTGCCGAGCTGGACGGTGGCAGCTTCCTGGAAGACGCCTGGAGCAAGCCCACGGGTGAAGTCCTGCAGGGCAACGGCATCACCCGCATCCTGGAAGGCGGTGCCGTGTTCGAGCGGGCGGGCTGCGGGTTCTCGCACGTCACCGGGCCTCGCCTGCCCCCATCGGCCACCCAGCACCGCCCCGAGCTGGCGGGCGCGCCCTTTGAGGCCATGGGTGTCTCGCTGGTGTTCCACCCGCGCAACCCCTATGTGCCCACCGTGCACATGAACGTGCGCATGATCGCCGCCGCCCCCGTGGGCGGGGGCGACGTGGTCTGCTGGTTCGGCGGCGGCATGGACCTGACGCCCTACTATGGCTTCGAGGAAGACGCCCGCCATTTCCACTCCGTGTGCCAGCAGGCGCTGGCGCCTTTCGGCGACGACAAATACCCCCGCTTCAAGGCCTGGTGCGACGACTACTTCTTTTTGAAGCACCGCAACGAGCAGCGCGGCGTGGGTGGCGTGTTTTTCGACGATTTTTCAGAGCTGGGCTTTGACGACAGCTTCGCCATGATGCGCTCGGTGGGCGATGCCTTTTTGTCCGCCTACCTGCCCATCGTCCAGCGCCGCCAGGCCACCCCGCATGGCGAGCGCGAGCGGCAGTTCCAGCTCTACCGCCGAGGCCGCTACGTCGAGTTCAACCTCGTGTGGGACCGGGGCACCCATTTTGGTTTGCAGTCGGGTGGGCGCAGCGAATCCATTTTGTTGTCCATGCCACCGCTGGTCAGCTGGGCCTACGCCCAAAAACCCGAGGCGGGCACGCCTGAGCAACGCCTCTACACCGACTTCCTGGTGCGCCGCGAGTGGGTGTGACGCAGCCCGTGGCAGCGCCCCCGCGGTGGGGCGTGTACGGTGGGGCGTTTGACCCGCCCCACCTCGCCCACGTCGACATGGCCCGCGCGTTCATCGCCCAGTGTGCGCTCGACCGCCTGCTGGTGCTGCCCACTGGCCAGGCGTGGCACAAGGCCACCCAGCCGCTCAGCCCCGCACACCACCGGGTGGCCATGGCCGGGTTGGCGTTTGACGGGTTGCCCCACACCACGGTGGACCCCCGGGAAACCCGGCGCGCCGGCCCGAGCTTCACCATCGACACCCTGGAAGCCCTGCAGGCCGAAAACCCCGGTGCGCAGTGGTTTTTGCTGATGGGGGCCGACCAGTGGGCCCGCTTCGCCACCTGGCACCGTTGGCGTGACATTGCCAGCACAGCTACAATCGTGGTAGCTGACAGGCCAAACCATTCAGGCGACGAGCTGTCAAAAAGCCTTCAAAACACCTGGCCAGCAGACGCGGGCGCCGCGCACGCGGTGCCCCTGCAGTGGCAGCCCCGCCCCCTGAGTTCCACCCTGGTCCGCTCCCACATTGAGGGGGCCGCCGGGCAGGCCCACAGGGCATGGCCCATGGTGCCGCCCGCCGTCGCACGCTATATTTCACAACACCAGCTTTACACCAGCACCACCCCATGAGCGAATCCAAGCCCCGTACCGCCGGTACCACCGATGTCCAAAAACTCCAGCGCGCCATAGTGGACGGCCTGGAAGATGTGAAGGGGCAGGACATTGTTGTTTTCAACACCGAGCACCTCTCCCCCCTGTTCGAGCGCGTCATCATCGCCAGCGGCACCTCCAACCGCCAGACCAAGGCGCTGGCGTCCAGCATCAGCGACGCCGTGCGGGAAGCCGGTTTCCCCAAGCCCCGTGTGGAAGGTGAAGTCAACGGCGAGTGGATCATCGTTGACTGCGGCGCCGCTGTGGCCCACGTCATGCAGCCCAACATCCGCCAGTACTACCACCTTGAAGAAATCTGGGGCGGCAAAACCGTGCACCTGAAGCCGGCGGCAGCAGCCCGCAAGACCGCAGCCGCGGCCGAGGCAGCACCCGTGGCCGCCAAAAAAGCCGCCGCCAAGGCACCAGCCAAAGCCGCTGCAACCAAAACAGCTGCAACCAAAACAGCCTCCAGCAAAGCGGCCACCGACGGCGCCGCCGCCAAGCCAGCTGCCAAAAAGCCGGCGGCCAAAAAGCCGGCGGCCAAGGTCGCGGCCAAAACCACCTCCAAAACCACGTCCAGAACCACCTCCCCAACCGTGGCCAAGCCCGCCGTGAAAGCGGCTGCCAAGACAGCCGCGGCCAAGAAAACGGTTGGCCAGGCCGCTGGCACCACCGCCACACCCGCCAAGGTCAAAACCCTGGTGGTGGGCAAGCCACCGGCCAAAAAGGCCGCGGGCACCCGCACCGCTGCGCCCAAAGCGCCTGCCGCGCGCAAGTCACCTGCCCGCAAATCCGCGGGTTGAAGGCCCCAGGGCCCCCAGCCATGAAGCTTTCCATTGTGGCCGTGGGGCAGCGCATGCCCGACTGGGCACAAACCGCCTACGACGACTACGCCAAACGCTTTCCGCCCGACAGCCGGGTGGACATCAAAACCGTCAAGACCGAGCCGCGTGGCTCCAAAACCCTGTCCACGCTGCTGCAGGCCGAGCGCAGCCGCATCGAAGGCGTGCTGGCGCGCGGCACCCGTGTGGTCGTGCTGGATGAGCGTGGCAGCACCCTCACCACCGTGGCACTGGCCCAGCAGCTCCAGCAGTGGCAACTGCAGGGCGAAGACGTGGCCTTCATCATCGGCGGCCCTGACGGGCTGGACCCCGAGTTCAAGGCACAGGCCGCCCACCGCATCCGCCTGTCCGACATGACCTTGCCCCACGCCATGGCCCGCGTGTTGCTCATCGAGCAGCTCTACCGCGCCTGGTCGCTCAACCACAACCACCCCTACCACCGCGAGTGAAGTGCCGCGCATGACCCAGCCCTTCATTTACCTGGCCTCCCAAAGCCCGCGCCGCCTGCAACTGCTGGGGCAGTGGGGCGTGCGCTGCGACACCCTGCTGCCGTCCGCCGACGAAGACGCCGAGGCGCTGGAAGCCGTGCTCCCCGCCGAGGCACCCCGCCACTACGTGCAGCGCGTCACCCGCCTCAAGCTGCAGGCCGCCCTGGCGCGGCTGCAGGCCAGGGGCTTGCCACCGGCCCCCGTGCTGTGTGCCGACACCACCGTGGCCCTGGGGCCGCACATCCTGGGCAAACCCGCCACCGAACCCGAGGCGTGCGCCATGTTGGCCCGCCTCGCCGGCCAGCGCCACCGCGTGCTCACCGCCGTTTCCGTGGGCCGCCTGGGGGCAGGGCAGGGCCAACCGCCCCAGGCGTGGCACGCCCTCAGCGAGTCGTGGGTGACCTTCCAGCCCCTCACCACCGCCCAAATCAACGCCTACGTCGCCACCGGCGAGCCCATGGGCAAAGCCGGTGCCTACGGCATACAAGGCCTTGCCGCGCTGTGGGTATCGCGCATCAGTGGCAGTTACACAGGCATCATGGGGCTGCCCGCCTGCGAAACAGCCCAGGTGCTGCGCCAGGCCGGTGTGGCCCTGCTGGGCGACTGACGCACCCCCATCCACCCCACACCACACAGGCCATGGGACAAGAAATACTCATCAACTGGGCACCCCATGAAACCCGCGTGGCCGTGGTGGAGCAGGGCGCCGTGCAAGACGTGCACATCGAGCGCACGCTTGAGCGTGGCCTGGTCGGCAACATCTACCTCGGCAAAGTCTCGCGCGTGCTGCCCGGCATGCAGTCCGCGTTCATCGACATCGGGCTGGACCGCGCCGCCTTCCTGCACGTGGCCGACCTCATGCCCAACATCGCCGCCAAACACGCCAGCGGGCGCGAAGGCACGGCCGCCGCCGGGGGCAAATCCGCTGGCCTGTTGCAGCCCAACCCCGTGCTGCCCATCGAAAAGCAGATTTTCGAGGGCCAGTCCCTCATGGTGCAGGTGCTCAAAGACCCCATAGGCTCCAAAGGCGCCCGCCTGTCGGCGCAAATCAGCATCGCGGGTCGCCTGCTGGTCTTCCTGCCGCAAGATGCCCATGTGGGCGTGTCCCAAAAAATCCCTCTGGAGCAGCGCGACGCCCTGCGCAAACGCTTGCTGCGCCTCACCGAAGAACTGGGCGGCGGCTTCATCCTGCGCACCAACGCCGAAGACGCCACCGACGACGAGCTGGCCGACGACATCGCCTACCTGCGCAAAACCTGGCTGCGCATCAAGGACGCGGCCGTGCGCCTGCCCGCTGCGTCCCTGCTGCACCAGGACCTCAGCCTCATGCAGCGCGTCCTGCGCGACCTGGTGGGCGAGCACACCCAGACCATCCGCATCGACTCCCGCGAGCAATTCGGCGAGCTGCAGCGCTTTGCCCAAGAGTTCATGCCCGACACCGTGGCCAAACTCAGTCTGCACACCGGCGAGCGCCCCGTGTTTGACCTGTTCAACGTCGATGAAGAAATCATCCGCGCCCTCAGCCGCCGGGTCGACATGAAGTCGGGCGGCTACCTCATCATCGACCAGACCGAAGCCCTCACCACCGTCGACGTCAACACCGGCGGCTTCGTCGGGGCCCGCAACTTCGACGACACCGTCTTCAAAACCAACCTCGAAGCCGCCCAGACCATTGCCCGCCAACTGCGCCTGCGCAACCTGGGCGGCATCATCATTGTTGATTTCATCGACATGTCCCGCGAAGACCACCGCGAGGCCGTGCTGGCCGAGTTCCGCAAACAACTCGCCCGCGACCGCGTCAAAACCATGGCCGGTGGCTTCTCCAGCCTGGGCCTGGTCGAAATGACGCGCAAACGCACCCGCGAGTCCCTGGCCCACCTGCTCAGCGAAACCTGCCCCGCCTGCAGCGGGCGCGGCCAGGTCAAGACCGCCCGCAGCTTGTGCTACGACATCCTGCGTGAAATCCTGCGCGAAGCCAGGGCCTTCAACCCGCGTGAATTCCGCGTGGTGGCCTCGCCCAAGGTGGTGGAACTGTTCCTGGACGAAGAAAGCCAGCACCTCGCTGGCCTGAGCGACTTCATCGGCAAACCCATTTCCCTGCAAAGCGACAGCGCCATGAGCCAGGAGCAGTACGACATCGTGCTGCTCTGACCCCCGCGCCAGCCCCTCATTTCGCCGTCAATACCGCCGGCATGCGGTGCAAACGGGCGTACAGCCCGTCGGCCGCCAGCAACTCGCGGTGCGTGCCCTGCTCGTGCACCCAGCCGTCGGCCAGCACCACCACCCGGTCCGCGTGCTCAATGGTGGACAGCCGGTGGGCAATCACAATGGTTGTGCGCCCCGCCATCAGCCGCGTCAGCGCCTCCTGCACCAGCCGCTCCGACTCGTTGTCCAGCGCCGATGTCGCCTCATCCAGAATCAGGATGGGCGCATCCTTGTAAATGGCCCGCGCAATCGCCAGCCGCTGGCGCTGCCCGCCCGACAGCTCCGCCGCGTTGTGCCCCACCGTCGAGTCAATGCCCTGCGCCAGCTTGCCCACCAGCTCACCCAGGTTGGCCGACTCCAGCGCCTGCATCACCCGCGCCCGGTCCACCCGGCTGCCCAGCGCCACATTCGCTGCCAGCGTGTCGTTCAGCATCACCACATCCTGGCTCACCATGGCCAGCTGCTGGCGCAGCGCGCCCAGGTGCCAGTCGGCCAGTGGGCGCCCATCCAGCAGCACCTCACCCTCCGTGGCCTCCACAAAGCGGGGCAGCAGGTTCACCAGCGTCGTCTTGCCCCCGCCCGATGGCCCCACCAGCGCCACCACCTCGCCCGGCGCAATGTCCAGGTCAATCCGGCTCAGCGCCGCCTGTGCCGCGCCCGGGTAGCGCACCCCCACCTGCCTGAACGTGATCTGCCCCCGGCACCGCACCGGGGCAAAGTCGCCCCCGGTCTGCTCGGGCGTTTCATCCACCAGCTTCAGACCCCGTTCCAGCGCCGCCACCCCCCGGGTGATGGGCCCCGCAATTTCCGCCAGGTGCTTGATGGGCGCAATCAGCATCAGCATCGCCGTGACGAAAGACACAAAGCCCCCCACCGTCACCCCGCTGGTGTGGCTTTGCCACAGCGCCGTGGCAATCACCCCCGACAACGCCGCCGCCGCCAGCATCTGCGTCAGCGGCGTCATGGCCGCCGAGGCAATGGTGGACTTCAGCGCCAGCCGCCGCAGCCCCTGGCTCAACCCCTCAAACCGCTGCGCCTGGCTGGCCTGCGCACCGTGCAAGCGAATCAGCCGGTGCGCCAGCACGTTTTCTTCCACCACATAGGCCAGCTCATCTGTGGCCTTCTGGCTGGCCTGCGTCAGCCGGTACAGCCGTTTGGACAGCACCCGCATCACCGCCACCAGCGCCGGAAAAATCACCAGCACAATCAGCGTCAGCTTCCAGTTCAGGTAGAACAGATAGCCCAGCAGCGCCGCCAGCGTCAGGCTGTCTTTGGTCAGCGTCAAAAACGCCCCCACCAGCATGGTCGAGCCCGTTTGCACTTCATACACCAGCGTGTTCGACAGGCCGCTGGCCGTCTGGTCCTTGAACAGCTGCATGTCCGCCACCGACAGCCGCTCAAACATGTGTCGGCGCATCTGCAGCAAGCCATTGGCCGCCGTGTAGCTCAGCGCGTACTGGGCCACAAACCCCGCCAGCCCCCGCACACCAAACAGGCCCAGCAGGGCGGCAGGCACCATCCACAGCGGCACCGCACCCGCGGCAAAACCCTGGTCCAGCAAGGCCTTCAGCAAGGCCGGTATCAGCGGCTCCGTCAGGGCGCCCACCAGCGTCGCGCCAGCGGCCAGCACCATGCCCAGCTTCGCCGTCGAAAAATAAGGCCACAAACGGCGCAAGCGCTGCAGCAAAGGAATGTGTGGGTTCAAGTCAGGGCAGGGCGGTAATGGGGTCAGTCCATGGCATGGCAACAGCCAAAATCCGGGCTCCGGTATTATCAGCGGGTCACCCGCACACTGGCTGACACCCGTCATCCAGCCCCCCATTCCACCACCACCGATCACCACCCGCACATGCACCAGTCATTGTCCAGGCGCACCGTCCTCGGTGCCGCAGCCCTGTTGCCACTGACCCACGCACACGCCCAGTTCCGTGTTGAAGTCGCTGGCGTGGGCCTCACCCAGCTCCCATTTTCCGTGGCCCCCCTCAAGGGTGGCGACGGCCTGCCCCAAGACCTCGCCGCCATCGTCAAGGCCGATCTCGAGCGCAGCGGCCAGTTCCGCCACGTCAACCCCGTTGCCGGGGTGGCGCTCGACGAAACCTCCCGCCCCGACCTCGCCCCCTGGCGTGACCGCGCCGCCGACGTCCTGCTCACCGGCAGCGTGTCCCGCCTGGCCGATGGCCGCTACGACGTGCGCTTTCGCGTGTGGGACGTGGTCCGCCTGGCCGACCTCGGCGGCATGAGCCTGCCCGTCAGCACCGGCGACCTGCGCCTGGCCGCCCACCGCATGGCCGACTTCATCTACGAAAAACTCACCGGCGAAAAGGGCATCTTCTCCACCCGCATCGCCTACGTCACCCAAAACGCCGGCCGCTACAGCCTCTGGGTGGCCGACGCCGACGGCGAAAACGCCCAAGCCGCCCTGGGCAGCCCCGAGCCCATCATCTCCCCCGCCTGGTCCCCCAGCGGTGCCCACCTGGCCTACGTGTCGTTCGAGGCACGCAAGCCCGTCATCTACTCGCACGAAATCGCCACCGGCCGCCGCCGCCTGCTGGCCAACTTCAAGGGCTCCAACAGCGCGCCCGCCTGGTCGCCCGACGGCAAAAGCCTGCTCGCCACCCTCACGCTGGAAGGCGGCTCGCAGCTCTACAGCATCGACCTCGCCAGCGGCGCCCACACCCGCCTCACCCAGTCCGGCAGCATCGACACCGAGCCCGTCTGGGACGCCGCCGGCAAAACCATCTACTTCGTCAGCGACCGCGGCGGTGCCCCCCAGATCTACCGCATGGGCGCCCGTGGCGGCCAGGCCGAGCGCGTCACCTTCGTGGGCAGCTACAACACCTCGCCCGCCATCAGCGCCGACAGCCGCTGGCTCGCCTTCATCTCCCGCGTCGCCGGTGGCTTCAAGCTCCACGTCATGGACCTCGCCTCCGGCACCGTCACCCCGCTCACCGACACCCTGGCCGACGAAAAGCCCAGCTTCGCCCCCAACGGCAAGCTCATCATGTACGCCACCCGCCTGCAGGGCAGGGAAGCCCTCATGACCACCACCCTCGACGGCCGCATCAAAACCCGCCTCTCTGGCGGCCAGGCCGACATCCGCGAGCCAGATTGGGGTCCTTTTGTGTCCTAACGCTCGTGTCTATTAAATAGTTTGCTACCTATTTTGATTTTCAGGAAATTGCCCATGTCCACACGCACCCCACGCCCCTCCGCATTCACCCTTGGCGCCAGCGCCCTGGTCCTTGCCCTGCTCACCGGCTGCGGCTCCAGCGTCAACCTTGACGAAGCCCCCGTCGCCGACCGCACCGGCACCCCCGTCACCGCTGGCGGCGCAGGTGGCGCCGGTGGCGCGGGCGGCACCCCGTCCAACGCCCGCCCCGTGCCCACCGTCGGCCTCGACGGCCAAGGCCTGGCCGAGCCGCCCGCCACCGTCAGCCGCACCATCTACTTCGACTACGACAGCTACATCGTCAAGCCCGAATTCGCCGCCACCCTCGAAGCCCACGCCCAATTCCTCAAGGCCGACGCCAAGCGCCGCGTCACCCTGCAGGGCCACACCGACGAACGCGGTGGCCGCGAATACAACCTCGCCCTCGGCCAAAAGCGCGCCGAAGCCGTGCGCCGCTCCCTTGGCGTGCTTGGCGTCAGCGAAGCCCAGCAAGAAGCCGTCAGCTTCGGCAAAGAGAAACCCGCCGCCGTCGGCATGGACGAAGCCGCCCACGCCAAAAACCGCCGCGTTGAACTGAGCTACCGCTGACCCCTCCCGCCATGCGCACCACACCCCCCCACCGCCCCCGGCGGCTGCCCGCCCTGGCCGCCGCCGCCACCCTGGCCCTGAGCGCACTCGCGGGTGCCGGTGCCGCACACGCCCAACTCTTCGGCGACGACGAAGCCCGCAAAGCCATCATCGAGCTGCGCGACCGCTTCGACGCCCAGCGCAAACAAAACGATGCCCGGCTTGATCGCATGAGCCAGGACTTTGCCCGCCTTGCCGAAGAAACCGGCGCGCCCACCCGCCGCGCCCTGCTCGACATGAGCAACCAGCTTGAAGTCCTCCGCCAGGAGCAAGCCCGCCAACGCGGCCAGGCCGAGCAACTCGCCCGCGACCTGTCGGAACTGCAGCGCCAGCAAAAAGACGCCCTCGTTGCCTTCGACGAACGCCTGCGCCAACTCGAACCCAGCAAAGTCACCCTCGACGGGCAAGACTTCCGCGTCCGCCCCGACGAGCGCACCGAGTTCGACAACGCCATGGAGTTCGTGCGCAAAGCCAGCTTCGACGCCGCTGCCACCGCCTTCACCGCCTTCATCAAACGCCACCCCCAAAGCGGCTACCTGCCCGCCGCCCATTTCTGGCTCGGCAACGCCCAATACGCCAACAGCGCCTTCAAGGAAGCCATCGACGCCTACCGCCGCATGCTCCAGCTCGCGCCCGACCATTTCCGCGCACCCGAAGCCCGCCTGGCCATCGCCAACTGCCAGATCGAGCTGAAAGACACCAAATCCGCCCGCCGCACCCTCGAAGACCTCATCAAAGCCTTCCCCCAGTCCGAAGCCGCCAACACCGCCAAAGACCGGCTCGCCCGCCTGCGCTGACATGTCCCTCACCGAACTCTCCAGCCTCCACACCCAGGTGTTGTGGGCCGCATTTGCCGTGTCCATCGCCTTCGGCGCCGTCGCGCAAAAAACCCATTTCTGCACCATGGGCGCCATCAGCGACATCGTCAACATGGGCGACTGGACCCGCATGCGCATGTGGGGCATGGCCGTCGGCACCGCCATCCTCGGCTTCTACGGCATGGCCGCGCTCGGCCTCATCGACCCCAGCAAAACCTTCTACACCAACCCCCGCCTCATCTGGCTGTCCGCCCTGGTGGGCGGCGCCTTCTTCGGCTTTGGCATGGTGCTCGCCTCCGGCTGCGGCAGCAAAACACTGGTGCGCATCGGCGGCGGCAGCCTCAAAGGGCTGGTGGTCTTCTTCGTCATGGGCGTTTCCGCCTTCGCCACCCTGAAAGGCCTCACCGCCGTCCTGCGCGTCAAAACCGTTGACGCCGTCGCCATCGACATCCCCGGCGGCACCGGCCTGCCCAACCTCCTCAGCCAGGCCAGTGGCCTGCCCGCCAGCACCGCCGCGCCCCTGCTGGCCGTGCTGCTGGGCGGCGGCCTGGTGCTCTGGGCCCTGGCCAGCCGCAACTTTCGCACCCCCAACCACCTGCTGGCCGGGCTGGGCATTGGCGGCAGCGTCGTCGGCATGTGGTGGGTCACCGGCCACCTCGGCTTCGTGGCCGAACACCCCGAAACACTCGACAGCACCTACCTCGCCACCAACAGCGGGCTCATGGAATCCCTCACCTTCACCGCCCCCATGGCCTACGCCATTGACTGGCTCGTCCACTTCAGCGACACCACCAAGGTGCTCACCGTCGGCGTCGTGTCGGTGGGCGGCGTCGTGCTCGGCTCCTGGGTGTGCGCCCTGGCCACCCGCAGCTTCCGCTGGGAAGGCTTCCGCGACACCCAGGACACCGCCCTCCACATCGGCGGCGCCGTCCTCATGGGCATGGGTGGCGTCACCGCCATGGGCTGCACCGTGGGCCAGGGGCTTTCCGGCCTCTCCACCCTCAGCCTCACCAGCATCGTCGCCGTTGTGGGCATCGTCCTCGGTGCACTCGGCGGCCTGCGCTTCCAGCTCTGGCTCGTCATGCGCGACTGAGGCCGCCCGCCCAGCCCCGCGCCCACCCCCGCGCCCATCCCGCCTTTCATGACCCAGCCCGACTTCGAGCGCCGCTTCGGCGGCCTGCGCCGCCTTTACGGCCCCGCAGGCGCCCAAGCCATCTTCAACGCCCACGTCATCGTCGTCGGCATCGGCGGCGTTGGCTCCTGGGCGGCCGAGGCCCTGGCCCGCTCCGGCGTCGGCCAGCTCACCCTCATCGACCTCGACCACGTCTCCGAGTCCAACATCAACCGCCAAATCCACGCCCTTGGCACCACCCTCGGCCAGTCCAAGGTCCAGGCCATGCGCCAGCGCATCGCCGACATCAACCCCGCCTGCCACGTCCACCTGGTGGACGACTTCCTCACCCCCGACAACCTCGCCAGCCTGCTGCCCGCCACCGTGCCCCCGCCCGGCAGCGGCCAGCTTGCCCTGCTTGACGCCTGCGACCAGGTCCGCGCCAAAACCGCGCTGGCCGCCTGGGCCCAGGCCCACAGCTGCCTGCACATCACCGTGGGGGCAGCGGGGGGCAAGCAGCGCGCCCAGGCCGCCGAGGTGGCCGACCTTGCCGACGTCACCCACGACCCCCTCCTGGCCCAGCTCCGCTACCGCCTGCGCAAACACCACGGCGCCTCCCGCATCCAGCGCATGGGCGTGTCCTGCGTGTTCAGCCGTGAAAACGTCGCCCCCCCCGACGCCGCCTGCCAGCTGCCCGGTACCCATGCCACAGCCACCGCCGCCACCGACAGCAGCCTCAACTGCCATGGCTACGGCTCCGTCGTCACCGTCACCGCCACCTTCGGCCTCGTCGCTGCAGGCCATTTGCTCGGCGCTCTGGCAAAAACTTCAACAATTTCTGCCGCAGCTTCAAAACCGCCAAAAATGACGCTATAATTTGAGGCTTAGCAGCAAGCGAACATCACAGTTGGCAAGTTGCAAAAGTGGGACGTTAGCTCAGTTGGTAGAGCAGCGGACTTTTAATCCGTTTGTCGTGGGTTCGACCCCCGCACGTCCCACCAAAAATATCCAATACCCGTTACCTGAGCAGGTAACGGGTATTTTTTTGTCCGAGGCACCCTGTGGTGACGGGCTGCTCTGCGCAACGAAACCGCCAGCCTGTCTCCATCTGATGCGCGCATGAAGCCGCGGGACTGCAGTTCCCACGTTCACATGACAACTTTCTGATGCCGACAAGTTGCGTGGCACCCACGATGCCGCGCAGGGTTTCCTGTTTGGCGCGCCCGCACCGCTGGGCTGAGCGGCCCCACGGTGGGGGCAGAAAACCACCGCATAGAATGCCCATTTTTCCAGCCAAATGGTTCTGCCCCGCGCGATGACAACAACGACAACCAACGCTGACCAGCCAGCGCAACGGCGCGCCATGCGGCATTGCCCGCTGCCTGCGGGCGGCAGAGGGCTGAGCGCATGATGCGTTTTGGCATTTACGCCATGGATTGGGCCGCCTTTGCCCTGGCAGGGGTGCTGACTTACTGGCTGCGCTTCGACATGGATGTGCAGCCCATCGACCGGCCTTTTGCGCAGCTCATTTTTGGCGCGGCCACCGTGATGCTGCTGGTGTCGTCCATGATTTACCGCTCCTGGCGGGGGGGGCAGTTGCTGGCCATGCTGGGGCGCGTGGGTCTGGGCTGGCTGGTGACCTGGGGCGTGGTCATGACCTGGCTGGTCCTCACCCAGACCGGCACCGACTATTCCCGCCTGTGGCTGACCTCGTGGGCGGTGGCGTCGTTGCTGTTTTCCTGGCTGGCTCGCGCCATGGCCTACCTGCTGATGTCTGGGCTGCGCAGCATGGGCGTCAACCACCTGCGGGTGCTGCTGGTGGGCTCGGGTGATACCGTGGCCTCGGTTCGCAAGCGGGTCAAGGCATCGGCTTGGACCGGCTACAAGGTGGTGGGCGTGTCCGACGGGCTGAACGAAAAGGCGCTGGACTTTGCCATTTCCAGCCTGGAGCCCGACGAGGTCTGGATTTGCCAGCCCCCCGGCGACATGAAGGTCATCCAGCAAATCATGCACGCGCTGCGGCACAGCACGGCCAACATCCGCCTGCTGCCCGACATGGGCATGTTCAACCTCATGAACCACGGCATGACGCAGGTGCTGGGCCTGCCCATGCTGGACATTTCCAGCTCGCCCATGGCGGGCTTCAACCTGGTGGTCAAGTGGCTGGAAGACAAGCTGCTGGGGCTGCTCATTCTGTTGCTCATCACCCCGGTGATGCTGGGCATTGCCGTGGCGGTGAAGGTCACCTCGCCGGGGCCGGTCATCTTCAGGCAAAAGCGCAACGGCTGGAACGGCGAAACCATCAATGTGTACAAGTTTCGCAGCATGTACGTGGACAACGCCCCGCCCGACTCGGTTCCCCAGGCCACCAAGGACGACCCCCGCGTGACGCCGCTGGGCCGGTTTCTGCGCGCCACCAGCCTGGACGAGCTGCCGCAGTTCATCAACGTGCTGCAGGGCCGCATGAGCATTGTGGGCCCGCGCCCGCACGCCGTGGCCCACAACCTGGAGTACCGCGAACTCATTCCGCGCTACATGTTGAGGCACAAGGTCAAGCCCGGCATCACGGGCTGGGCGCAGGTGAATGGCCTGCGCGGCGAGACCGACACCATCGAAAAAATGGAAGCACGCGTGCAGGCCGACCTGTACTACATCGAAAACTGGTCGCTCTGGCTGGACCTGAAAATCATCGTGATGACGATTTTCAAGGGCTTTGTGAACCGCAACGCTTATTGAGCCGAAGCGCCAGGCTCACTGGGCGGCGGTGGCTTGCGTTTGCTCCGCCTGCTCGATGAGTTCTTGCAGCTCCAGCCAGCGCAGTTCCAGTGCTTCCAGCTCGTCGGCCAGGGCCTTGAGGGTCTTGCCTGCGGTGGCCATGTCCGCCGGGCTCATGGGGCGGGTGAGGGCGTCTTCCAGCGTGGCTTGCTGGGTGGTGATGGCGGGCATGCGGGCGTCAATGGCTTCCAGCTCTTTGCGCCAGGGGCGGGTGGCGGCGGCCAGGCGCTGGCGGCGCTCGGCGTCCAGCTTGCGCTGCTCGGCCGGGTTGCGTCGGTTGGCGTCGGGGCTTGCAGGGGAATTTGAGCCTTTTTGCCCGCCAGCGCTTTCACTGATTGATGTATTTGCTCCTGTTTTTTCGGCTGCACTGAGCGACTCGGTTTTGAGCGCCTCGCGCAGGCGCTTGGCCTCGTCCAGCAAAAAGCGCTGGTAGTCGTCCAGGTCGCCTTCAAACGGCTCCAAGCCGCCCCTGGCCACCAGCCAGAACTCGTCGCACACGGCGCGCAGCAGGGCGCGGTCGTGGCTGACCAGCATGACCGTGCCTTCGAACTCGTTCAGCGCCATGGCCAGTGCCTCGCGGGTGGTCAGGTCCAGGTGGTTGGTGGGTTCGTCCAGCAGCAGCAGGTTGGGGCGCTGCCAGACGATCATGCACAGCACCAGGCGGGCTTTTTCGCCACCGCTCATGGTGCCCACGGGCTGGGCCACCATGTCGCCAA
>PNML01000066.1 GCA_013823635.1 Polaromonas sp. | reverse complement strand
GGCTACATCATGGAAAACGGCAAGATCGTCATCGACGGCTCCGCCGAGCGCCTGGCCAACGACCCCGACGTGCGCGAGTTCTACCTCGGCATGGGCGGTGGCGGCGAAGCCAAGAGTTTCAAAGACATCAAGCACTACAAGCGCCGCAAGCGCTGGCTGTCGTGACCCCTGCACGGCACGTGCTCCCATGTTCTGACCGATGACAGCCCCCATGCAAGCCCACACCGCCCACGCCCCCCTGCCCCTTCTGACGCTGCCGCAGTGCTTTCGCGAGCGCGCCCGCACCGACGCCCACCGCGTCGCCATCCGGCAAAAAGACTTCGGCATCTGGAAGCCCTTTGACTGGGCAGCCTACTACCGCCGAGCCAGCCATTTCGGCCTGGGCCTGCGGGCCATGGGCCTGCCTGCGGGCGGCCATGTGGGCGTGATTGCCGAGAACCGCATCGAATGGGTGCTGACCCAGATGGGCGCCGGTCTGGTGGGCGCCATCACCGTGGGGGTGTACCCCACCAGCCCCAGCAATGAAGTGGCCTACGTGGTGGCGCATGCCGACATCGAAATCATGGTCTGCGAAGACCAGGAACAAACCGACAAGGTGCTGACCGCCCTGCCCGAACTGCCCCGGCTGAAAAAAATCGTGGTCATGGAGACCAAGGGCCTGCGCAGCTTCGCGCCCGAGGTGCGCCAGCTCATCACCACCTTCAAAGAGGTGGAGCAGATGGGCGAGCTGGCGGGCAACCCGGGGCTGATCGACGAGGCCCTGGCACGCCAGACGCTGGACGACACGGGACTGATGATCTACACCTCAGGCTCCACCGGCAAGCCCAAGGGCGCCATGATTTCGTACCGAAACATCCGGGGCATCGTCCCCGGCATCGTGGACCGGCTGCAGCTCTCGGCCCACACCTCGCACCTGTCCTACCTGCCGCTGTGCCACGTGGCCGAGCAAATGCTGACCAGCTTCGTGCCCGTGTACCTGGGCTCGACGGTCAACTTCGGCGAGTCCATCCGCACCGTGCAGGAAGACCTGCGCGAGGTGGCCCCGTCCATGTTTCTGGGCGTGCCCCGCATCTGGGAAAAGCTGCACGCCGCCATCAGCATCAAGGTGCAGGAAACCGGCCGCCTGCGCCAGGCGTCGTACCGCCGCGCCCTGGCCGCCTGCCAGCTGCTGGCCGACAAACCCCGCCACCAGTGGACGCTGGCCGACAAGGCCACCTTTTTCGCCAGCTACTGGCTGGTGTTTCGCTCGCTGCAAAACTTCATCGGCCTGCGCAAGGCCCAGGTGGCTCTGACCGGTGCCGCCCCCATTCCGCCAGACGTGGTGCGCTTTTTTCGCGTGCTGGGCGTGCCGCTCATCGAGGTGTACGGCCTGACCGAATCCACCGGCATGGTCACCGGCCACCGGCTGGACAACGTGGTAATCGGCACGGTGGGCACGCCCACCCAAGGCGTGGAGTGGCGCATCGCGCCCGACACGGGCGAATTCCAGATCAAGGGCGACATGGTGTTTGCCGGGTACTACAAAAACCCCGAAGCCACTGCCACCAGCATCCAGGACGGCTGGCTGCACACCGGTGACGTGGTGCGCCAGGAGCAGGGCCAGATCAAGATCGTGGACCGGCTCAAAGACATCATGATCACCGCCGGGGGCAAGAACCTCACCCCCTCCGAAATCGAAAACACCATGAAGAGCAGCCCCTACATCAAGGAGTGCGTCATCGTGGCCGAGGGGCGCAAGTTCGTCAGCGCCCTGGTGATGATCGACTTTGACACCGTGGGCAAATGGGCCGAGGCACAGCGCCTGTCGTTCACCCATTTCCGCTCGCTGGTGGAAGCCCCGCAGGTGCGCGCCCTCATCGAGTCCGAGATCAACGCGGGCAACCAGCGCCTGGCTCAGGTATCGCACATCCGCAAGTTCCACTTGCTGACCAAAGAGCTGGACCACGACGACGGCGAAGTGACCGCCACCATGAAGGTGCGCCGCTCCAGCATCTACAAAACCTACGCCAACGAAATCGAGGCCATGTACCGCTGAGCGGCCCCACTTTTTCAAGCTTTTTTGGCAGTTTGCGCTTTATCAGAAAGCGTGAGCAGCTCTCAATTTTGAAAGCACCATGACCGATACACCATCCCCTGTGCTGCGGGTCGAGCGCGAAGGCGCCATCGCCACGCTGTGCTTCAACCGCCCGGCGGCCCTCAACGCCGTGGACGTGCCCATGGCCCAGGCGCTGCTGGCTGCGGTGCAAGATATCGCGGCCCACCCCGGGGTGCGCGCCGTGGTGCTGCGCGGCGCGGGCAAAGGCTTCATGGCCGGGGGCGACCTGGCCACGCTGGCTGCCGACCCGGTGCAGGGCGCCATCGACCTGATCGGCCCGCTCAACGAAGCCGTGGCCTTGCTGCACAGCCTGGACGCTCCCGTCATCGCCCAGGTACACGGCGTGGCTGCCGGTGCCGGCCTGAGCCTGATGCTGCAGGCCGACTTTGTGCTGGCCGCCGAGGGCACCCGCTTCAACCTGGCCTACATCAACCTGGGCACCAGCTGCGACGTGGGCGCCTCGTGGGCGCTGCCCCGCCTGGTGGGCCTGCGCAAGGCCCTGGAAATCGCCCTGCTGGGCGACACGCTCGACGCCGCCGAGGCCGAGCGCCTGGGCCTGGTCAACCGCGTGCTGCCCGCCGCTGAACTGGATGCGGCCGTGGCCCAGCTGACCCAACGCCTGGCCAACGGCCCCACCGTGGCCCTGGGCCACATGCGCCGCCTGATGCGCAGCAGCTTCGACCACGACATCCGCACGCAGCTGGCCGCCGAAGCGGCGGCCTTCGACCGGTGCGCCCGCACGGCAGACGTGCCGGCGGGCATACAGGCCTTTTTCGACAAACAACCGCCCACCTTCCAAGGGCGCTGAACCGCCACCGGACAACCCGCCTGCCGAGCAACCATGGCACCGCCTGTCCTGCCCCCCATCCATTTGCCAGGAGAAACTTGCATGACCCACCGCGACGTCTACATCGTCAGCACCGCCCGCACCGCCATCGGCACCTTTGGCGGCAGCCTGAAAGACACCCCCAACACCGTGCTGGCCACCACCGCCGTGAAAGCGGCCATCGAGCGCAGCGGCCTGGCGCCCGACGCCGTGGGCCACGTGGTGATGGGCAACGTCATCCCCACCGACACCAAAGACGCCTACCTGGCGCGCGTGGCCGCCATTGACGCGGGCTGCCCCATTGAAACGCCGGCTTTCAACGTCAATCGCCTGTGCGGCTCGGGGCTGCAGGCCATCATCTCGGCGGCCCAGGCCATCGGCTACGGTGACTGCGACGTGGCCGTGGGCGGGGGCTCGGAGGCCATGAGCCGGGGTCCTTACTTCGACACCGCCGCCCGCTACGGCATGCGCATGGGCAATGCCACCAGCATCGACTACATGCTGGGCATCCTGCACGACCCCTGGCAAAAAATGCACATGGGCATCACCGCCGAGAACGTGGCCGAGCGCTACCGCATCAGCCGTGACATGCAAGACCAGCTGGCCGCCGAAAGCCAGCGCCGCGCCGCCGCCGCCATGGCCGCCGGGCACTTCAAGGCACAGATCGTGCCGGTGGCACTGCAGACCCGCAAAGGCACCGTGCTGTTCGACACCGACGAGCACGTGCGCGCTGGCACCACGCTGGACGCGCTGGCGGGCATGAAGCCCGCGTTCAAAAAAGAAGGTGGCACGGTGACAGCGGGCAACGCCTCGGGCATTAACGACGGCGCCGCCGCCGTGGTGCTGGTGGCGGGCGACCGGCTGCAGGCCCTGGGCGTCAAGCCGCTGGCCCGGCTGGTGGGCTACGCCCACGCAGGGGTGGAGCCCGCGTACATGGGCATTGGTCCCGTGCCCGCTGTGCAAAAGGTGCTGGCGCGCACCGGCATCGCGCTGGCCGACATCGACGTGATCGAGGCCAACGAGGCCTTTGCCGCGCAGGCCTGCGCCGTCATCCAGGAGCTGGGCATGGACCCGGCCAAGGTCAACCCCAACGGCTCGGGCATTTCGCTGGGCCACCCGGTGGGGGCCACGGGGGCCATCATCACCACCAAGGCCATTGCCGAGCTGCACCGCACCGGGGGCCGCTACGCGCTGACCACCATGTGCATCGGCGGAGGCCAGGGCATCGCCGCCATTTTCGAGCGCGTCTGACCCCTTGGCCTGGAGGCCTAAATTTTCGAATCTTTTTGGCCTCCAGCGCTTTCATATAAAGCATAAGCAGCTATCACCCTGTGAGCAAACACCGTCCGCCATGTTGACCAACCACTTTCTCAGCGCCGACGAGCGGGCCGATCTGGCCTTGTTCAAAGATTCGCTCCAGCGCTTTTGCGATGCCGAAATCGAGCCCCACTACCGCGACTGGGAAAAGGCCGGCTGCGTGCCCCGAGAGCTGTTCACCCGCATGGGGGCACAAGGTTTTCTGTGCGCCGACCTGCCCGAGGCCTTCGGAGGCACGGGGGCCAATGTCGAGTTCTCGTTCGCGGTGCTTGAAGTGCTGTCCCGCCGGGGCTACAGCGGTTTTGTGGGCGGGCTGCAGGTGCACAGCGACATCGTGCCCCCCTACCTGGTGCACGACGGCACCGATGCCCAGCGCCAGCAGTGGCTGCCGCGCCTGGCCAGCGGCGAGGCCATCGGCGCCATTGGCATGACCGAGCCCGGCGCGGGCAGCGACCTCAAGGCCATCCGCACCACCGCCCGCCGGGACGGCGATGCTTACGTCATCAACGGCTCCAAAATTTTCATCTCCAACGGCCAGAACGCCGACCTGCTGGTGCTGGCGGCCAAAACCGACCCCACTGCCGGCCCCAAGGG
This sequence comes from Polaromonas sp., assembly GCA_013823635.1. Taxonomy (GTDB): domain Bacteria; phylum Pseudomonadota; class Gammaproteobacteria; order Burkholderiales; family Burkholderiaceae_C; genus UBA2334. The sequence continues at coordinate 14,518 of PNML01000066.1, read as the reverse complement.
CGTGAGCCTGTTCCTGGTGGACACCCGCACCCCGGGCTTCTCGCGCGGGCGCAACCTGGACAAGGTGGGCCAGCACGCCGGTGACACGTCCGAGCTGTTTTTCAACGACATGCGCGTGCCCGCCGACGCCTTGCTGGGCGGCGTGGAAGGCCAGGGTTTTGTGCAGATGATGCGCGGCCTGCCGCGCGAGCGTCTGACCATCGGCGTGCAGGGCCTGCATGCGGCCAAAGGGGCGCTGGACGTGACACTGGCCTATGTGCAGGAGCGCCAGGCCTTTGGCCAGGCCATCGGCCAGTTCCAGAACAGCCGCTTCACCCTGGCCCAGGTGGCCACAGACCTGGCCGCCGCCGAGGCCTTTCTGAACGCCTGCGTGGACGCGTTCCGCCGGGCTGAGCTGACACCCGAGGCCGTCTCGGCCCTGAAGCTGCACACCAGCGAACTGTTCAGCCGCGTGGCCGACCAGTGCCTGCAGCTGTTTGGCGGCTACGGCTACATGGCCGAGTACCCCATCTCCCGCTTCTGGACCGACGCCCGCGTGCTGCGAATTTACGGCGGCACGTCCGAGATCATGAAGGAACTGGTGGCGCGGTCGCTGCTGGGGCGGTGAAGCCGGAGGGGCCCCAGCCGCCTTGAGCAGGACTCATTCCACCGACGAATTTCTGCGTGGTGATCATGTCGGCCAAACTCCTGCCGTAGCCGATGTACACCACAGCCCCCAGGCCCTTCAGGTTGGTGTCCGAAATAAATGGTCACCTGCAGTGTGTCGGTCATGCCGGTGAAGCTCTGCACGGCCGGAATGTCCAGGAAGTTCCGGCTGATCAGCACCCATTGGTTGCCCGTTCCACTCTTGGCCGGCATCAGGCCATTGCGAAGCATCACCAGCACATACACCTACATCGTCTCTCCCACGTCCGCACTGCCCACTTTGATGTGGCCCACCACGGTCTGAAGAAGGCCCTGCCCACTGACCGTAGCGATGAAGCTGGGTGCCGTGACCACCGGGGTGGTGGGCGTGGTCGGGGAGCCGCTGGCCACTTTGACCACCGTCACGTTGTCCAGACCCCAGTTGGAGCTGCCGCCACTGGGCATCAAATCCAGAAACATCAGCGCGCTTTGGGTGAAACGCGCCACGAAGCGCGCGGGTTTTCCCGGCGTCCATTGAAACGCAGCCGCATTGACGTCGTTGATTTCACCCTCCAGGTACCCCGCAGAAGTGGTCTCGGCCTAGACGTACACGAATGTGGCCGCCTTCTGGTCGGTGTCCAGGCCCCGCTGAGGGGCAAGGTGGTAGTTGACGTCATAAGTGGCGCCCACTTCGGTGTCAAAGTCTGCGACAGCGTGCCACCGGTGGTGCCGTTGTGGCCAAAACTGACGTAGAACCAGCCGTCCTGCGATCCGGTGTTGTCGGTGTGGCCCGCCTGGTACACCTGCGTGCCCAGCGTGCCGTTGCCCCCCAGGATTTTCGCCGCTGGCAATGACGTTGCGCGTGGTGGCCGGCCCACCGGGCAATTCAAAACCTCCTTTGCTGCAAGGGGCGGATTGCGCGTTGGCCGCTCAGAGTCAGGCGCCCACGACCATGCCGGTCAATCGCGTGAGGGGTTGGGTTGGCATTGCTCGCTCTTGGCATCAGGGGGACATGGAAATAGCGGACAAGGACACCATTGGCCCTGCCCCTTTCCACACGCCCATGATGGCTGGGTGACTGCTGGTCGGCCACATTGACCTGCAGTCCCCCCCCCCGCAGACAGGGGGTTGACGGTCACCCCTCTTTCCAAAAATGGACCTGTCCGTAGCGCTGCTTCAGAAAATCGATCCACAGGCGCACCCGCAGCGCCAGGTGCTTGCGCTGCGGAAACACGGCGTAAATGCCGTTGGGTGGCGCGGCGTAGTCCTCCAGCACGGGCACCAGGCGCCCGGCGGCGATGTCGGCCTCCACCTCCCAGGTGCTGCGCCACGCGATGCCGTAGCCCGCCAGGCACCACTCGCGCAGCACCTGCCCATCCGAGCAGTCCAGGGGACCGCCCGGGCGCAGGTGCATCAGTTCGTGGCTGCCGTCGGCCTGGGGCAACTGAAACGCCCACCCCCGCGTCTGGGACGCGTCACTCGACAGCGTGAGGCAATCAAACTTCACCAGCTCGGACGGGTGCTGGGGCACGCCGTGCAACTGCAGGTAGCGTGGCGTGGCCACACACAGGCGGCGGTTGTCGGCCAAGCGCACGCTGACCAGGGACGAGTCGGGCAAGTCACCCACTCGCACGGCGCAGTCGTAGCCCTCACCCGCCATGTCCACCACCCGGTCGGACAGGTTGAGCGAAATGGTGACCTCGGGGTGCAACTCCCGAAAATGCGGCACCAGCGGGGCCACATGGCGCCGCCCAAAGCCCGCTGGCGCGGTGATGCGCACATGGCCGCTGGCCTTTACCCCGCCGGCACTCACGCTGGCCTCGGCGTTGGCCAGGTCCACCAGCACGCGCTGGCAATCTTCCAGAAACGCCGAGCCCTCGTGGGTCAGGGTGATGCGCCGCGTGGTGCGCACCATGAGCTTGACCCCCAGGTGCTCCTCCAACCCATCGAGCCGTCGGCCAATGATGGCGGGCGCCACGCCCTCGGCCTTGGCCGCAGCGGTCAGGCTGCCGCGCTGGGCCACGGCGGCAAAGGTTTCGATGGCTTTGAGTTTGTCCATGGCCAGCGATTATGCTGACGGCCATGGCATTCGCCCCATCCGTTTCTCACCCACCGCTCACAGCGCCCAGCCAGTGGGACACCCCCTGGCGGAGGCCCTGCCCATGAACGAGCAGCAGGCGCGAACGGTGCTGCTGGCCAAGGCCATCGAGTCTGCTCCCCAGCGCGCCACCTGGGCGAGCGGTGCGCTCCAGCGCGCGGCCAGCGAAGCGGCGCTGGCCGCCGCCCCCCGCCCGGCATCGGATGCCCGCTCACGCGAGTGGGCTGAGCGCTTCCTGCACCTGCGTGCCCAGTGGCTGCTGGACCAGGTCAGTCAACAACACCCCGGCGTGCACTGGCTGCGGGGCAGCGCGGCCTCCTGGGGTTGGCTGGGCACGGCCTGGCCCTTGCTGGCGTTGGTGGCGGGCTGGTTGGGTGAAAACGTGTTTTCGCCCGGTCACATCCACCTGCTGTCACCCGCACTGGTGGCGGTGCTGGCCTGGAACTGGGGCCTCATGCTGTGGTTGCTGCTTCGCCGCTTGCTGAGCTTGCGCCACTGGGGCCGTCCGCCCGCACTGCGCCCCGAGCCCCATGCCCCCCGCCGATGGCCCCACCTGCCCTGGCCAGACGCATGGGGCAAGGCCCTGTGGGGTGTGTCGCAGGGTCTTCAACGCGACTGGCGGCGGGTGGCGGGGCCCTGCCTGAGTGCCCGCTGGCTCAGCCGCCTGCACGACGGCGCTGCCTGGCTGGCGCTGGGCCTGATCGCCTCGCTGGCGTGGAAGGGCCTGTACGGCCAGTACCGCGTGGGCTGGGAGTCGGCCTGGGTTGACGCGCCGCTCATGCACCAGCTGGTCAACGGCCTGGCCTCGCTGGTGAACAGCGCACCCTTCAGCGCGAACACCATCAACAGCCTGCAGGGCTGGGCCACGGCGTCTGCGCCGGAGGTGGGCACCGCCTGGTTCTGGCTGGTGGCCAAGTTGCTGCTGCTCACCGTGGTGCTGCCCCGCTGGTTGCTGGCCCGACTGGCGGCCTGGCGCGCCCGGCGCCTGAGCCAGCACCTGCGCCTGGACCTGACCGAGCCCTATTACGTGGCCCTGCTGGCCACCTTCGGCGGCCACCCCACGCCCTTGCAGGTCTGGCCCTACAGCTATACCCTGGATGCGGCGCAGCAGAGCCGCTTGGCTGCCGCAGCCCAGGCGCTGCACGGTGCAGCGGCCACCGTGGCGCTGATGCCCCACACCCCATACGGCCAGCTGCCGCCGGCCAGCCACGCCACCCCTGCCCCGGGGCACCCCACCGCCGACCAGCCCCACCCGGTGGCCTTGTTCAGCCTGGCGGCCACCCCCGAGGCCGAGGCCCACGGCCAGTTCGTTCAACACCTGGCGCACCACCACCGCGGCACGCTGGCGCTGTGGGTGGACCGCTCGGCCCTGGCCCGCAAGCTGGGCGCCAGCCCGCGCCTGGCCGAACGAGAGGCCCTGTGGCGCGCCTTTGCCGCCCAGCATGGGGTGGACATGCACCTGATTGACCTGGACGCCTGACATGGCCAGCCCCGACGCCACCGCCACCCTACCGGCCACGGTGAGCCTGTGCCTGATCTCCCACACCAACGTGGGCAAAACCACCCTGGCGCGCACCCTGCTGGGCCAGGATGTGGGTGAGGTGCAGGACGGCCCCCACATCACCCAAAGCGCCCAGGCGCACCGCCTGCTGGCCACCCCCGAAGGCGATGAGCTGCGGCTGTGGGACACCCCCGGCTTTGGTGACTCGGTGCGCCTGCACCGCCGCCTCAGCCAGGCGGGACAGCCGCTGGGCTGGTTCCTGACCCAGGTGTGGGACCGCTGGACCGACCCCGCCTTCTTCCTGAGCCAGCGGGCCATGCTGGCCGCGCGCGACGAGGCCGACATCGTGCTCTACCTCGTCAACGCGACCGAAGCGCCCGAAGACTGCGGCTACCTCGCGCCCGAGCTCAACATCCTGGCCTGGCTGGACAAGCCGGTGGTGGTGGTGCTCAACCAGCTGGGGCGCGCGCCCGACCACCGCCTACCCGGCCAGTCCGACAGTGACGAACAGGCGCGGTGGGCCCAACACCTGCAAGGGCACCGCTCCATCAAGGCCGTGCTGCCGCTGGACGCGTTCGCCCGCTGCTGGGTGCATGAAAGTGTGCTGCTGACCACCCTGGCCGCGTGGGTCCAGCCCGCTGCGCAGGGCGGCTATGCCCGCTTGGTGACCCAGTGGCAGCAGCACAACCTGCAGCGGCTGACCCACGCGGCGCAGGCGCTGGGCCGTGCGTTGCTGGCCGCCGCCACCGACATCCAAACCGGCGCGCCTGGCCCCCACCGGGCGGCGCAGCAACACCTGGCCCAACGTGTCCTGGGCTGCCGCCAACAACTGACCCGCGACCTGCTGACCCTGCACCACCTGTCGGGGCAGGCCGACCACCCCCTGTGGCGGCGCCTGGACGCGCCCGCGTTGACCATCCAAACCCCACTGGACGCCAAACGCCTGGGGCTGGTGGGTGCCATCACCTCGGGTGCCGCCACCGGCCTGGGAGCGGACGCCATGGCCGGTGGCCTGACGCTGGGCCTGGGTGCGCTGGCGGGGGCGGTGGTGGGTGGCCTGGCCTTTGCGGGCGCGGCGCTGGGGGCCAACAAGGTGCGTCAGCTGGAGGTGCCCACCCTGTCACTGGCGCCTGCCGCGCTCACCGCGCTGCTGCAGGAGGCCCTGCTGAAGTACCTGGCCGTGGCCCACTTTGGCCGGGGGCGGGGCGACTTTGTGCACGAAGACCTGCCCGCCGAATGGCAGCAGCTGTGTGGGCTGCTCGTGGCCGAACGGGCCCAGGCCATTGACGGGCTGTGGCGCCAGGCGCAGCAATGGGCCCAAGCCCAACTGCCACACCGGCGCGGCAGCGCCGCCGCGCCTGCGCCCCCACCGTCGGACGCTGAGGTGCCCGAGGCGCTGGCGCAGGCGCTGAACGGCCTGATCAGCGAGCTGCTGCTGGCCCTGCTGGCACGGCTTTACCCGCAGCACCGGGACGTGGTGCAGGCAGCGCCGCGCTGACCAGCGGCAAACGCACCACCGCGTCCAACCCCAGCACCCGGCCATGTTGCTCGCGGTTGTCCAGCGACAGGCCGCCACCCAAGGCCAGCACCAGCCCATGGCAAATGGCCAACCCCAGCCCGGCCCCCTGGCCCAGGTGTGGCGGGTCATCGCCCGCCTGGGCCGATTCCCGGGCGAAGGGCTGGAACAGGTGGGGCCGCAACGCGGCCGAAATGCCCGGCCCCCGGTCGCTGATGACCAGCGCCGCCCAGCCCCCGTCGGTGTGCAGGTGCACGTCCAACTGGGCGCCTGTGGGGCTGTGTTTGATGGCGTTGTGCAGCAGGTTGCGGGTGAGCTCACGCAGCGTCCATTCGTGCGCCGCCACCCACACCGGCTGATCGGGCATGGACAGGCCGAAATCCAGCTGGCGCTCGCCCATCAGGGCCGACAGGTCCAGCGCCACCTGGCGCACCACGGGCGCCCAGTCCAGCACCGGCACCTCCGCCAGGGGGCCGCCATCGCTCCCGTGGTTCGCACGGCCCTGTTGCAGCTGCTCCGCCTTGGCCAGGGCCAGCATCTGGTTGGCCAGTTCGGTGGCGGTGTCGATGGTGTGCTCGATTTCCGCCAGCGCCTGCTCCGCCGGTGCATCCCCCCGGCGGGCGGACTGCACCTGCACCTTCAGCACGGCCAGCGGCGTGCGCAGCTGGTGCGAGGTGTCCCGCACAAACCGCTTCTGGTGCGCCAGCAGGTGGCTCAGCCTGGCCATGTGCTGGTTGGTGGCGTCCAGCAGGGGGCGCAGCTCCTGCGGTGCGCCCGGGGTGGCCAGGGGGGACAGGTCGCTCTCGCTGCGCGCGGCCAGTGCGGCCCCCAACTCCCGCACCGGGCGGGTGGCGCGCTGCACCACCCACACCACCACCGCCGCAATCAGCACCAGCAGCGCGGCCTGCCGCCACAGGGTGTCGATGAGGATGTGGCGGGCCAGGGTTTCGCGCAGCTCCAGGGTTTCTGCCACCTGCACGGTGGCCATGCCCTGGCCACCCTGGCCGGCCACGGGTTGCAGCAGCACGGCCATGCGCACCGGCTCGCCCCGGTAGGTGTCGTCGTAAAAATTCACCAGGGCCGCGTACACCGTCTGCGCGGGAATCTGGCGCCTGGGCGGTGGCAGGTCGGCAAAGCCCGAGACCATCTCGCCCTGGAAACCGCTGACGCGGTAAAAAATCCGGCTGCGGTTGTCGGCCTCAAAGGCCTCCAGCGATGAATACACCAGCGTGGCCTGCAGCGCCAGGTCACCCTGGGCCAGACCCGCCCCGCCCATTTGCAGCTGCAGCTGCTCGCCAATGGACTTGGCCGAGGCCAACAGGGTGCGGTCGTAGGCGGTGTCGGCAGCCGCCAGGGCCTGGCGGTACAGCACCACGGTGCTCACCCCCATGAACAGCGCCACCGGCAGCAAAATGCCCAGCATCAGCTGCCAGCGCAGCGACCAGGTGCGCGCGCCGGGCAGGCCACTCATGCCTGTGCCTTGAGCAGGTACCCCAAGCCACGCAGCGTGACCAGCTGCGCCCCGGTGTGCGCAATTTTTTTGCGCAGGCGGTAGGCCACCACCTCGATGGCCTCGGGCTGCACGTCCAGCTCACCCGGAAACACCCACTCGAACAGCTTTTCCTTGGCAATGGCGTGGCCCGGCTTGGCCAGCACGGCCCGCAACAGGGCCAGTTCACGCGGCGGCAGCTCCATGGGCTGGCCGTGGTGGTACACGGCACCGTGCTCGCGGTCCACCTGCATGCCGCAGAAGGCGGCACTCAGGGGTTCGGTGGGGTTGCTGGCCAGGGGCGCCGGACCGGGGGCGGGGCCACGGCGGCGCAGCAGCGCCTGGATGCGGGCCTCCAGCTCGTCCAGGTCAAAGGGTTTGGGCAGGTAGTCGTCGGCCCCGGTGTTCAGGCCAAGGATGCGGTCGCCCACGGTGCCGCGCGCGGTCAGGATGATGACGGGGGTGGTGAGCCCCGCGCTGCGCGCCTGGGTGAGCACGCTCAGGCCGTCGAGCCCCGGCAGGCTCAGGTCCAGCAGCACCAGGTCGGGCTGGGTGCGCCGCCATTCGGCCAGGGCGGTGGCGCCGTCGGCACAGGCCTGCACGGCAAAGCCACGGCGGCCCAGGGACCGCTGCAACGTGGTTTGCAAGGTGGCGTTGTCTTCGACCAGCAGCAGCTTCATGGGCCGCATTATGGGCAGCGCCTACTCAGGGAAAACACCCATGCGACGGACAGCCAACTGACAGTCTGGCGCACGACCATGACAGGCTGTAACCCCACCCTTGCCCCACCCCCACAGGAGACACACCATGCGCCGCGACACCTTCCTCAAATCCATGGCCGCCCTGGTCGCCACCGGCGCCTTGCCACTGTCGGCCTGGGCCAGCGCCAACCTGAAAATGATGATTCCCGCCAACCCCGGCGGCGGCTGGGACACCACCGGCCGGGCCCTGGGCAACGCCCTGCGCGACGCCGGCGTGGCCAGCTCCGTCACCTTCGAAAACAAAGGGGGCGCAGCCGGTGCCATTGGTCTGGCGCAGTTCTTCAACGCCAGCAAGGGCGACCCGAACGCCCTCATGGTCATGGGAGCGGTCATGCTGGGCGGCATCATCACCGGCAAGCCCCCGGTGTCGGTCACGCAGATCACGCCCATTGCCCGCCTGACCAGCGAGTACAACGTGTTTGTGCTGCCCGAGAACTCACCCTTCAAAACCATGAAGGATGTGGTGGAGCAGCTCAAGAAAGACCCCGGCAGCGTCAAGTGGGGCGGCGGTTCGCGCGGCTCCACCGAGCACATCGCCGCCGCCATGATTGCCCAGGCCGTGGGCGTGCCCGCCGCCAAAATCAACTACGTGCCCTTCCGTGGGGGTGGTGAGGCCACCGCCGCCATCCTGGGTGGCAACGTGAGCATCGGCGGCAGCGGCTACAGCGAGTTCCAGCCTTACATCGAGTCCGGAAAAATGCGCCCCGTGGCGGTGACCTCTGCCAAGCGGCTCAACGGCATCAACGTGCCCACGCTGAAAGAGCAGGGCATTGACGTGGAGATTGGCAACTGGCGCGGCGTGTACGGCGCCGCCGGCATCACCCCCGCGCAGCAGGCGGCACTGGCCGACATGGTCGCCAAAGCCACCAAAACCCAGGCCTGGCAAGACGCCCTGGCCAAAAACAACTGGACGCCCGCGCTGCTCACCGGTCAGGCGTTTGCCGATTTTGTGGATGCCGACTTTGCCTCGCTGCGCGCCACCATGGTGCGCGCGGGCATGGTGTGATGCATTTTTGAACAAAAATCGCCTCCAGCGCTTATTTTTATTAAACAGTTTGCTATCTTTGTAAAGAAGCCATTGCCATGTTGATCTCCCCGCCCCCCGCCACCGAGCCCACCCCTCACCATGCGCCGGTTGACCACACCGCCGGGCAAACGGCCGTCGGGCTGGCCACGCTGGCGGTGGCGGGGCTGCTCATGTGGGGGGCCAGCCACATCCCCGGCGACGCCGGTTATGCCGGCGTGGGCCCCAATTTCCTGCCCTGGCTGGTGTCGGGCGCGCTGGTGGTGTGCGGTCTGCTGCTGCTGTGGCAGGCCCGCACCGGCGGCTTCCGGCACATGGCGGAACCCTCGGGCGCGGCCCGGGGCGACTGGCCTGCCCTGGCCTGGGTGGTGGGCGGCGTGGTGGCCAATGCGGCCCTCATCAACCACCTGGGGTTCATCCTGAGTTGCAGCCTGTGCTTCGCGCTGGCGGTGCGCGGCCTCCGCCTGGCCGAGGGCCAGACCGGCGGCGGCCTGCAGCGGGTGCTGAGCGACCTGCTCATTGGCCTGGCCATTGCGGCCCCCGTGTTCTGGCTGTTCACCCAGCTGCTGGCCGTGAACCTGCCCGCCATCACCACCACCGGCTGGCTGTGACCCAAAGCCACCCCCTGCACCTGGCCCACCCGCCAGCGCACACCCGTTTTTGCTGACTGCCAAGGAATCCCCATGGACATCTGGTCCCAACTGCTCGGCGGCTTTGTCACCGCCGGCACCCCCGTCAACCTCATGTGGGCCTTTGTGGGTTGCGCGCTGGGCACGGCCATTGGCGTGCTGCCGGGGCTGGGCCCGGCGGTCACGGTGGCCATGCTGCTGCCCATCACCGGTCAGGTGGAGCCCACGGCCTCCATGATCTTTTTTGCGGGCATCTATTACGGGGCCATGTACGGCGGCTCCACCACCTCCATCCTGCTCAACACCCCCGGCGAAACCGGCACCATGGTGACGGCGCTGGAGGGCTTCAAGATGGCCAAAAACGGGCGGGCCGGTGCGGCACTGGCCACCTCGGCGATTGGCTCGTTCGTGGCGGGCACCGTGGCCACCATACTGGTCACGCTGTTTGCGCCGGTGCTGGCCGAGTTCGCCGTCAAACTGGGCCCCCCCGAGTACTTTTGCCTCATGTTGCTGGCCTTCACCACCGTGAGCGCGGTGCTGGGTGAAAGCACGCTGCGCGGCATGACGGCGCTGTTTCTGGGCCTGGCCATGGGCCTGGTGGGCATGGACCAGATCTCGGGCCAGGTGCGCTACACCGGCGGGGTGATGGAGTTCATGGACGGCATCGAGGTGGTGCTGGTGGCCGTGGGCCTGTTCGCGGTGAGCGAGGCCATGTACAACGCCTTGTACGAGGGCCGCAGCGAAAGCCGCATGAACACCCTGAACAAGGTACACATGACCCGCACCGAGTGGCGCCGCTCCTGGCCCGCGTGGCTGCGGGGCACGGCCATCGGGTTCCCCTTTGGCTGCATCCCGGCGGGTGGCTCTGAAATCCCCACCTTCCTGAGCTACGCCACCGAGCGCAAGCTGGCCGCGCCCGAACACGAGAAAGAGTTTGGCACCGTGGGCGCCATCGAAGGCGTGGCGGGCCCCGAAGCCGCCAACAACTCGGCGGTGACGGCCACCCTGGTGCCGCTGCTGACGCTGGGCATTCCCACCTCGGTGACGGCGGCCATTTTGCTCAGCGCGCTGCAAAACTACGGCATTCAGGCCGGACCGCAGCTGTTCCAGACCTCGTCCACCCTGGTGTGGGCGCTGATTGCCTCGCTCTACATCGGCAACGTCATGCTGCTGGTGCTCAACCTGCCCATGGTGGGGCTGTGGGTGAAGCTGCTGAAAATCCCCAAGGCACCGCTGTACGCTGGCATCCTGATTTTTGCCACCGTGGGGGTGTACGGCATGCGCCAGAGCGCGTTTGACCTCTACCTGATGCTGGGGCTGGCCCTGGCCGGTGTGGTGATGCGCCGCTACGACTTCCCCACCGCCCCCGTCATCGTGGGCCTGATCCTGGGCCCCATTGCCGAGGCCCAGATGCGCAACGCCCTGTCCATCGGCGAAGGCCACTGGGGCGTGTTCCTGGAGCGGCCCATGTCACTGGCACTGCTGGTGGTGGTGGCCCTGGTGCTGCTCACCCCACGCCTGCTGGCGTGGCACCGGCGCAGCTGACCTCCCCCTGCCGCGCCCCGCGCGCACCCCGCACGGACCAGACAGCCGGGTACCCGCCCCAGCTGCTGGCCCCGCCCCCCCCGACGACGCCTGGCCACCGGGCGCCGCGGTTCCTATTGCCCATTCAACATTGGAGACCTGACTTGAAACACCTATCCATCCTGACACTGGCGGCCTGTGCGGCCTGCGCCGCACACGCCCAATCCTCCGTGACGCTGTACGGCGTTGCCGACGCTGCCATCGAACGCGTCAAGGGTGCCAGCGGCGCCACCCGACTGGCTTCCGGCCAACAACAAGGCTCGCGTTGGGGCCTGCGCGGCGCCGAGGACATGGGCGGCGGGCTGAAGACGGTGTTCCAGATTGAATCCGGGTTCAACATCGTCAACGGTGCTTCGGCACAAGGTGGCCTGCTGTTCGGCCGCCAGGCCTACGTGGGACTGGCGGGCGACTTCGGCGCCATCCGCATGGGGCGCCAGTACTCCCCCATGGATGACATCGCCGGGCTGGTGGGCACCAAGGTGTACGACGTGCTGAGCGTGGTGCCCATCATTGGCAACGGCGACTACAACCGGGTCAACAGCGCCGTCACCTACCTGTCCCCCAAGGTGGCCAACACCACGTTCCAGGCGCAGTACAGCTTTGCCAATGCGCGCCCGGCCGGAGACCCCAGCCCCCACTTTGGCCGACAGTACAGCATGCACGCGTTGCACGCCCATGGCCCGCTGACCCTTGGGCTGTCGCTGATGCGGGTGATCGACAGCAGCAGCACCGCCGCAGGCAACCAGGGGCAGAACGCCGCGCTGCTGGTGGCGGGGTACGACTTTGGCGGCTTCAAGCTGACCGGCTACTACGACCAGGAAGACAAGGGCACCGAAAAGATGAAGGTGTACGGCATCTCCGGTGCCATGGCGTTTGGCAGCACCACCGTTTCCGTCGGAGCGGCACAGGCCAAGAACGTGACGGGTTTGGCGTCCGCCGCGCGTGACGACGCCAAAATCTTCACGCTGCAGGCCAGCCACAACCTGTCCAAACGCACGGCGCTGTACGCCCACCTGACCAGCGTCTCCAACGCAGCGGATGCGGCCCTGGGCTTCAACTCACCGGTCGCGGGTCGCCAGTCCCAGGGCTTGCAAGTGGGCATGCGTCACCGCTTCTGATGCCTGTTGCGGCATCGCCGGGGCACTTTGGGGCCCCGGACCGCGTCAATGGACAACAAAAAGTCACCAATCATTTTCATTCGGTGAATTTAATGGTGCTTTTGGGTTCGAATACAGTATGAGCTGAACTTGCCCGAGGTCTTGGCACCGGCGGGCAAGCACCCTTCATTCACACCCAGAGGCGAAAACCATGACCGCACGCACACAAGTCCACGGCCTGCAAGTGGCCACCGAGCTGTACGACTTCATCCAGAACCAGGTGCTGCCTGGCACGGGTGTCAGCAGCGAGGCGTTCTGGAAAGGCTTCGACGCCATCGTGGCCGACCTGGGCCCGAAAAACGCCGCCCTGCTGGCCGAACGCGACCGCCTGCAAGCCGAGCTGGACAAGTGGCACAGCGCCAACCCCGGCCCCATCACCAACATGGTGGCCTACCGCCAGTTCCTGGAAACCATTGGCTACCTGGTGCCCCAGCCGGCCCATGTGCAAGCCACCACCACCAACGTCGATGCCGAGCTGGCCGTGCAGGCCGGTCCCCAGCTGGTGGTGCCCATCCTGAACGCCCGTTACGCGCTGAACGCGGCCAACGCCCGCTGGGGCAGCCTGTACGACGCGCTGTACGGCACCGACGCCATTTCCGAGGCCGATGGCTGCGAGAAAGGCCCCGGCTACAACGACAAGCGCGGCGCCAAGGTCATTGAATTCGCCCGCAACCTGCTGGACCAGGCCGCCCCGCTGGCCAACGGCTCGCACAAAGATGCCACGGTGTACCAGGTCATCAACGGCCAGCTGAGCGTGGCGCTGACCGGCGGCCGCCTGAGCGGCCTGAAGGACCCCAGCCAGTTCGTGGGCTACCAGGGCCTGGCCGCTGGCCCCAGCTCGGTGCTGCTCAAGCACAACGGCAACCACCTGGACATCATCATCAACCGCGCCACGCCCATCGGCCAGACCGACGTGGCCGGTGTGGCCGACGTGGTGCTGGAAGCGGCGCTGTCCACCATCCTGGACCTGGAAGACTCGGTGGCCGTGGTCGATGCTGCCGACAAGGTGGTGGCCTACAGCAACTGGCTGGGCATCCTGAAAGGCACGCTGACCGAAGAAGTCGCCAAAGGCGGCAAAACCTTCACCCGCGGCCTGAACCCCGACCGCATCTACACCGCACCCAACGGCTCCGGCGAAGTGCGCCTGCACGGCCGCAGCCTGATGTTCGTGCGCAACGTGGGCCACCTGATGACCAACCCCGCCATCCTGTGGGGTGCCGAGGGCAAAGAGATTCCCGAAGGCATTCTGGACGCCATGGTCACCACCACCATCGCGCTGCACGACCTGCAAGGCCATGGGGTGAACGGCATCCGCAACAGCCGCGCGGGCAGCGTCTACATCGTCAAACCCAAAATGCACGGCCCCGCCGAAGTGGCGTTTGCCTGCGAGCTGTTCAGCCGCGTGGAGCAGGTGCTGGGCCTGCCCGACAGCACGGTCAAGCTGGGCATCATGGACGAAGAGCGCCGCACCAGCGTCAACCTCAAGGCCTGCATTGCCGCCGCCGCCAGCCGCGTGGCCTTCATCAACACCGGCTTCCTGGACCGCACCGGCGACGAAATGCACACCGCCATGCTGGCCGGTCCCATGGTGCGCAAGGGCGACATGAAAACCAGCGCCTGGATCCAGGCCTATGAGCGCAACAACGTGCTGGTGGGATTGAGCTGCGGCCTGCGCGGCAAGGCCCAGATCGGCAAAGGCATGTGGGCCATACCCGACCTCATGGCCGCCATGCTGGAGCAAAAAATCGGTCACCCCAAGGCCGGTGCCAACACCGCCTGGGTGCCCAGCCCCACCGGCGCCACGCTGCACGCCCTGCACTACCACCAGGTGCTGGTGTCCGACATCCAGAAGGAAATGGAAAAGATCGACGCCAATGCCGAGCGCGACAACCTGCTCACCGGCCTGCTGACCGTGCCCGTGACCGCCAACCCCAACTGGACCGCCGCCGAGAAGCAGGCCGAGCTGGACAACAACGCCCAGGGCATTCTGGGCTACGTGGTGCGCTGGGTGGACCAGGGCGTGGGCTGCTCCAAGGTGCCCGACATCAACGACGTGGGCCTGATGGAAGACCGCGCCACCCTGCGCATCAGCAGCCAGCACATGGCCAACTGGCTGCACCACGGCGTGGTGACCA
>PNML01000065.1 GCA_013823635.1 Polaromonas sp. | reverse complement strand
TTTGATGGTCATGGAAGTTCTCCTCTGGTTAACGATGAAACAAAATTTTTAAAGAAAAAAGGCCCCATCGCTTGATTGACGGGGCCTTGCAGCTCTTATTTTTTACCCAACACCACCAGCACCGTCTGGGCCACGTTGTCGGGGGTGAAGCCGAAGTGCTCGAACAGCACGGGCGCGGGGGCCGATTCGCCGTAGGTGTCTATGCCCACCACCGCGGCACAGCCGTATTTCCACCAGCCGTCGGTGCTGCCCATTTCCACCGCAATGCGGGGCAGGTCCTTGGGCAACACGGCCTTTTTGTAGTCCACGCTCTGGCGGTCGAACGTGGTGGTGCTGGGCATGGAGACCACACGCACGGGCACCTTGTGCTCGGCCAGCAGTGCCTGGGCCTTGAGCGCCAGCTGCACCTCGGAGCCAGTGGCGATGATGACGGCCTTGGCCTTCTTTTTCAGGCCCACTTCCGATGGCTCGGCCAGCACGTAGGCACCCTTGCTGATGCTCTCCAGGCCACAGGCGTCTGGGGCTTGCTCGCTGTCGCCCTTGGGCGCGTAAGGCAGGTTCTGGCGGCTCAGCAACAAGGCCGTGGGCTTGTCGGCGTTTTGCAGCGCCACGGCCCAGGCCACAGCGGTTTCGGCGGTGTCGGCGGGGCGCCACACGTCCAGGTTGGGGATGAGGCGCAGGCTGGCCGCGTGCTCGATGCTCTGGTGCGTGGGGCCGTCTTCACCCAGGCCAATGCTGTCGTGGGTGAACACATGCACCACGCGCTGCTTCATGAGCGCGGCCATGCGGATGGCGTTGCGGCTGTAGTCGCTGAAAGTGAGGAAGGTGCCGCCGTAGGGAATGAAGCCCCCGTGCAGCGCCACGCCATTCATGATGGCGGCCATGCCGAACTCGCGCACACCGTAGTTGATGTGGCGGCCACCCACGCCGTCTTCGGTCTTGACCACAGCACCGGCCGCATCCACCCGCAGGTTGGGCGTGCTCTTGGTGTTGGTGAGGTTGGAGCCGGTCAGGTCGGCGCTGCCGCCCAGCAGCTCGGGCAGGGCGGCGGTGAAGGCTTCCAGCGCCAGCTGGCTGGCCTTGCGGCTGGCCACGGTTTCGGCCTTGGTGTGGGCGGCCACCACGGCATCCAGCACGGTTTGCTGGAAGTTGGCGGGCAGCTCGCCCTTCATGCGGCGCACAAACTCCTTGGCCAGCTTGGGGTGGGCCTTTTTGTAGGCGGCGAAGGTGTCTTTCCAGGCGGCTTCAGCGGCCTTGCCAGCAGCCTTGGCATCCCAGGCGGCGTACACGGGCTTGGGGATGGTGAAGGGTGCGTGCGGCCAGTTCAGCGCTTCGCGGGTGAGCTTGATTTCTTCGGCGCCCAGGGGCTCGCCGTGGGCCTTGGCGGTGTTGGCGCGGTTGGGGCTGCCCTTGCCGATGTGGGTTTTGCAGATGATGAGGGTGGGCTTGTCCGCGCTGGTTTTGGCCTGGGCAATGGCCGCGTCCACCGCATCGGCATCGTGGCCGTCCACCGGGCCGATCACGTTCCACTGGTAGGCGCGGAAGCGGGCGGCGGTGTCGTCCACAAACCAGGGGGCCACCTGGCCGTCGATGGAAATGCCGTTGTCGTCGTACAGCGCGATCAGCTTGTTCAGCTTCCAGGCACCGGCCAGGGCGCAGGCTTCGTGGCTGATGCCTTCCATCAGGCAGCCGTCACCCATGAACACATAGGTGTGGTGGTCCACGATGGCCTGCTCGCGGTTGAACTCGGCGGCCAGCAACTTCTCGGCCAGCGCAAAGCCCACGGCGTTGGTGATGCCCTGGCCCAGCGGGCCGGTGGTGGTTTCCACACCGGGGGTGATGCCCACTTCGGGGTGACCGGCCGTTTTGCTGTGCAGCTTGCGGAAGTTCTGGAGCTCTTCCATGGGCAGCTTGTAGCCTGTGAGGTGCAACAGCGCGTAAATCAGCATGGAGCCGTGGCCGTTGGACAGCACGAAGCGGTCGCGGTTGGCCCAGGCGGGGTTGGCGGGGTTGTGGCGCAGGTGGCGGCCCCACAGGGCCACAGCCATGTCGGCCATGCCCATGGGCGCACCAGGATGGCCCGAGTTGGCGGCTTGCACCGCGTCCATGGCCAGGGCGCGGATGGCGTTGGCCATGTCTGGTGAAGGGTTTGCCACAGCGGGGGCAACGGTGGAGGCAGCGGGTGCTTGGGACATGGCGGGCGTGGGGTGCTGAAGAAAAAAGGGGGGAGTTGACCGGCACGCCGTCTGGCGCGGGGTAAAGCCGCCAATTTTAACGATGCCCGGTTTCCGGCCGACTTTGGTGTCCCCATTCGAGGCCACCCCCCGCGTTCGCGGGATGGGCAAAGGGAGCCCGACTTCGTAAGGTCAGGCCAACCCCATTTGCCATCTGTCACAGGAGAGTCCCGCCATGAAACACCCCGCACTCGCCAGCCTCTGCGCCACCGCACTTGTCCTGAGTTTGTCCGCCTGCGGCGGCGGTGACGACCCGGTCACCCCAAGCACGCCGTCCCCCGCACCTGCGCCCGCGCCCACACCGTCACCATCGCCCGCCCCGGCGCCGACGCCCGCACCAGCCCCCACACCCGCTCCCGCGCCGACCCCATCCCCATCCCCATCCCCATCCCCTGCACCTGCACCTGCACCAGCCCCCAGCGCAGGCGCCGCGTCGGAGTGCTTCAACATGGCGTGGTACACCCCCGGCACCACCTATGTGCTGGACTACGCCATCACCGGCAGCGCCACCGGCAGCACGCGCACCAACGGCACCGTCACAGGCGGCAAGACCTACAACGGCCAAAGCGGCTTGCTGGAGTTCTTCCAGGACCAGACCACCACCTACACCGCACCCGCCACACTGGCGTCCGCCGGAACGGTGCCCACACAGTCGCGCTTTTACTTCTCGGAAAACGGCAGCGTCATCAATGAGTACGGTGGCACCGCGGCCGTCAACACCACCGTGTCTGGCATCGCCATCACCTCCACCACCACCGTCACCTACAACCCCGCCAAGGTGAACCGGCGTTTCACGCTGGCGGCGGGTGCCAGCAGCACCTCGTCCACCACGGTCAGCTCGTCCACCACCACCAACTTTGGCGGCGCCCCCGCCACCAGCAGCACGGAAAGCACCACCGTGACCTACGTGGGGCAGGAGTCCGTGACCATCCCGGCGGGCACTTTCACCGCCTGCAAATTCACCGTGCGCGACCAGGCCGGTGCCGAAAACACCGAATGGCATGGCAAAGGCAACGGCGCACCGCTGAAGTTGACCAGCAAGGCGTCGGACGGCAGCTCGGTGGTGCTGTCGCTCACCAGCGCCACCCGCCTCAACGGCGCCCCACTCTGAGGCCTGGGCGGGCCAGCGGCGCCGCCCGGCGACCGTGGGCCCACCCGCTGTTTCCACCGCCCCCAGGGGCGGTTTTTTTCTGGGGTGGGGACCCGCAGGGCTGGCTTACAGTAGCCCCATGCAAGGCCTGCACCTCACCGCCGATGTCTATGAATGCCAGTGCGACCTGCACTGGCTGACCGACGCCCAGCGCCTGGGCCAGGCCTGTCGCGCCGCCGTGGAGGCGGTGGGCCTGTGCCCGGTGGGCGAGGTGTTCCACACCTTCCCCGCCACCACCCGTGGCCCCGGTGGCGTCACCGCCACCGTGCTGCTGGCCGAAAGCCACCTCTGCGTCCACACCTGGCCGGAAACCCGCAGCGCCACGCTGGATGTGTACGTCTGCAACCTGGGGGCCGACCACAGCGCGTGCGCGCGCCAGCTGCTGACCGCGCTGGTGGCCCTGCTGGCCCCCACCCACAGCCAGCTGAACGAACTCTGGCGCGGCCTTCACCCCCCCCACACGCCACAGAGCCCCGCATGACCACTGTCAGCCCGCCCGTCACCGCCGCCGTACCCGCGGCCACACCGCCGGCCCGCGGCTGGCCTGCGCCCGCCATCGTATTGGCCGCCGGCCGGGGAGAGCGCATGCGCCCGCTGACCGACACCACCCCCAAACCCTTGCTGCCCGTGCGCGGCCAACCGCTGCTGGCCTGGCATGTGCAGGCGCTGGTGGCGGGCGGCTGCCGTCACCTGGTGTTCAACACCGCCTGGCTGGGCGAACACATTTCAAGGTTTTTTGACGCTCAGCGCAACATTGACGGCACTTTTCAGCTATTGATTCATGGCAAACAAACGCCCCCTTTCAGCGCGGCGTTCTCGCGTGAGCAGGCCGATTTCGGTGGGGCGCTGGAGACCGCTGGCGGCATTGCCCGGGCCCTGCCGCTGCTGTTTCCAGCCACACTCCCTCATGGCGCAGGGCACACCGCCGACGAGCAGGTGTTCTGGGTGGTGGCGGGTGATGTGTTTGTGCCCGGCTTCGCCTTCAGCCAGGCCAGCGTGGACCGGTTTCGGGCCAGCGCGGCACTGGCCCACCTGTGGCTGGTGCCCAACCCGGCGCACCACCCGCTCGGCGACTTTGGCCTGGATGCCAACGGCCTGGCGCTGAACCTGCCCCCCAGCGACACCACCACACCCCGCCACACCTACAGCACCATCGGCCTGTATCGGCCCGCGTTGTTCGGCCCGCCCTGGTGTGACCTGCCCGCGGGCAACCCCACGGGCGTGAAAGCCGCGCTGGGGCCGCTGCTGCGCCGCGCCATGGACGCGGGCCGCGTGAGCGCCGAGCTCTACCCAGGCCCATGGACCGATGTGGGCACGCCCGAGCGCCTGGCCGAACTCAACCGCTGACCGCCACAGACCCACTACCGCCATGGCTGCGCCAAATGGCGCAGAATTTGACGCATGAACACGCCCTTTCCCCCCCACGGCGTCCCCGCCGCCGAGCTGATTCACCCCGCCGACCTCTGCGCCCGCCGCCGTGCCCAACTGGCGCGGCTGCTGGGGCCGGGGGGCATCGCCATCGTGCCCACCGCGCCCGAGCGCGCCCGCAACCGCGACAGCGACTTTTTGTACCGCCACGACAGCTATTTCTACTACCTGAGCGGCTTCACCGAACCCCACGCCTGGCTGGTGGTGGCCGCTGACGAACAAGGCCAGGCCCACACCACCCTGTTTTGCCAACCCAAAGACCTGGAGCGCGAGATTTGGGACGGCATCCGCCTGGGGCCCGCCGCCGCCCCCGCCGCACTGGGCGTGGAAGCCGCCCTGCCCGTGACCGAGCTGGACACCCAACTGCCCCGCCTGCTGGAAAACCGCCGCACCGTGTGGTTTCCCTTTGCCACCCACAGCGGGCTGGAGACCCGGGTGGACGGCTGGCTGCAGAAAGTGCGCGCCCGCGTGCGCTTTGGTGCGCTGTGCCCCGACACCCAGCGCGACCTGTGCACCCTGCTGGACGAGATGCGGCTGGTGAAAGACGCGCACGAGCAAGACGTGATGCGCCGTGCTGCCGCCATCAGCGCGCAGGCCCACATCCGCGCCATGCAGACCAGCGCCCGCATGATGCGCGCGGGGCAAGAGGTGCGCGAATACCACCTGGACGCCGAGTTGCTGCACGAATTCCGCCGCCACGGCAGCCAGTGCCCGGCTTACGGCAGCATCGTGGCCGCCGGGGCCAACGCCTGTGTGCTGCACTACCGGGCCGATGCCGCCCCCGTGCGCAACGGCGAGCTGGTGCTGATCGACGCCGGGTGTGAGCTGGACGGCTACGCCAGCGACATCACCCGCACCTTCCCGGCCAACGGCCGCTTCACTGGCCCGCAACGCACGCTGTACGAGCTGGTGCTGGCCAGCCAGGAGGCCGCCGTGGCCGCCACCCGCGCAGGCGCCCGCTTCAACGACCCGCACGATGCCACCGTGAAAGTGCTGGCCCAAGGCCTGCTGGACGTGGGCCTGCTGGACCGCAACAAGGTGGGCGGCGTGGACGACGTGATCGCCAACCGCAGCTACTTTGCGTTTTACATGCACCGCACCGGCCACTGGCTGGGCATGGACGTGCACGACTGCGGCAGCTACGTGGAGCCCAGCGAGGTGGGCCAGACCAGCGAACGCAAGGACCCGCTGAGCGGCGAAACCATCACCAACCGGCCCAGCCGCGTCCTGCAACCCGGCATGGCGCTGACCATCGAGCCCGGCCTGTACGTGCGCCCCGCCGAGGGCGTGCCCGAGGCGTTCTGGAACATCGGCATCCGCATCGAGGACGATGCCATCGTCACCGCAGAAGGCTGCGAACTCATCAGCCGCGACGTGCCGGTCAAGCCCGACGAGATTGAGGCGCTGATGCGAGGGTGAGGTGCAGAGGGTGATGGCCCACCTGATGAGCACAGCGGCACTGGGAAGTGCTGAACATCGTTTCTCCAGATGATCCCTGGTTGGGGCGAGCGTTTTGTCCCGTTGATCTCAATCATCGAGGGCGACGTCTTGAGATGCAGCAGGGGTTCAACGGACGGACAAACCTCTGGCTTGGGCAAGCAGGCCTTGGAGACGCAACAAACCCAAACGAACAGCCGCTCCAACTCAGCGCCCCGGGGGCGTGCTGATGGTGCCGCCATGGCACACCTCCTCCATTTCGGCATCAGGGATCACCTGGGAGGCGCTGGAGCTCTAACCGCGAGGGCATGAGCGCCAAGTTCATTCCCCCTGTGTGACCAACAAGCGGTCGCACCCAGCTGATGCGAGGCGGTCATAGCCGCAGCTCAACCCAAGGTGCGAAAAGGGGTGACGACCACGCAGATACCTGAGCGGTGACGCGACGTGGTTCGAAGTCAAGAAAACGGCAGACCGAGGCGCAACGGATCAGGGATGCACACACCCAAATTGGTTTGCTGTGCAGAACCAAGAGCCATCCACTCACTCTACAAAACACCTGATGCACCTTGGAAATTTCGGACATTTCTGTCGAAAAAACAATGTGACAGGGTTTTCCCTTTGTGCTCAGTTCCACTGTGCAGGATATAGTGCCAATATTCGAACCTAACCCTCCATTCAACTCCTGAAAGTACTCACAAAGTGGATATCTTTTTTCAGCAGGTGCTCAACGGGCTGACACTCGGTGGCATTTACAGCCTGGTGGCGCTGGGTTTGACCCTGGTCTACGGAATCCTGCACGTGCCGAACTTTGCCCACGGCGCGTTTTACATGGTCGGGGCATTCATCGCCTACACCCTGATGACCCAACTGGCGGTCAACTATTGGCTGGCCATGCTGGGGGCGGCCGCGGTGGTGGCGGTGCTCGCGGCACTGGCCGAGCGGCTGGTCTTTCATCCCCTGCGCAACGAGACGGGCCTGCATCCCATGATTGCGGCGATCGGCCTGCTGCTGTTCTTGGAGGCCGGCGTGCAAGTGGTCTGGGGGCCAGACTTCCTGCGCATGCCCACGCCCTACACTGGCATTTTTGACCTCGGCGGCGTCACGGCCCCTGCGCAGCGACTGCTCATCATCGCCGCAGCCTTCACGCTGATGCTGGCGTTGCATCTGTTCCTGACACGCACGGTGATGGGATCAACCATCATCGCCATGGCGCAGAACCGAGAGGGCGCGTCCCTGGTCGGCATCGACGCCAACCGCGTGGCCATGCTGACTTTCGCGGTCTCGGGCGTATTGGCCGCGTTTGCCGCCACTCTTTACGCGCCGATCAACCTGGTCTATCCAGCCATGGGGCATTTGGTGATCACCAAGGCATTCGTGATCATCATCCTGGGTGGAATGGGCAGTGTGCCCGGCGCCATTCTGGGCGGGTTGATCATTGGGTTTGCCGAATCCTTCGGGGCGTTTTATGTGTCCGACCACTACAAAGACATCATTGCCTTCGTCGCGCTGGTGGTGATCCTCTCGTTCCGTCCGCAGGGCATCTTCAAGGGAGCCCACTGACATGCTCAAACATCTTCACGGCCCGCTGGGCTGGACTCTGCTGCTGCTCTCCGGCCTGCTGTTCCCCTTCGTCACAGGCAACGACTACCACCTCACGGTGATGTCCACCGCTTACCTGTTCGCCATCGCCACGCTGGGGCTGAACCTCATTGTGGGCTACACAGGGCAGTTCAACCTGGCACACGCCGGATTCATGGCGATCGGAGCGTACGCCGTGGGCATCCTGACTGTGGACCACGGATACTCATTCTGGCTGTCGTTCCTTCTGTCGGGCGTGATCACCGTGGCCATTGGCCTGCCGCTGGGTTGGGTGTCTCTGAGGCTGAAGGGACACTACTTTTCGATCTTCACGCTGTGCGTGGGTTACATCATCTACCTCGTGATCGAAAAGTGGGACGACCTCACCCACGGCCCAGTTGGCATCATTGGCATCCCGGCACCGGAGCCGATTGGCGACCTCGCGTTCGAGTCCCCCATCGCGCAGTACTACCTGATGTACTTCTTTCTTGTGCTGGGGGTGTGGGCCATGCGACGCATCGTCAACTCGCTGTTGGGTCGAACGTTCATGGCCATCCGCAACGGTGACGATCTGGCTGAGGCCCTGGGCATCAACCTGATGCGCAACAAGCTGCTGGCCTTCTTGATCTCGGTGCTCTACGCTGGCTGGGCTGGCGCACTGTATGCTGGGTTCGTCCGTTTCCTGGGACCCGACTTGGCCAGCGTCGCCCACACCTTCGACATGACCATGTACATGCTTGTCGGGGGGCTGGGCACGCTGATTGGCCCACTGCTCGGATCCCTGTCAGTACCATGGATCACTCAATATCTGCAGTTCCTGCAAGAGTACCGCTTCGTCATCTTTGGCCCCATTCTGATCCTCCTAGTCATCTATCTGCCACACGGAGTGGTGGGCACTTGGCTCGGCTGGCGTGCGCGCCAGGCCGCAGCACAAAGCAGCACCGGGCGGGAGTGAACACCATGCTAAAGATCGAACACCTGACCAAAAAATTCGGCGGAAACACGGCCGTCAACAACGTCTCGACCACGGTGGAAGAAGGCAAGATCAACGCCATCATCGGCCCCAACGGGGCGGGCAAGACCACCTTTTTCAACCTCATCAGCGGCGTTCACCGGCCCACCACCGGCACCATCACCTACGACGGGCAAGACATCACGTCGCTGCGCACCGACGCGGTCGCTCGATTGGGTGTGGCGCGCACTTTTCAGTCCACCACGCTGTTCGACAACGCCAGTGTGCTCGACAACCTGATCGTCGGGCACCGACTGCGTACGCGCTCAGGGCTGCTGGACGTGTTGGTCGGTTCGGGCCGCCTACGCGAAGAGGAGCGCATCTGCCGCGAGAAGGCACGCAACGCGCTGGACTTCGTGGGCCTGGCACGCCTGGAAAACCGACTGGCTGGTGACATCTCTCAAGAGGAGCGCAAGCGCGTGGCCTTCGCGCTGGCCCTGGCCACTGAGCCGCGACTGGTGCTGCTGGACGAGCCCGCAGGCGGCGTGAATCCGGAAGAGACCGTGGGTCTGGCCGAATTGATCCGCAAGATGATCAAGAGCGGTCTGACGGTCTGCCTGATCGAACACAAGATGGACATGATCATGAGCCTGGCCGACAAAATCCTGGTGCTCAGCTATGGCGAGAAGATCGCCGAAGGCACGCCCGCCGAAGTCAGGGCAAACCCGGCAGTCATCGACGCCTACCTGGGGAGTGACCATGCTGACATTTAAGGACGTTTCCCTCCATTACGGAGCCTTCCGGGCGCTGGAACGCGTCAGCCTGCACTTGAACACCGGCGAACTGGTTGTACTGCTGGGTGCCAACGGCGCGGGAAAGAGCTCGATATTTCGCGCGCTCTCCGGCCTCACGCCGATCTCTGATGGAGACATTGCGCTGGGTGACGATTCCCTCAAGGGCATGAAACCCTCCCAGGTCGTGCGCCAGGGCGTGGTGCAGTGCCCAGAAGGGCGCAAGCTTTTCCCCCAGATGTCTGTGTTGAAGAACCTGATGCTCGGCGCCTACGTCTACCACCGCGACAAGGCCGAAAACCAAAGCAGGCTCGACGAAGTGATGACGCTGTTTCCCATCCTGGCCGAGAAGCGCCACGACGCAGCGGGCTCGCTCAGCGGCGGCCAGCAGCAGATGGTGGCCATTGGTCGGGCACTCATGGGGCGACCAAAGGTGCTGCTGCTGGACGAGCCCTCGCTGGGCCTGGCACCACTGGTAGTCAAGCAGGTGTTCGAGGTAGTCAAGGGCATCAATGCTGCTGGCACCACGGTGCTGCTGGCCGAGCAGAACGCCTACGCAGCGCTCAAGATCGCCAGTCGGGCCTACGTCATTGAGCGCGGTCGCATCGTGCTCGAAGGTGATCGAGACAGCCTCATGAACAACGAGGCCGTGCGCAAAGCCTATATCGGCGCCTGATACCCACTTTGTCACAGGTATCCCTACCTGCCCTTTCCACCCCAACCCAAGGAGAATTTCATGATCAGAAGGCAATTCACCCAGATCGCATGCGCCGCCGCCGCAGCCTTGCTTACGTCTGGATCCGCGTACGCGCAGGAAATCGTCAAGATCGGGTATTCCGGCCCACTCAGTGGTGGCGCAGCGCAGTACGGCAAGAACACGCTGGACGGCATGAAGTTCGCCATCGACGAGCTCAACGACTCGGGCTTTGAAGTTGCAGGCAAAAAGGTCAAGTTCGAGGTGGTGGCGTTGGACGACAAGTACAACCCGGCCGAAACCGGCATCAACTTCCAGCGGCTGGTGCAGGAACACAAAACGCCTGCAGTGATGACCCCCCACTCGGGCGGCAGTTTTGCCATACAGACCAAGAACGTTGCCACCAAAACCCTGCTGCTGTCGTACACCAGCGTGCCCGAGATCACAGCGCGCGGCAATCCGCTGACACTGCGAATTCCGCCCGAGTTCACTTCTTACATCCCCGCCTTCGTCAAACATGCGCAGGCCAAGTTTGGCAAAAAGGTGGCTATCGCCAACGCCGATCACGATTACGCCAAGGCCTGGACCAAGGCCTTCGTGCCCGCCTGGACAGCTGCGGGCGGCGAAGTGGTGGCTGACAACCCCATGAGCTACAACCGTGCCACCGATTTCTACAGCGGCGTCAGCAAGGTGCTGGCCGCCAAGCCCGATGTGCTGTTCATTGGCGGCGCGTCCGAACCCACAGCGCTGGTGGTCAAGCAGGCGCGTGAGCTGGGTTTCAAGGGCGGTTTCGTCATCATCGACCAAGCCAAGATGGATCAGATGAAACCCATCCTGGGTGGAAGTTATGCCATGCTCGAAGGCGCCATCGGTGTGTTGCCACTGGTGGACGACGCCACGCCCGGCGCGAAGGCCTTCGTGGGCAGTTGGCTCAAGGCCTATCCTGGTCGTGACCCGGCCTCTGAAATGTCGCTGAACTACACCGCCATGCTGGCCACAGCGCAGGCCATGAAATTGGCTGGCACCACCAGCGACGCCACAGCGATCCGCGCCAACCTGGACCAAGGGTTCAAGGCGCTCAAGTTAAGCCAGAATCCACACAACTTGGATGGTGTGGACGCCAAGGGCGGTTCTACAGCCAAAACCCGCGTAGCGGTGGTGGAAAACGGCAAGATCAAGGAAATGGCGATCGCCAGCTTCCAGTGATGGCCTGAGCCATGGCGGCGACCCCGATGAACGAGCTGACGCCCTTCGTCGAAGGCCTGTGCTTTGCGGAGGCGCCGCGCTGGCACGCGGGTCGTCTCTGGTTCTCCGACTTCTTCCACGCGCAGGTGTTTTCAGCCGGTGAGCAGGGAGACCTGCGCGCCGAATTCGCCGTGCCGGGCAGCCCCAGCGGCCTGGGCTGGCGGCCCGACGGCAGCCTACTGGTGGTGTCCATGCACAACCGCTGCCTGCTGGCGCTGCGCGGGGATGTGCTGGACACCGTGGCCGACCTGTCATCGCTTACCGGTGGGCATTGCAACGACATGGTGGTGGACGCGCAAGGCCGCGCCTACGTGGGCAATTTCGGCTTCGACCTGTACGCCGGTGATGCACCCCGGCCCACCCGGCTGTTGCGGGCGGGTGTCGACAACCGAGTTCACGTGGCCGCTGACAACCTGACCTTTCCGAACGGCATGGCGATCACGCCCGACGGATGCACCCTGATCGTGGCCGAGACCCACGCCAACCGACTCACCGCCTTCGATGTGGACCCCACCACCGGTGGCCTGAGCGCGCGTCGGCTCTGAGCCAAACTTCCCGGCGTGTTCGTCGATGGACTGTGCCTGGACGCCGAGGGCGCCATCTGGGTGGCTGACGCGCGCGGCAGCCAGGTGCTGCGCGTGGCGGAGGGTGGCCGTGTGCTACAAACCGTGTCCAGCGGCACGCAACACAGTTATGCCTGCATGCTCGGTGGTCCAGGCGGTCGCACCCTGTTTGTCTGCACCTCGCCAGGCATCGGCCCCGAGAAGGGAGCCTTGCGTCAGGGCCGCATTGCCTGCGTGACCGTGGACGTACCCCACGTCGGCCGACCGTGAACAACCTGAACCTGCGCGACGTGGTTGGCCGACGCGGTGCAACGGCCCGTCAGTCATCAGGCCACGGCACCATGACACTTAGTGCGACAGCGGCAACTGGTCGAGATTGACAATTTGTGCTCACCCTCGCGGCAACACAACGACCTTGCCCATTGCCCGACGACTGGCCAGCCGCTCAATCGCATCGGCCGCCGCCTCCAGGCTGACGCGCTCGGTCACCGGTGGTTTGACTTTGCCCGCATGGAACCAATCGGCCAGCAGATGCAGATCGGTTTTCAGCTGCTGCTGGTCCTTGGCCATGGCTGCACCCCAGAACACGCCGAGAATGGCACGCTCCTTGAGCAGGGTCAGGTTCAGCGGCAACTTGGGGATTTCGCCCGCAGCAAAGCCCACCACCAGGTAGCGCCCGCGCCAAGCAGTCGTGCGCAAGGCCGGTTCAGCATAAGGCCCACCGACGGCGTCGTACACCACATCCACCCCCTTGCCACCCGTGAGGCGCTCCACCTCACGGCGCCATTCGGGTTGGGTGTAGTCCACCGTCTCGTCAGCTCCTGCCTGTTTCGCCAGGGCACGCTTCTGGTCACTGGACGCAGCGGCGATGACGCGTGCGTCCATGGCTTTGGCGATTTCAATGGCCGCAATACCGACACCGCCGGCCGCGCCCAGTACCAGCAAAGTTTCATTCGCCTGCAAGTGGGCGATTGTTCGTAACGCATGCAGCGAGGTCCCGTAGGCCAGCACAATCGACGCCCCAGCGGCGTAATCCATGCCATCGGGCAGAGGAATCACTTTGGCCGCGTCTGCCAGGGCCTGTTCGGCAAAGGCACCTGTACCTGTGGAACAGACCACGCAGTCGCCAACCTTCACATGCTGGACACCATCGCCCACGGCACTGACCACACCTGCCAGTTCGGCACCAGGTGTGAAGGGCAGCGACGGCTTGACCTGATAGAGGCCTTGCACCATCAGCGCATCCGGAAAGTTAATAGAGGCAGCATGCACGTCCACCAACACCTGGCCGACAGACGGTACAGGCGAGGGGATGTCTTCAACGCTCAGGTTGCTGATAGGGCCAAAAGCATGGCAGCGCAGGGCTTTCATGGGTGCCTCCTCGGGTTGATTGGATCAATCAAAAACGATCATGCCGCGGGCGTTGCGGCCCTCGGCCAAATCTGCAAAGGCCTGCGGCGCTTCGTCAATGCGGTAGCGGTGGGTGATGAGTTCATCGAGCTTGAGGCGTCCGCCCTGATAGAGCGACAACAGGCGCGGGAAGTCTTCGCGCGGTCGGGCCGAGCCGTAGTAGCTGCCAGTCAGTGTCTTTTCTTCGAATGACAGGGTCAGCGTCTTGAGCGTGGTGGTGTCCTTGATGCCGGCCACGCCCACGGCCACCGCAGTGCCGCCCTTGCGCAGGCAGCCGTAGGCCTGTTCGACCACGGCGCCCAGGCCCACGCATTCGAATGCGTAGTCAGCACCGCCGCCGGTGAGCTTCTTGAGCGTCTTAACCAGGTTGTCATCCCCACTGGCGTTGACGGTGTGGGTAGCGCCGAACAGACGGGCCAGTTCGAGTTTGCTGTCGGTGCGGTCCACCGCGACGATCATGGCCGCGCCAGCGATGTGGCAGCCCTGGATGGCGTTCAGACCCACGCCACCTGCGCCGAACACCACTGCGATCGAACCGGCAGTCAGCTTCGCGGTGTTGACCACGGCGCCCATGCCGGTCATCACGCCACAGCTGACCAGTGCGCAACACTCCATGGGCACGTTCTGCTCAATTTTCACCACGTTGTCTTGGTGCAGCGTGGCATAGTCTGCCATGACGCCGCAACCAGAAAAGATGTGCAGCGACAACCCCGCCATGTCTGTCAGACGCGTGCTGCCGTCAGGCAAGGTGAAAGCCGCTTTGCCCGCCTGGTCGCAAAGCTGCGGACGGCCAGTGGCGCAATAGCGGCAGTGGCCACACATGCTGACAAAGGACGAAACCACGCGGTCACCGACCACCAATCCTTTCACACCCTCGCCCACAGCGACCACTGTACCGGCACCTTCGTGCCCCAACACCAAGGGTGGAGGCAGCGGAATCACGCCCTTCGCAGCAGACAGGTCGCTGTGGCAGACGCCACAGGCCGACACCTTGACCATGACCTCACCGGCCCGAGGTGGATCGACCCAAATGTCTTCAACAGTGACGGGTGCGCCGTGCGCACGGGCAATGACGGCACGGGCTTTCTGGCGGGTACTCATCTGGGTTGTCCTTTCTGATCTGATTGGTTCTGGCGTTCCTGCAACTGGCGCCACATGATCTTGCTCGTGCCAGACTTCGGCAGGGCATCCGCAAACTCGACAATGCGGGGGCTTTTGTAGGCGGCCATATGGTCATGTGCCCATTGAACGATATCGGCCTCTCTTACCTTGCCCCGGTGTTCCGGCTTCAGCACCACCACGGCCTTGACGGTTTCGCCGCGACGCGGGTCCAGCGCACCGATCACGCAGACCTCCAGAATGGCGGAATGGTTGTACATCAGGGCCTCCACCTCGGCTGGCCAGACCTTGAACCCACTGGCATTGATCATGCGCTTGAGACGGTCCACCATGAAGAAATACCCGTCTTCGTCGATGCGGGCGAGGTCGCCGGTGCGCAAAAACCGCTGGCCATCCAGACAGACGAAAGCGTCTGCTGTGGCCACTTCGTTTCGCCAGTAGCCCAACATGACCTGAGGTGCATGCACCACAATTTCACCGGTCTCGCCCTGGGGCATTTCGTGCAACGTCACCGGGTCAATGATGCGTGCGTCGACGTCAAATACCGGAATGCCCAGACACTGCGCCTTGGGGTGCTGTGGCGGGTTGATGTGGGTCGCCGCCATGGTTTCAGACATGCCGTAGCCCTCGACATAGTCAACCCCCAAGAGTTCCTTGAGTTTTCTCGCCACGGCGGTCGGCATGGCGGCACCACCGCCACGGATGCCCACCAAACGCGAGAGGTCGTATTCGGCGATGTGCGGGTTGGCCAGGAAGTCCACCACCATGGTACTGATGGCCTGCCAACCAGTGACGCCGTGGCGCTGCATCAGTGCGGCCGCAGTGTCGCGGTCCCAGCGCGACATGACAACGATGGTTCCGCCGAGAAACAGCGGCCCGTTCATGCCGCCGGCCATGCCGGTGACATGGAAGAAGGGCAGCACCGAGAGCGCCACCGAATCCTGGTTGCGCGCAAACCACTGCATGCCGCCGATAGCCGTGCATTGCGCACTGCGGTGCGTGTGCATGCATCCCTTGGGGTGGCCGGTGGTGCCCGAGGTGTAGGGCATGACGCACAGGTCGTCCGGACCAGCCGTGTGCGGACCAGGGGTGTGGTTCGCAGCCAGAGCGTCTGTCCACAGGTACAGGCCGACGCCACTCACTCCTTGGCGCGGCATGGTCACGAAATCGGGCAGGCGCAGGTCGGTGGCGACGTGCAGGTAGTCACTGTAGGTGGCAACCACCACGTGGTCGAGTGCACCATCCCCAGCGGCGCCTTGGGCGCTGTGCAACGGCAGCAACTGAGGGAGCAAGTCCTGCGCCGTGATGGCCACTCGCGCCCCGGCGTCGGACACGTAGTGCGCCAGCTCTTCAGTCATGTTCATGGGGTTGACCGGTACCACCACCGCGTTGGCGCGCAGAATCGCATAGTAGCCTATCACCCACTGAGGGCTGTTCTGCAGGTACAGCAGAACTCGATCACCCGCCTGGACGCCACAGGCCTGTTGCAGGTGGCCGGCCAGTCGTTCGGATTCATGGCGGAACTGAGCGAAACTCAGCGCCGAATCGTAATACACCATGAACGGCTTGGCCGGGTAGCGCTGAGCGGAAACCTCAGCATTGAACCAGAGACTGGTCTCGGGGAGCGTCAGCCGATGCGGCAGACCCGGCGGCCAATGGGCCTGATGCAGGGCATGGGTGTTCGTGTTCATTTCTGACGAGCGAGATGACGCGCTATCTCTTCCTTGGCAATGGCGTTGCGATGAACCTCGTCTGGACCGTCGGCATAGCGCAGCGTGCGTGTGGAGGCGTAGGAACGGGCCAACCCGAAGTCATCACTGACACCCGCACCACCGTGCACCTGCATGGCCCAGTCGATGACCTGAAGCGCCATTGACGGCGCGGCGACCTTGATCATCGCAATCTCCTGCTTGGCGGCCTTGTTGCCCACCTTGTCCATCTTCCAGGCGGCGTGCAACACCAGGAAACGCGCTTGGTCGATCAGGATTCGCGACTGCGCGATGCGTTCGCGCGTGACGCCTTGCTCAGCCAGGGTGCGGCCAAAAGCCGTGCGCTGGGTGGCGCGGTGGCACATGTCTTCCAGCGCACGCTCGGCGCGGCCAATCACGCGCATGCAGTGGTGGATGCGGCCAGGACCGAGGCGTCCTTGGGCGATCTCGAACCCGCGGCCCTCGCCCAGCAAGATGTTGTCGACCGGCACGCGCACGTTGGTGAACAGCACTTCGGCGTGGCCGTGCGGTGCGTCGTCGTAGCCGAACACCGGCAGCGAGCGCAGCACCTGCACGCCAGGGGTGTCCATGGGCACCAGGATCATGGATTGTTGCGAGTGCTTGGGGGCATCCGGATTGGTCTTGCCCATGAAGACCAGCACTTTGCAGCGCGGGTCGTTGGCACCACTGGTCCACCACTTGCGTCCGTTGATGACGTAGTGATCACCATCTCGCTCAATGCGCGCCTCAATGTTGGTGGCGTCACTCGAAGCCACGGCCGGCTCGGTCATGGCAAAAGCCGAACGGATGCGGCCGTCCAGCAGCGGCTTGAGCCAGCGCTCTTTCTGCTCATCGGTGCCGTATCGCACAATGGTTTCCATGTTGCCGGTATCGGGTGCCGAACAGTTGAATGGCTCAGACCCAATGGGTGAGCGACCCATGATTTCCGCGAGAGGAGCGTACTCAAGGTTGGTCAGCCCGGCACCCAGATCAGACTCAGGCAAAAACAGATTCCAAAGACCGGCGGCCTTGGCCTGATGCTTGAGCTCCTCCATGACTGGCGGTTCCTGCCACGGATTGCCCGCAGCACGGAAAGCCTTCATCTGCGTTTCAAAAACAGATTCGGCCGGGTAGATGTGTTCGGACATGAAGGCCTGGACACGGATCATCAAATCCTGGACTGTGGGGGAGTGGTCGAAATCCATGGGAAGCTCCTGGAGGAAAAGAAAAAGTCAGAGGCTCTGGGCCAGCGCCCAGGCCTGCTCGGCCAACGGGCGGGCACGTTTGCCGGTTTCCACCGCACTGGCGTTGGACGCGTTGCCCAGCTGGGCGCGCTTGGCGATGCCCTGTAGAATGCCAACCAGACGAAACATGTTGAATACCAGGTAGTAGTTCCAGTCGCTCACTGGAACAGCCTGCTGGCGGCCGGTGCGCGCCAAATAGCTGGCTAGGTAATGCGCCTCGCTGGGAATGCCCAGGGACGCGGTGTTCACGCCCGCGAGACCGCGTGAAACCTGCGGCATGCGCCAACTCATGCAGTGGTAGGCAAAGTCAACCAGCGGATCACCCAGAGTGGACAGCTCCCAGTCGAGCACCGCCAAGATGCGCGGCTCGGTGGGGTGGAAAATCACATTGTCGATGCGATAGTCACCGTGAACGATGCGGGTCTCACCCTCGGTCGGCATGTGCTCAGGCAGCCAATTGATGAGTCGATCAGCGGCTTCAATGGGCTCGGTCTCGGCGGCCTTGTACTGGCGCGTCCATCGCGCCACCTGGCGCTCCAAATAGGCACCGAGTCGCCCGTAGTCGGACAAACCCACAGCAGCCGGAGCGACCTGGTGCAGGGCGGCGAGTACTCGGTTGAGCTCGTCGAAGATCGCACCGCGCTCGGTCAGCGCCATGTTGGGCAGGGTCGGATCCCAGAAGATGCGGCCTTCGACATGGTCCATCACGTAGAAGGTCGAACCGATAACCGACGGGTCTTCGCAAAGTGCGTGGACTTTGGCCACTGGCACGTTGGTGTTGGCCAATGCGCGGATCACACGGAATTCACGGTCCACAGCGTGCGCCGACGGCAGCAAATCGCCCATGGGTTTACGGCGCAGCACATAGCGCCGCCCGCCGGCCTCCAGCAGGAAGGTCGGATTGGACTGCCCGCCCTTGAACTGGTTCACCGTCAGTTCACCTTGGAAACCCGGTACGTTTTCGCGCATCCATGCGGTCAGATGGGCTTCGTGAAACGCGTGCTGAGCCGCCACCGGTCGAGTGCCGGTGAACGCGGCCTGAGCGCTGACGGCATTGCTGCTCATATGGCGGAAGCCCCGCCGTCCACGGCGATGAACTGACCAGTGATGTGGCGCGAGGCCTCGCTGGCCAGGAACACGACGGAGCCCATCAGGTCCTCGTCGCCACCCAGGCGCTTGAGCGGAGTGCGCGCTGTCATGTTCTCGCCGATCTTGTCGAGCAGGCCTTCAGACATCTTGGTTGGGAAGAAGCCTGGGCAGATGGCGTTGACGTTGATGTTGTAGCGCCCCCATTCGCTGGCCAGCGCGCGGGTGAAGTTGATGGCCGCTGCCTTGGAGGTGTTGTAGGCCACGGTGTGTACCCCCGGACCCATGCCCTTGAGCCCCGCCACCGAAGCGATGGTGATCACCTTGCCGCGCTGGCGCGGGATCATGCAGCGTCGGCCCACCTCGCGCGAGAGAAAAAAGGGCGCGTTGATGTTGAGGTTCATCACCTTGTGCCAGGCTTCGTCGGGGTAGTCCTCGGCCGGAGCGCCCCAGGTGGCACCGGCGTTGTTGACCAGGATGTCGATGGCTCCCAGACCGCTGACCACCTCGTCCACAAATGCTGGGATGCGCTCGGTTCTCTGCAGGTCGCAGACCACTGTCTGCACCGTGATGCCCAGTGCTTCAAGGTGCTGCTTCGCTTCGGCCAGCTCTTCAGCCTTGCGGGCACTGATGGCCAGCTGGCAGCCCATCTCGCCCAGGGCTTGTGCCATCTGCAGGCCCAAGCCGCGCGAACCCCCGGTAACCAATGCGATCTGGCCGTCGAGTCGGAAGAGTTGTTCCACGCCCATGGTCAGCACACCTCGAACAGGCCGGCCGCACCCTGGCCACCGCCGATGCACATGGTCACCACCACGTACTTCGC
>PNML01000064.1 GCA_013823635.1 Polaromonas sp. | reverse complement strand
GACATCCTGAGCTTTTTCAGCAGCGTCACCCGCATGGGCAACACCTCCATCACCGTGCAGGTGGAGGTGTACGCCGAGCGCTTCAGCCACCAGGGCCAGTACCTGAAGGTGACCGAGGCCTCACTGACCTACGTGGCCGTGGACGAGCGCGGCCAGCCCCGGCCCATTCCGCGCACCACCAACTGAGGGCCATGGGTGACCCAGGCCGCCGCCCTCAACGCGGCTTCAAGGCCACCGGCCCATAGACCGTGCGCGTGCTGGAGCCGGTGTTGTCCGTGTCGGTCATCAGACCCAGGCTGAGCAGACGGCCCGGGGGTTCCCCGAAGGCCTGCACGAAGTCGGCCTGCACGTCGCGCTGGTGGTTAACCCATTGGCCCAGCTGCTGGCTGCCCTGGTTGACCACCAGGTAGCGGATGCGGCTGGTGCGCGGGTTGGGCACCACGGTGCCCACCGGCACCCGGTTGGACCACACGTACACCAGGGTGGCATAGGGCAACTCGTCGCCCGTGACCAGCGCGGTGAGTTCGGACACCAGGTGGTCGCGCGCGCTGAACCGGCTGCGGTCACCGTCAAAACCCAGGGCCACCCGGGCGGGGGCATCGCTGGCAGCGGCGTCGCCCAGGTCGGCGTCGGGCAGGGTGCGCTCCACCCACCACGAAAAACCCAAGTCCCAAGGCCCTGGCAGGGGTGCCTCCAGTTTTTTGCGCAGGATGCTCAGGGATGACTGGGCCACCACCTGCACGCCGGCGCGACCATCCTGCTCCACCGGCTGGAACTGCGCCCAGCGCTTGCCCGGCATGGGCAGCGGCACCCAACCCGGAAACAGCGCCTGGGTGGCGCTGGCGTCCACCGTGGGCGGGCTGGCGCGGGGGGGGTCGTCGTCCTCGTGCGGCACCGTCTGGCAGGCGGACACCAGCCACGCCAGGCCCAGGCAGGCCAGCAGGCGCCAGCGGATGCGCGGCAGGGAAGGCGCCAGAGGGTGAGGGGTGCGCGCGGACCCGTGGTGGAAGCTTGGAGCAGACAAAACGTGTTTCACACCCATGTGACGGGCCTGTGCTGGGGAAGTTGTGTGGCACAAAGCTGGCATTGTCTGCTGCGCCAGTCCGCCGTCGCATACGGGAAAGCACGGTCCCGCGCGGGGACCCAGGAGGGTCAACAGGGCGTCAATGCCCGGTCAGCGACGCGGCCAGCGCCCGCCGGAACGGGGTCAGGCGCTGCCCGGCGCGCAGGGCCAGGTGGCGCAGCACCCGCGCGGGCGGGGTCTCCCGGGTGAACAGGCTGGCCACCCACTGGGTGGCCAGGTAGGTGGGCCGGCTGGCCAGCCAGTGCGTGCGCTCGTAACGCGCCAGCACCGAGGCATCGGCCAGCGGGCGCCCCAGGCGGCGGGCCCGGCGCAGCTCATCCACCAGCGCTTCCACACTTTTCAGGCCCAGGTTGAAACCGTGCGCGGTGACGGGATGCATGCCACAGGCGGCGTCGCCCACACAGGCCAGGCGCTGACCCACCAGGCGACGCGGGTACACGGCCACCAGCGGGTACACATGGCGGGTGCTGGCCAGCGCCATGCGGCCCAGGCGGTGGGCAAAACGCCGGGCCATGTCGGCGTTGAAGGCGGATTCGTCCAGTCGCTCCACGGCCTGCATGTCGCTGGCGGGGAGCGTCAGCACCACCGATGAGCGGTGCATGCCGGTGGCCGGACAGGGGTTCATGGGCAGCAGGGCCAGGGTCTGGCCGTAGTCGAACCATTCCCAGGCCTCGTGGTGGTGGGGCGCATCGTGCGTCATGGCGCACACCATCATGCTGCGGCCAAAGTCGTGCATGTCGGCCGCCAGACCCAGGGCGCGGCGGGTGCTGGAGTGGCGGCTGTCGGCGGCCACCAGCAGATCGGCCTGCAACACCTGGCCGTTGGCCAGCGTGACCTGGGCACAGGCGTCCGAGGTGGACACGGCCTGCACCGCCTGCCCAGCCATCAACCAGGCGCCCCCATTTTCAATAGCTGAATAATCAATTGCATCAAGCGATAAAAGGCCATTTTGTTCATTTTTTTCGATCACCACTGGCTTCAGCGCCTGGTGGGCGGCCCGCCTGAGGTGGTGGTTGCCCACCAGAAACCCCAGCTCGGTGGGTGGCGAGGCGGTGGGGGCCACGGCCACGTCGGTGTGGCTCACGGTCATGGCGTAGGGGTTGGCGCCGTCCATCACCCGCGCCTGGCGCAGCGGCGACACCGCCTCGGGCGGCAGCAGCGCCCACATGCCCAGCTGCTGGAGCAGGCTGACGCTGTGCTGCGTCAGGGCAATTTCGCGGCCGTCGAACGCCGGGTCGGCCAGCGACCCGGCGCTGGCCTGCTCCACCAGCGCCACCTTCAACCCCAGGGGTTGCAGCCGTTGCGCCAGGCACAGGCCCGCCGGGCCAGCCCCCACCACCAGCACGTCAAAGTGCGGCACGCTCGCATGGGCAGGCGCTTGGGCCTGGGTGTGGGGTGGGGTGGCGGTCAACATGGCGTGGCAGCTTAGCGGCCTGACACCCGGCGGCGGTTGATGCAGGTCAACGCCGGGGGCAGACGCCACCGTCGGCCCCGCCCCTCAGGACACGATGTAGGCCGCCGACCCGCAGGACAGCAGCTTGCCGTCTGCCCCCAGAAACTCCATGCGGGTGGTGGCCACGCGCGAGCCCAGGCGCATGACCTCGGCGGTCAGCTCGAACGCCTCGCCAATGCCGGGGCGCAGGTAGTCGATGCGCAGGTCGATGGTGCCCAGCTTGCCGAAGCGGTGCAGCCGCTGCTCGATGCTTTCGTCCATGTGGCGGGCGCCGATGGCGGCCATCACCGCCAGCCCGCCCAGCGCATCCAGGCTGGCACTGATGACGCCGCCATGGATGCGGTTGTGGGCGTAGTGGCCGATCAGCTCGGGGCGCATGGCCACGCGCCCCACCACCCGCTCGGGCGTGACGCTGACCACCTTCAGGCCCAGCACCTGGTTGAACACAATGCGCTGCTCGAAGATGTCGCCCAGGGCGGCGACAAACTCGGGCTCGAACACCACCGGTGCCGCGTCGGACTTTTTGCTGCGGGTCATGTCTGCGGGCCTCACAGCTGGGAAAAGTCGGGTTTGCGTTTTTCCATGAAGGCGCCAAACGCCTCGCGGGCAGCGGGCTCGCGCAGCATGCGGCCAAAGCTGGCGCCCTCCTCGGCCATGTGCGCCTGCACCAGGGCGGCCTGTGGCTTTTTCATCAGGCGCTTGGTTTCCACCAGGCTGGCCATGGGCTTGGCCGCGAGCTTGCGGGCCACGGCCTGCGCCAATCCGTTGGCCTCGGTGGGGGGCACCACGCGGTTGACCAGGCCCACCTCCAGCGCGGCCTCGGCCATGAAGGGCTCGCCCAGCAGCAGCGCTTCGGCTGCGCGGTGGTGGCCCATCATCTGGGTGACCAGCAGGCTGGACGCGGCCTCCGGGCACAGGCCCAGGTTGACGAAGGGCATGGAAAACGCCGCGTTGTCGCCCGCGTACACCAGGTCGCAGTGGAACAGCAGGGTGGTCCCAATGCCCACGGCAGGGCCGCACACGGCGGCCACCAGCGGCTTGGGGAAGGTGCTGATGGCGCGCAGGAAGCGGAACACCGGCGCATCGCCTGCCGTGGGGGGCGTGTTCAGGAAATCGGCAATGTCGTTGCCTGCGCTGAAGATGGTCTCGTGCCCCTGGAACACCACCACGCGGGTGGCGTCGTCGGTGGCTGCGGCCTCCAGGGTGTCGGCCAGGCAGGCGTACATGGCGGCGGTGAGCGAGTTCTTTTTGTCCACCCGGTTGAAGGTGATGGTGGAGATGCCAGCTTCTTGGTGAATCAGGATGTCGGTCATGGGCACGGTCAGTGGAGGGTTGAAAACCCGAACAAACTACCATGAAAGGGCCCAGGCGTTTGGGACCCTCTCTCCAGTGCTGCCCCCTGTGCGACACACCGGCAGGCGACAATTCGGACCGTCCCTTTCGTTCAGCCCGCCCCATGTGCCCACCGTTTGCCTTGCTCCGACCACTTTGGCGATGCCTGTGGGCTGCCACCTGCTCGCTCTGGCTGGCCGCCGGGGCCATGGCGCAGTCTCCAGCGCCAGCGTCCGCCCACACAGACGCCGCCGCCCGGCCCCGCATCGCCCTGGTGCTGTCGGGCGGAGGCGCACGCGGCTTCGCCCATGTGGGCGTTCTCAAGGCCCTGGAAGCGGCCCGGGTGCCGGTGGACTGGGTGGTGGGTACCTCCATGGGCGCCATCGTGGGTGGTCTGTACGCCAGTGGCATGAACGCCCAGGCCATGGAGCGCGAGCTGCTGGCCATTGACTGGGCGGGCCTGTTCGTCAGCCGCCCGGACCGCCGGCACCTGTCGCAACGGCAGAAGGAAGAGGATTTCGAGTTCTCCCCCGTGTTGCAACTGGGCTTTCGGGATGGCGAATTCCGCCTGCCCACCGGGGCGGTGTCCACCCGCTCCCTGGAATGGCTGCTGCGCCGCTACACCCTGCCCACCCGCCACCTGAGCAGCTTTGACGCGCTGCCCATTCCGTTTCGGGCAGTGGCCACCGACATGGAAACCGGCGAAGCCGTGGTGCTGTCCCACGGTGACCTGGCTGCCGCGCTGCGGGCCAGCATGTCGGTGCCAGGCGTGTTTTCGCCGCTGGAGGTGGACGGTCGGCTGTTGGGCGACGGCGGCCTGGTGAACAACCTGCCCGTGGACGTGGCCCGTGCGCTGGGTGCCGATGTGGTGATTGCCGTCAACATCGGCACACCACTGGCGGGCCGCGAAACGCTCAGCAGCGTGCTGGGTGTGAGTGCCCAGATGATCAACATCCTGACCGAACAGAACGTGCAGCGCAGCGTCGCCAGCCTCACCCGCCACGACCTGCTGCTGGCCCCACCGCTGGGCAAGGTCACGGCAGGGGACTTTGCCCAGGCCGCCGACATCGCCCTGTTGGGCACCCGTTACGCCGAGACGGTGCAGGCCTCACTGGCCCGGTTTTCGGTCAGCCCCGCCGAATACGCTGCCTGGCAGCTGCAACGCCTGCCCGTGGGCGAGCCCACGCCCGCCGCCCTGGCGTTTGTGCGCATCGAAGGGGTGGATGCCGACCGGGGTCGCTACCTGGTGCGCCTGATGGACACCGCCCCGGGGCAGGCACTGGACACCACCCAACTGGAAGCCGACCTGCGACAGCTCAGCGCCAGCAGCGACTATGGGCGGGTGGACTACCGCCTGTCCCCCGACGATCGCACGCTGGCCGAGGGTTTGGTGGTGCAGGTCCAGGACAACCCGCTGGGCCACAATTTTTTCCGCGTCGGGCTGGACCTGCGCACCGACTTTCAGGGTGAAGGGGCGTTCAACCTGCGCATCAACCACAACCGCCACTGGCTGACACCCAACGGCACCGAGTGGCGCAACCAGCTGTCGATGGGCGACACCACCGGGTTGCGAACCGAAATCTTCCACCCCTGGGGAGGCAACAGGGACCGGTTTGTGTCGGCCTACGCGGGCGTGCACAAAACCAAGGTGGAGCTGTTCGACGCCGACGGCGTGGCCCAGGCCCTGCTGGGCCGGCGCACCCTGCGTGTGGGCCTGGACCATGGGTGGACCACAGGCCGCGCCGGGCAGCTGGGCGATGTGCGGGTGGGCCTGTTTGCGGCCCGCCGCAGCGTTGACCCGGAACTGGTGCATGGCGATGCCCAGGCCACCTACACCAAGCAGGCCTGGTGGGACCGGGGAGCCCGCGCCAGCCTGGTGGCCGACCAGCTGGACCACGCCAACTTTCCACAGAGCGGCTACCGCCTCAAGGCCGTGGCGGAAGTCGGCCAACGCCGCCTCGACGGTGTGAGCAGCCCCTTTGCCCGGATGGACATCGACGCCACCCGGGCCCACAGCTGGGGGCCGCACACGCTCAACCTCCACGCCCGCGTGGCCAGGGCCACCAACGTGCCGGCATCGGCGGCCGATGAGCATTCGCTGGGGGGCTTCCAGCAACTGTCTGGCTACAAGGTGGGCCAAATCACGGGCAACTACCTGGGCCTGCTGCGGCTGGGCTACTACCAGCGCCTGGCGCTCAGCCCCGGCGTGGCGCGCGCCCTGTTTGTGGGTGGCACGCTGGAAGCGGGCAACGCGTGGAAAACCGTCACCGACTTCCGCCAGGGCCAGCTGAAAACCGGCTACAGCCTGTATGTGGGCGCCGACACCGCCCTGGGCCCCATCTACCTCAGCCTGGTGCACGCCCCCCGCATGGGCAGCGGGCTGTACGTGTTTGTGGGGCGGCCCTGAAGCTTGCTCCCCCCGCTGGCCACCGTGGGGCGACAGACGCCAAAAAGCCACCCGGAAGGTGGCTTTTTGGGGGGTGCGAGTGAGCGGCAGCGGGTCAGCGGAAACGGCTTTGCGGCACCACCTTGAGCTCGCCGTCCAAGGTGGCCAGGTAGTTGGCCATTTGCTTCAGCTCTGCCAGCTTGAACTGGGACGCGGTACCACCCATGATGGGATTGCCACGGCCTATGACGTGGTTGCCCTGCACGGTGTAGGACTTCAGGGCCACGTACAGGTAGTCGGCGTGCTGCCCGGCCAGCTTGGGGTAGCTGGGGTCGATGGGCTTGCTGAAGTTGGCGCCGTGGCAGCTGGCGCAGGCACCCTTCTCGATCAGGGCAGCCACGGCGGCAGGCGCAGCCTTGGACGGCGCCTCTGCGGCCGCCTCGCCGGCTTGGCCGCCATAGAACGCCGCCAGGTCAGCCATGTCCTGCTCAGACAGGGACGCCGCGATGCCGCGCATGGAGGGGTGCTTGCGCTCACCTTTTTTGTAGGCGGTCAGGGCTGAAACAATGTAGCCTGCGGATTGGCCCGAGATTTTGGGCACTTTGTGGATTTCGGGGAAACTGTTCTGGTAACCGACAATGCCGTGGCAGCCTATGCACATGGAGGCCTTGCCTTCGCCAGCTTTTGCGTCACCCACTGGGGCCTGTGCCGTCGCGCTCGCGGATGCAAAAAGGAGGGTCGCACCGGCGACAAAAGCAGCAATGGGCGTGGGCAGCAGTTGGTTCATTTTGAAAGCACAATGAATGTTGATTGACAAAAATCAACGCCGGATTATATAGACTCGGTTAAAGGGTTTTTCCCTCGTTTTCCCTTGGTTGAACGCCCCGGTTTGCCCCTTGCCAATCGGGACAGTGACCACCTCCAGCACCACGCATTGCCACCGCGCGCCACACCGCCACCTCATCTTTTTTCCAGGACACACGCATGAAATTTCAGGGCTCAGAAAACTACGTCGCCACCGCCGACCTGATGTTGGCCGTCAACGCCGCCATCACCCTGAAACGGCCCCTGCTGGTCAAAGGCGAACCCGGCACGGGCAAAACCATGCTGGCCGAGGAGGTGGCCCAGTCGCTGGGCATGCCGCTGCTGCAGTGGCACATCAAGTCCACCACCAAGGCCCAGCAGGGCCTGTACGAATACGACGCCGTGAGCCGTCTGCGCGACAGCCAGCTGGGCGACGAAAAGGTGAAGGACATCCAGAACTACATCGTCAAGGGTGTGCTCTGGCAAGCGTTCACCGCCGACCAGCCGGTGGCGCTGCTGATCGACGAAATCGACAAGGCCGACATCGAGTTCCCCAACGACCTGCTGCGTGAACTCGACCGCATGGAGTTCTATTGCTACGAAACCCGCGAGCTGGTGAAAGCCAAAAACCGCCCGCTGGTGTTCATCACCTCCAACAACGAAAAAGAACTGCCCGACGCCTTTCTGCGCCGCTGCTTCTTCCACTACATCAAATTCCCCGACGCGCCGGTGATGCAGCAAATCGTGGACGTCCACTTCCCCGGCCTGAAAACCGAGCTGCTGACCGTGGCCATGAAGACGTTTTTCGACATCCGCAACCTGCCCGGCCTGAAAAAGAAGCCCAGCACCAGCGAACTGCTGGACTGGCTCAAGCTGCTGATGGCCGAAGACATCCCGCTGGCCGCGCTGCAAAGCGCCGACCAAAAGGTGAGCGTGCCCCCTCTGGTGGGCGCCCTGCTGAAGAACGAGCAGGACGTGACCTTGTTCGAAAAACTGGTGTTCATGAACCAAAGGAACCGGTGACATGGCCTTTGTTGAACCCGTCACCCTCTCCGCCAACGGCATCACCCTGCGCCCCCTGAGCCTGGACGATGAGGGCGGCCTGCGCACCGCCGCCGCCGATGGCGAGCTGTGGAAGCTGCGCATCACCTCGGTACCCGAACCCGAAAACACCCGCCGCTACATCGAAGACGCGCTGGCCATGCGCGAGGCGGGCCACCGCTTCCCCTTTGCCGTGACCGACACCGCCACCGGCGAAGTGCTGGGCTGCACCAGCTACCACGACATCGTGCCCGCCGTGAAGCGCGTGGAAATCGGCTGGACGTGGTACGCCAAAAGCGCACAGCGCACCCACGTCAACACCGTGAGCAAACTGCTGCTGCTGACCCACGCGTTTGAAACCCTGGGCTGCCACGTGGTGGGCTGGCGCACCGACAACTTCAACTTCGCGAGCCAGCGCGCCATTGAACGCCTGGGCGCCAAAAAAGACGGCGTGATCCGCGGCCACGCCCTGCGCCGAGACGGCACCATCCGCGACACCGTGATGTACAGCATGCGCAGCGGAGAGTGGCCGGAAGCCAAAGCGCAGTTGCTTTATTTACTGAAGCAAAGAAATGACATGGAATAAGCGGTAGGTGCCAATTTTTTATTGATTTCACCATGACCAAGACACCTGCTCCCATTCAAGACCACACACTGGGCACCCTGTTTCGCTACAAGGCCTGGGCCGATGCGGAGTGGATGACGCGCATGCCGCATGCGCAGGAGCCGGAACGCAGGGTGACAGACCGTTGACACGTACAGAGAGCAGCGCACATGACAACACCAACAAGCATCCTGACAGCCCAGGTACTGGCCGAAGGTGACGATCAGGTGGTTGTGCTACCGGAGGGGGTCTGGTTCACAGGCACCAGCGTGGACATCCGTCGGGAAGGCAATGAGGTTGTACTGTCTGGAAAGCGGAGCGTACCCGCCGGGAACCTGAGCGGCTCACCCTCCACCGGCCCGGGAGCGCCAGATCATGGGCAAGGACACTGACTTTCAGCGTTGGCTCAAGAACTGGGCGCTGTTGCTGGTGCCTGCCGTGTGCGCTGCTGCGGCCATCGTCACCTACGCAGTGACCTTTCGCGACCTGCCCGCCACCGAAAACCCCCAAGCGTGGGGCACGTTCGGCGACTTCCTGGGCGGGCTGCTGAACCCGCTGGTGTCCACCCTGACCCTGTTTGTCGCCATCAGTGTCTGGCGATTGCAGCGGGGCGAACTGGAGCTGACCCGCAAAGAGCTTGAACAAACCAAGCTGGCAATGGAAGAACAGGCCAAAACGGCGGAACAGCAACGGCAGGAGCAGCGGTTTTTTGATTTGTTGAATGTGTATCAGCGGACGGTGGATTCGATTTCACACCTCACTGAAAAGACCCACCGCGACACCATCGAAACTGTGACAACCAACGGCAAGTCAGCGCTCGCTGCATATCTGTCTGACTACAACGACGGAGGCTATGGTGGTAGGAAGTGGACTGAGTATGCGGAAGACGGAAGAGCATCATGGTGGAGAGTCCACCGCATCGAAAAGATCACGATGAAGAGCCAGCATGAATGCGTTTCCTATTGGACGAAGGATGCTACTCGGTTCGACCACTACTTCCGCGTTGTCTTCCGCATCCTCTCTGAAGCCGAGGGCCTGCTCGGTGACCAGCACATCCGCTACATCAAACTGTTCCGCGCCCAGCTCAGTCGGTCCGAACTGATCATCCTCGCCTACAACCTGTGGCTGGACGACGAGGGCAAGGAGATGATTCCCCTGGCCGACAAATACGGCCTGTTGAAACACCTGCCCAAAGGGCATCTGCGAACCACGTTGGAGCAGGAACTCCCGCCACGGGTCTTCGGTCGCACCCGTGCGGCTGAACTCGCTCCCACATCGCCAGCCCCTCCAACCGAAGAAGCCACATGACCTCACTGATGCAATCCATCCGCCAACTCGGCCCACAGGAAAAGCTGCAACTGGTTGAAGACCTGTGGGACATGGTGGAGGCTGAATCCGTCCCTCCCATGTCCGACGAATTGCACGCCGAATTGCAGCGTCGGCTGGCGTGGTCACAGGCCCATCCGGACAGTGGTGCATCCATGCAAGACATTGCTGGCAAGCTGGGTGTGCGGCTTTGACCCACTCCGTCCGTTTCACCCCCGCCGCCACGCAGGAAGTGGAAGCGGCGTTTGCCTGGTACGAACGGTTGCGTTCGGGTCTGGGTGATGAATTCGTGCGCAGCGTGGCTGCCAGTGCGGAAAGTCTTGAACGCAACCCGGAACGGTTTCCGCTGAGCCGCGCCCCGTTTCGCTGGGTCAAGCTGCGCCGTTTCCCATACGGCCTTCACTTTTCTGTTCAGGACCGCACCGTCACCATCCTGGCTTGCCTCCACTTTCGCCAATCTCCCAGTCGCTGGCCAGGAGGCGCTTGATTGATCAGAAACACCACCTGACCGCCTCAGACTGCGCACTGAAATTTCAAAAACAATA
Organism: Polaromonas sp.; assembly: GCA_013823635.1. GTDB lineage: Bacteria > Pseudomonadota > Gammaproteobacteria > Burkholderiales > Burkholderiaceae_C > UBA2334. The sequence continues at coordinate 9,117 of PNML01000064.1, read as the reverse complement.
ACTGAAATATCAATGAATAAAAGCGCTATATCCAATTTTTATTTGAAATTTATTCACCAGACCACGCCATGCTCATCTCCTTCTTCTACGCCCTGCGCGACGCCAAGCTGCCGGTCTCTGTCAAGGAATACCTGACACTGCTCGAAGCCCTGAAGGCCAATGTGGTGGGGCCGGCCAACCCCGATGCGTGCAGCATGGACGACTTCTATTACCTGGCCCGCACGGCGCTGGTGAAGGACGAAAAGCATTTCGACAAATTCGACCGCGCGTTTGCCGCCTATTTCAAGGGCGTGGAAATGGTGGCCGACTTCACCAAACCCATTCCTGCCGACTGGCTGCGCCAGGAGCTGGAGCGCATTTTGTCGGCCGAGCAAAAAGCCAACGCCCCCAAGATGGACTGGGACGAGCTGATGGAAACGCTCAACAAGCGGCTGGAAGAACAGAAGGAGCGGCACGAGGGCGGCAGCAAGTGGATTGGCACGGGCGGCACCAGCCCGTTTGGCCATGGTGGCAGCAACCCGCAGGGCATCCGCATCGGCGGCAAGGGCGGCAACAAGAGCGCCGTGAAGGTGTGGGACCAGCGCGCCTACCGCGACTACGACGACACGCAAGAGCTGGGCACCCGCAACATCAAGGTGGCGCTGCGCCGCCTGCGCAAGTTCGCGCGCATCGGCGCGGAAGATGAGCTGGACCTGGACGGCACCATCCAGGGCACGGCCGCCAATGCGGGCTACCTGGACATCAAGATGCGGCCCGAGCGCCACAACCACGTCAAGGTGCTGCTGCTGATGGACGTGGGCGGCACCATGGACGAGCACATTCACCGCGTGGAGGAGCTGTTCTCGGCCGTCAAGGCCGAGTTCAAGCACCTGGAGTTCTATTACTTCCACAACTGCGTCTATGACTTCATGTGGAAGAACAACCGCCGCCGCTTTGCCGAAAAATTCCCCACCTGGGACATCATCCGCAAGTACAACAAGGACTACAAACTCATTTTTGTGGGCGATGCCACCATGAGTCCTTACGAAATTTTGCAGCCCGGCGGCAGTGTGGAATACAACAACGAAGAAGCCGGGGCAGAATGGCTGCAACGCCTGACTCACGCCTTCCCCAAGTTCGCGTGGGTCAACCCCGAACCCCCCGGCATGTGGCAGTACCGCCAGAGCATCAGCGTCATCCAACAACTCATGGGTCAGCGCATGTACCCTTTGACCCTGAAAGGCCTGGAAGACACCATGCGCATGCTCTCCAAATAAGTCCACAGGCTTCCGCTGCAGATGCTGTTTTCGAGTTCCCCGCGCCGTCCGGCCACGCAACGGACGACGTGGGACGTCCGTGCCCGCCACCGCGCCACCCTGGCGGGCGTGAGCCTGTGCGCACTGCTGGGCCTGTTGATGGCCCGGGGCGCACAAGCGCAGACCACGCCAGAAGCCCTGCCCTCGACCACCACCACCAGCGCCACGCTGCGCTTTGTCACCGTGGTGAATGCACCGCCAGCCTTGCGGTCGTTGCTGGAGCGTCACCTCAACATCCAGCGGTTTCAGGCCTTGCCCGACCTCGACGAACCCGAGTTGCGCCGCCTGGTGAGCCAATTGCCCGCCGATGCGCGCGGGCTGCTGGGCACCCAGGGGCATTTTTCGCCGACCATCACCGCCCGCCTGCTGCCGCCCACCCCTGCCACTCCGCCATCGGCCAACGCACCAGCCCCCGCCTGGACGGTGGAGGTGGACGTGGCCCCCGGCCCCACCAGCCGGGTGGGCCAGGTGCTGGTGGCCTTCGCTCACCCCCCAGCCGAGGCGCTGGACAGGCAGCGGCGCGTGCGCGAACAGTGGGCGCTGCCCAGTGGCGAGGCCTTCACCCAGGCCGCTTGGGACGAGGCCAAAGCGGCTGCGCTGCGCACCCTCACCGTGGACGGTTTCCCCAAAGCCCAGTTGGTGGGCAGCCTGGCCGACGTGGACACCGAGACCCATCAGGTCAATCTGGCGGTGGAAATTGACCCTGGGCCCGCTTTCACGCTGGGGCCCATTGAAATCGAAGGGCTGTCCCGCTACCAACCCCAGTGGGTGGAAAACCTGGTGCGCGCTGCCGGTGCCCTGCCCGGCAGCCCGTACCGCCTGCAAGACCTGCAAAACGCCCAGCAGCGGCTGGCGCAGAGTGGGTACTTCGACTCCGTGTTTGTCTACGTGGACCCCGACACCCCCCCCTCGGCTGCCCCCATCCGGGTGCAAGTGCGTGAAGCCACCCGGGGGCGCTTGCAGCTGGGCGTGGGCATCAGCACCGACAACGGCCCCCGCCTGAGCGCCGAACACGTGTGGAACCGGGTGCCCGGGCTGGACTGGCGCGCCCTGTCCAAACTCAAGCTGGAGCGCGACGACCGACTGCTGCAAACCGAGCTGCGCTCACCGGTGGACGCCAGCGGCTGGCTGTGGAGCGCAGGCCTCAAGGCTGAGCGGGTGCACTACAGCCTGTCCACCACCACCAGCCAGCAGCTGCGCCTGGGCAAGGCCCATGAGGGTGATTCCCTCAACCGGGGTTACTTCATCCAGTACGACCGCGCCCTGACCGACAACGCGGAGCTGCGGGCTGCCGGCCCGCTGCAGGCGCAGCAGTCCATCAGCGTGAATTACCTGTGGTCACGCGCCGCGTTCGACACCATGCCCCTGCCCTCACGCGGGCACGGACTGGCCGCCGAACTGGGCGTTGGCACCACGCTGGGACAGCAGCGCGACCCCTACCTGCGCACCCGCGTGCGCTGGCAGGGCCTGCTGCCCCTGGACGGGCTGTGGGAGCTGGTGCCCCGCTTGTCCTCACTGGGCGCACCCCCGCTGCCCAGCGCCGTCGCCCAGCCTGCGCCCGAGTTGGGGCGCCTGTCGCTGCGGGCCGAGGCCGGGGCCATTGTCAGCACACCGCTCGCGCCCGTGCCCGACTCGCAGCGCTTCTGGGCCGGGGGTGACCAGTCCGTGCGCGGTTACGGACCGCGGGAACTGGGCGTGACGCAGTCCGACGGCTCCGTGCGCCCAGGCCGGGTGATGGCCATCGGCAGCCTGGAATGGCAGCGGCCCCTGCTGTCAGATGGCAAGCCCAGCGCGTGGGAGTCCACGGTTTTTGTGGACGCTGGAGCCGTGGCCGACAGCGTGGCCAAGCTGCGCGCCAAGGTTGGGGTGGGCGCCGGTGTGCGCTACAACAGTCCGGCAGGCCCGCTGCAGCTTGACCTGGCCTACGGCCTGGACACGCAGCGCTTTCGCATCCACCTGTCCGTGGGCTTTGCGTTCTGATGGCACGCCACCCACCCCTTCGCCACCGCGTGCAACAACTCAGCCAGGTGCCGGTGGCACTCTGGCGCCGCCTGGTCAACGGTGTGGCGTTTGTGGTGGCCTGGTTCACCCTGTGGCTGCCCGGGGCGGTGGCTGCGACAGCCCTGGCCGGCCTGTTCACGCTGTGGGTGTGGTCGGGTTCGGACCACTCGCTGCAGCAAACGCTGCAACTGGTGCGCCCCTGGGTGCCCGCCCTTGAGGCGCTGGAACTGGACGATACCGAAGCCTCGCTGCGTGACGGTGGCCGCTTGGCCCGCTTGTCCTGGACCGACGGGCAAGGCTTGAGCGTGTCAGCCACCGATGTGACCTTGACCTGGGATTTCTTGCCACTCATCAAGGCTGAGCCCCTGTCGGTCACGTTGAAAGCGGCGGCCATCCAAATCAGCGACACCAGCCCCGCTTCGACCACACCACCCGAGCCGCCAGACTCGCTCGCCCTGCCGCTGAGCATTCAGGTGGACTTGGACATTGGGCGGCTCACACTGGCGGGCCAGCAACCCGTCCACATCGACCACCTTCAAGGCACCTACCTGTACGAAGGCGAAGACGAAGAAGCCCGCCACCTGCTGCAAGACTTCCGCCTGGAAGTGGCACAGGGGCGCTACCAGCTGAGCGCGGCCCTGCAGGCTGAAGCCCCCATGACGCTGAGTGCCAACGTCACAGCCAGCATTCAGGGTCAACTGCCAGCGCTGGGCAACGACAAGGCCCAAGCCTGGCAGGGTCGCCTGAATGCCCGCGTCCGAGGGGAGCTGGCCCACACCCTTGCGGTCGACAGCACCCCCGGCAAGGAAGCCACATTGACCGTGCAGGCCAAGTTGCTCGACGAAACCGTTGGGACCCGCGCCGTTCGCCCTGGCCTGGAAGCCTCCGCCACCCTCCACCCGTGGCGCCGACAGCCATTGCACGCTTTGCAGGCCCAGCTCAAACAGCTGAACCTGGCCGCGTTCTGGCCACAGCTGCCCGCCACCTTGCTCAATGGCCAGGCCACGGTCCAGCCCGCTGCCACGGATGCATGGGACATCCAGGTGTCGCTGGCCAACCCGGCTGCGGGTGCCTGGGACTTGGGCAAGCTGCCCCTGTCGGCACTGCAACTGACGGCCCAGGCCAGTCCAACATCCGTTGACGTGACGCGCCTGATCGCCAAAGTGGGGGATGGCAGTGTGCAAGGCCAAGGGCGCTGGCGGGCGGGCCAAACCGCTGCCCAGGCCCAGCTGACCCTGACGCGGGTGCCACTGCACCAACTGCACACCGATCTGGCAGCCGCCGGGCTGTCGGGCCAGGTGCAATTGCTGCCCATTTCCGCGTCAGACACCCGCCTGAGCGTGGACCTGACCAGCGGCCAGGCGTCCGCGCCTGGGGAGCCCAGGGCGAGTGGTGGCCAGCGGGGGCTGAGCCTGCGCGCGCTCAAGGCCCAAGGCGTCTGGACGGGACAACAGCTCAGGCTCAGCGATGTGCTGCTGCGCGCATTGGGCGCCGAGGTACGGGGCACTGCCGACATTGGCACCCAACCGCTGGGTGTCGCCGGGCAGCTGCGCCTGCGCGCGCCAGGGGCTGAAGGCGAGGTCAAAGGCCAACTCTCCGCAGACCAGGGCCAAGGCCAGCTCGCGCTGCAGGCCGCTGACCTGGGCCAGCTCAAGTCCTGGTGGCAAGGGCTGCCAGGCATGGCCCAGGCGCTGCCCAACCAGCTCAAGCTCACCGGCAACGCCAAACTGACAGCTGACTGGCAGGGCGGCTGGGCCAGTGCCGATGGCCCCAGGGTACAAGTCCGGTTGAGCAGCGAACAACTGGGTGCTCAACGCCAGAGCCAACAAGCTGAGCTCCGGGCCAGCAACCTGCTGCTGCAACTGGATGGTGACCTGAAGCACAGCCGCCTCAGCGCATCTGGCGAGTTCAGTCAGGGACAGCTGCGCGCCCGTGTGTCCGCACAGGCCCAGGCCAACGGCCTGAGCGCCAACGGGGGAACCGCGGTGCTTGAGCAGTTGCAAGTCCACCTGCACGGCGCACAGGCCACCCAGGCGTTGACCATGCAGACAGCACAGACCATCACCATGGGTTGGAAAAATGCGCAGCAATGGGAGGTGGGGCCCGGGACACTCAGCCTGCAAGCCGTGCCACGCCTGAAGGCCTCAGCCGTGCGCACTTCGGCCACCCCGTCACCCATCACACGCGTCAGCTGGCAGCAGTTGACCGCACAACAGGGAATGTTGCGCACCGAAGGGCGCATACACCAACTTGATCTGAACTGGCTGGACACCGCCGCCAGCTTGCTGGGCAATGGCGACGAGCGTTGGCTGGCCGATGCGGGCCTGAGCACCGATCTGCAGTTTCAAGGCCAGTGGCAGCTCAACTGGCCGCTGCAGCTCCCCGTCCGTGGCCCCCTCCCTGAACCCCAACTGCGGCTGGAACTGCAACGCCAGCGAGGTGACCTGCGGGTGCGCAACCCCGAAGCCACCGACCCCAGCACCCCCTGGGTGCCCGCCGAACTCAAGCAGGCGCAACTGGTGGTGCGCACCCAAGGCAATGCCCTGGTGGCCGAGCTGGGCTGGGACAGCCGACTGGGCGGGCAACTGCAAGGCCAGTTGCGCACCCAGTGGCAGCGTCAGGATGGCGGCTGGACGCTCACCCCGCAGTCTCCCCTGACGGCCAGCCTGCAGGCCAGCCTGCCCGAGCTGGGCCTGTGGTCGCCACTCATGGCGCCACCCGGCTGGCGGGCCAAGGGCAAGCTGCTGCTCAACGCCCAGGCAAGCGGCACCCTGGGCCAACCCGATTGGCAAGGCCAGCTGGAGGCCACCGACCTGGCCCTGCGCTCGGTCGTCGAGGGTCTGGAATTTGGCAATGGCCGCCTGGTGGCGAAGCTCTCAGGGGAGCAAATCGACATCACCCAGCTCACCCTGGAGGGGGCGGGTGGGGCCAAGCAGGGAGGCACCTTCTCCGGCACGGGCCAGGCCCAATGGAGCACGGGTGCCAACGCCCTCCCCCGGCAACCCCGCATCCAACTCCAGGCCAAGGCCGACAAGCTGCGGTTGTCTGCCCGTGCAGACCGCCGCCTGACGCTGTCGGGCGACGTGTCCGCCACGCTGCAAGACCAGTTGCTGCGCCTGCGCGGCGACCTGGCGGTTGACCAGGCCCTGTTCATCCTGCCCGATGAATCCGCCCCCTCGCTGGGCGACGACGTGGTGGTGCGCCAGACCCGGGCCGCCACACTGGAAAAAGGCAGCCGTGTGAAAACCGACCTGCTGGTGAACATTGCCCTGGGCGAGCAGCTGCAAGTGAGCGGCCAGGGCCTGCAGACCCGCTTGGGTGGCAAAGTGTCGCTGGTGAGCACACCCAGCGCGCCCACGCTGCGGGTGCTGGGTGAGGTGCGCACACTGGATGGCAGCTACCGCGCCTATGGCCAACGGTTGCGCATCTCGGAAGGCGTCATCCGGTTTTCTGGCCCCTACGACGACCCCAGCCTGAACATATTGGCCGTGCGACCCGCCAGCGCCTTCCGCGACAGCGACGCGCAGGTGGTCGGCGTCAAGATCACGGGCACGGCCCGCGCGCCGCGCGTCAGCCTGTATGCCAACCCCGACATGCCGGACAGCGAAAAGCTCGCCTGGCTGGTGCTGGGCCGCAAGGCCTCGGGCGGTGGTGCGGAGGCCGCCATCCTGCAACAGGCCGCGCTGGCCCTGCTCAGTGGCAACGGTGGCGCCATGGACGCCAGCCTGGCCAGCCGCCTCGGGCTGGACGACATCTCGTTCCGCGGCGCCAGCACCCAGGCCGACGGCACCACCCAAGCGGCGGGCGTGGCGCTGGGCAAGCGCCTGTCCAACCGGCTGTACATGGTGTTTGAAACCGGGCTCAACAGCGCCATGGGCACGGTGTCCCTGTTCTACGACGTGTCCCGTCGCCTCACCCTGCGCGCCCGGGCGGGTGAGGAAAACGCCGTGGACCTCATTTTCACCCTGACCCACGAATGAGGCTGGCCCCGCAGGGCTTGGGTAGAATCCGCGCCTCGTGCCGCCATAGTTCAATGGATAGAACGAGCGCCTCCTAAGCGCTAGATACAGGTTCGATTCCTGTTGGTGGTACCAGTAGGGTGCATCAAACAGCCCCAAAACACCTCATAACCCGTTGATTTGTATAGGTCAACGGGTTTTTTGTTGCGCCAAGCCCTGTCACTCCCCACCATGCCTTTGCTGGTGTTTGCTGGTATGTCTGTCGGTACCCGCTGATACTGGCCCGCCCGATACCGTCAACACCAGAGGCCGTGGGAAGAAAAGCAGCGTGGAAGCTGGTGCTGTCAGTCGCAACCCTTGAAACCCGACTGCTGGCAGGCGGTGGCCTGCTTCTGGGCCTGCGCCAATTGCTCGAAGTTCATGCGTTTGGCGGCGTAATCGCGGTATTTGGCGGCACGCTCATTGCCAGCCGAAGCAGCAATGTTGTACCAAAGGTGGGCCTTGATGTCGTTTTGCACCACCCCGCGGCCGCGGTCATAGCGGTCCGCCAATGTCAGTTGCGCCTGAACATGTGATTGCACCGCAGCGGCACGGTAGTAGTGCACGGCCTTGGCGTGGTCCTGGGCAACGGCCTGCCCCGCGTCGTACAGCGCACCCAGGTTGAACAGGGCATCTGCATGGCCCTGCTCTGCGGCTTTTTGAAAGGCCTTCAGGGCTTGCGCAGGGTCCACCGGCACGCCCCAGCCCTTGAGGTGGGCCAGCCCCACCAGGTTCAACCCGTCGGCATCACCTTGTGTGGCAGCCAGTCGGCTCCACTTCAGTGCCTGCGTGTGGTCGGCTGAGCGATCGGCCGACTCACCAAACAGCAAACGTGCCGTGGCGCTTTGCGCTGGCGCATGGCCTTGTTCGGCGGCCTTCAGGTACCAAGCCGTGGCCTGGGCCTTGTCGGCGGCGGTGCCCAGCCCTTTCTCCAACACCTCTCCCATGCGGTGCTGGGCGGACGGCAGGCCTTGCTCGGCGGCCTGGCGGGTCCAGGCCAGGGATTCGGTCAGGTCCTGCGGCACATCCTTGCCGCTGGCGTACACGGTGGCCAACGCGAACTGGGCATCGGCATGGCCCTGAAGGGCGGCCTTCTTCAACCCACCCAGGCCCTGCGGGACGTCTTTGGTCACACCCGCACCGGCCATCTGGGCCAGACCCAGGCTGATTTGTGCCGGGACCCAGCCCTGATCGGCGGACTTTTGGTACCAAACAGCGGCTTCTGCCTCGTTTTTGGCTGTGCCCGTGCCACTGGCCAAGGCGCGCCCCACACGGTGCTGGGCAGCGGGCAAACCCTGTTCGGCCGCGCGACGGTGCATGGCATACGCTTCAACCGGGTCAGTGACGGTCGCTTTGCCGAGCAACAACAGGTCACCCAGCGCGTTCTGCGCCTGGGCGTTGCCCTGGGCCGCTGCCGCGCGCAACCACTTGAGTGCCAGCGCGTCATCCCGGGCCAGACCCTGGCCGAGCGCGTGCATCTGGCCAACGCGCCACTGCGCGTCGGCCAGGCCCTGCTCCGCAGCCTTCTGGTACCAAGGGGCTGCACCGCTGTGCCCGCGCAACACACCCTGTCCGCCCTCCAGCAACTGGGCCAATTTGAGCTGCGAGGCCGCATGGCCCTGTTCAGCGGCCTGCTGGTACCAGCGACGGGCCAATGCGGGATCTGCAACCACCCCCTGGCCTTGCTCGTACATCTGGCCCAACGCATGCTGGGCCTGGGCGCTGCCCTTGGCCGCCGCCGCGTGGTAGAGCGACAGGGCACCAGCGGCGTTGCCGGCCTTCAACGCCACGCCGGCATCTTCGTAGTCGCCCGCGTGGGCGCA
>PNML01000063.1 GCA_013823635.1 Polaromonas sp. | reverse complement strand
TTTGCCCAACGTCTGCGCCAGTAGCCCGGCCTTTTGTGCCAAAGTCGTTGGCGTTGGCGTTGGCGTTGGCGTTGGCGTGGGCGTGGGTGTATCCGCTGTACCCGAACCACCACCGCAAGCCGTCAGGAGCAGTGCCACCAGCAGCGCTGATGCTGGGAAGAACCAACGGGTGGTTGCGTGTGGGGGATATGTCGGGCGCATGGCGATGGCAGGGTGGAGGGGGTGGGCCGTCGGCTGGTGGCGGCATGGCGGAGAATGGTAACTTTCTGATCAACGGCCATGCAGACAATTCCCTGGTCACCCGAAGCGTGAGGGTGTTTTTTCGGGGCCAGGGCCCCTAGCGATACAACTGCTGACTGTTCACCTCCCCTTTTCACTTCCCCATGCACCCTCTCGCTCCATTGTCTTGGCCCTGGCCATTGCCCGCCCTTCTGGTGTGGGTGTTGGCTTGGGTGGCCCTGGTGGCCATGCGCTGGGTGGGGATGTCCATGCTTTCTGCCTGGGTGGTGGCCACGCTGCTGGGGGTCATGGGCAGTGTGTGGGGGCGCACACCGGTGCGGCGGCTGTTGATGGCATTGGGGTTTCCCTTGTCTTGGTGGGTACTCACGGCGGGCCCAGGCAGTCTGTTGTCTGGTTTGCCCGCATGGGCGTGGCTGTTGCCGCTGGCGGCGGTGCTGCTGTTGTATCCACCGGTCACCTGGCGGGACGCGCCCTTGTTTCCCACACCCTCCGGGGCCATGGATGGCTTGGCCGAGCAGGTGCCACTGCCCCTGGCGGGCCATGTGCTGGACGCGGGTTGCGGTCTGGGCGACGGCTTGCTGGCCATGGAGCGGGCGTGGCCGGAGGTGCATTTGCACGGGCTGGAACGCAGCTGGCCATTGCGCTGGCTGTGTGCCCTGCGCTGCCGCACCGCCAGTGTGCGCCAGGGTGACATGTGGCAAGCGGACTGGTCCCGGTACGACCTGGTGTACGTGTTCCAGCGGCCGGAAAGCATGGCCAGGGCATGGGCCAAGGCGCGGCAGGACCTGGCCCCCGGTGCATGGCTGGCCAGTCTGGAGTTTGCCGTACCCGACGCGACACCCACCCTGGTGTGGACCTGTCCGGACGGCCGACCCCTGTGGTTGTACCAGGTGCCAGCGCCTTGAGTCCTTGCTGGCTCAGGCCGTCCGGTCGCTGAAAATTTTCCCCGGGTTCAGGATGTTGTGCGGGTCCAGCGCCTGCTTGATGGCCCGCATCATGGCCACCGCACCCTCTCCGGTTTCGTCCACCAGAAAACCCATCTTGTGCAGGCCCACACCGTGCTCACCGGTACAGGTGCCTTGCAGCGCCAGGGCGCGGGCCACCAGCTGGTGGTTCAGCGCCTCGGCCGTGGCGCGTTCTTCGGCACTGTCGGGGTCAATCAGGTAGCCGAAGTGGAAATTGCCATCGCCCACATGGCCCACCAAAAAGTAGGGCAGACCCGACGCATCGGCCTCGGCCACCGAGTCCAGCAGGCAATCGGCCAGGCGGCTGATGGGCACACACGTGTCGGTGCTGATGGCGCGGCAACCCGGCTTGCTCTGGATGGCGGCAAAGTAGGCGTTGTGCCGTGCCGTCCACAGCCGGGTGCGTTCTTCGGGTGTGGTGGCCCATTCAAACGCCTGGCCACCGAACTCCCCGGCGATCTCCTGCACCAGCTCGGCCTGCTCCTGCACGCCAGCCGGTGAGCCGTGGAACTCCATCAGCAGCATGGGCTCTTCGCGCAGGCCCAGTTTGCTGTGGGCATTGACCATGCGCACCGTGCCCGCATCGATCAGCTCGCAGCGCGCAATCGGAATGCCCATCTGGATGATCTGTATGGTGGTGCGCACCGCCGCCTCGATGCTGGGGAACGAGCAGGTCGCGGCCGACACGGCTTCTGGCAAGGGGTAGAGCTTCAGGGTGATTTCGGTCATCACGCCCAGCGTGCCCTCGCTGCCCACCATCAGGCGGGTCAGGTCGTAACCTGCACTGCTTTTTTTGGCCCGGGTGCCGGTGCGAATCACCTCACCCTGTGCCGTGACCACCTCCAGCGCCAGCACGTTTTCTCGCATGGTGCCGTAGCGCACGGCGTTGGTGCCACTGGCGCGGGTGGCCGCCATGCCACCAATGCTGGCATCGGCCCCGGGGTCGATGGGGAAGAACAGCCCCTCGCTTTTGACCGCCTCGTTCACCGCCTTGCGCGTCACGCCGGGCTGCACCGTCACGGTCAGGTCTTCGGCGTTGACGCTGAGCACCCGGTTCATGCGGCCCACATCCAGGCTGATGCCGCCTTGCACGGCCAGCAAATGGCCTTCCAGCGACGAGCCCACGCCGAACGGAATGACCGGCACCCGGTGCGCGGCGGCCAGGCGGATGGCGTCGGCCACGTCGGCGGTGCTGTCGGCAAACACCACGGCCGCCGGTGGGGGCACATGGGTGAAGGGCGATTCGTCGCGCCCGTGCTGCTCGCGCACGACCAGGGCGGTGGAGCAGGCGGCACCAAAACGGTTTTGCAGCGCTGCGAGCAAGGTGTGTGGAACTTCACGCTGTGGGGGCAAAGCTGCCAGTTCTGCTGGGTGGTTGGGGGCGTTCATGGTGCGGTTCCAGGTTCAAGCGACATAATGAAAGCCATTATCCGAGCTGGTGAGAAAGCGCGTGCCCATCCATGATGTTTGATCGACTGACCGCACTGGTGGTGGACGACCAGGAGCTCATGCGCGCCGTCACCGCCAACCAACTGCGCAGCATGGGCTGGGGCAAGGTGCTGACCGCCAAAAACGGCGCCGAGGCGTTGCGCACCTTGCGCGGCCAGCGCGTGGACGTGCTCGTGGCCGACTGGAACATGCCCGTCATGAGTGGCCTGGAGTTGCTGCGGGCCGTGCGCGGCGACCCCAAGCTGGCCCTCATGCCGGTGCTCATGGTGACGTCGGAGACCGCCCGTTCCCGCATCCAGGACGTGATTGCCGCTGGGGTCAATGGCCTGCTGGTCAAGCCCTACAACGCGGCGTTGTTGCGCACCCGCCTGGAGCGCATGTTGGCCACCGACCCGAGCGAACTCGCGGCCCATGTGGCCAAAGCCGCGGCGGCTGCCGGCAAAGACGCGGATGCGCTGAACCCCGATTCGCCCAGCGCCCTGCCGCCCACCCGCATCCTGCTGGTGGACCCCAACGCCCAGAGCATGGCCACGCTGTCGGCGCTGTTCAAAGACGACTACGACCTCAGCACCGCCAGCAGTGGTGCGGCGGCGTTGCAGGCCTGCCGGGCCAAGACCCTGCCCGACTTGCTGCTGAGCGACACCGCCATGCCCGACATGGATGGGTTTGCCATGGTGCGGCGCCTGCGCGAGACGCACGCCACGGCCAACATCCCGGTTATCTTCATCACGGCAGACACCAGCGACGCGGCCAGGCTGCAGGGCATGGAGCTGGGTGCGGTGGACTTTGTGCCCAAAACCATGCCAGACAAGGAGCTGCGCCAGCGGGTGCGCAACTTCCTGCGGTTTGTGGAGCTGCGCAAGCAGCTGCAGTCCGATTACGACCACATGCTGGAAAACGCCCGCCTGCGCGAAGAGGTGGAAAACATGACCCGCCACGACCTGAAGGGATCGCTCAGCGGCATTGTGGGCATGGTGCAAACCCTGACAGCCGACGAAACCATGCCCGAGCGCTACACCGCCAAACTCAAGCTGGTGCAGGAAAGCGCGCAACAGGCGCTGTCGTCCGTCAACCTGGCGGGAGACATGTTCGCCATTGAAACCGGGCGTTACAAGCTGGCCGCCAAGCCCGTGCCGCTGGGCGAGGTGTTGCGCCGCATCGTTGAGCTCGCCCGCGTGGCGCATGCCGACAAGGAGTTGTCGGTGGTGGTGGACACCGATGTGTTCGTCGGCAAGGAGGTGCCCCAGGCCGAAGGTGAAGAGGGCCTGTGCTACTCCCTGTTCCACAACCTGGTGAAAAATGCCTGCGAAGCCGCCCCACGCAAAAGCAAGGTGGTGGTGACGCTGAAGGACGAAAACCCCCTGTGCATCCAGATCCAGAACAAAGGTGTCGTGCCACACGACATCCGCGACACCTTTTTTGACAAATTCGTCACCTCCGGCAAACACAGCGGCAGCGGCCTGGGCACCTACTCGGCCCGCATGCTCACCATGGCGCAAAACGGCACCATCAGCATGAGCACCAACGACGCCGACAACCTCACCACCCTCACCGTGTGGTTGCCCCGGCATGTGCCAGCCCCGCCCGAAGCCGACGTGCCCGACAATCTGTACGCACCCTGAGCGCGTGCCTGGCCTCCGACGGGGCCCAGTGCCTGCGTCTTTTCCCCTCAGTTTCAATACCCCCGAGCACCATGGGCAACCGACTTTCTCAAATTGCCACCCGCACCGGCGACAACGGCACCACCGGCCTGGGCAACAACGACCGCGTCAGCAAGGACAGCCTGCGCGTGCATGCCATGGGCGACGTGGACGAGTTGAACAGCCACATCGGTGTGCTGCTGTGCGAAGACATGCCCGCCGCCGTGCGCACCCTGCTGGTCGAGGTGCAGCACCAACTCTTCAACCTGGGGGGCGAGCTGAGCATTCCCGGCTTTGAGCTGCTCAAACCCGAGGCCGTGCTGGCGCTGGACGAGGCGCTGGCCACTTTCAACGAACCGTTGCCCCGGCTGCAGGAGTTCATCCTGCCCGCCGGTACGCGGGCCGCGTCGCTGGCCCATGTGTGCCGCACCGTGGCCCGCCGCGCCGAGCGCGCCGTGGTGGGGCTGGGCAACGTGGAGGCGCTGAATGACACCCCCCGCCAATACCTCAACCGCCTGAGCGACCTCATGTTTGTGCTGGCCCGCACCCTGAACCGCCACCGCCCCGACGGCGGCGTGGGCGACGACGTGTACTGGAAAAGCGCGCGCATGGCCCTGGCCGACGCGGGCTGATCGGGTGGCCGCACACCCACCGGGCCATTTGCCCACCACACCCACCCCGGTGGCACTGCCACAGCTGCATTGGACGGAAGCCGGTCAGGCCTGCAGCGCCTTGTGGCGCTCGGAGCGTGGGGCCACCCCCCCAAAGCGTGTGGTGCTGGTGGACGACACCCTGAACGCCGACGTGGCCTACCGCCTCGCTTGCGAAGGCACGGGCCTGCTCTGGCGTGGTGACTACCACCAGGCGCGGCAAATGCTGCAAGCGCTGGGCCGCCGCCTGGACCGGTCCGCCCAGACCACGCTGGCCAGCCAGGCCAGAAAGCGGGCGGAGAAAGACTCTAAAAAACCAGAGCTGCCTGTTCAGCAACATCAAGCGCTGGAGGCCAATTCGGCTGAAAATTCAAGCCCGTTGGCGACTGCAGACCAGGCGCAGGCCTTCCACCGCCACCGCCAAGCGCAGGGCCACCGTGCCCGTGTGCTGGGCATGTTGCTGTTGCAGTTCGGGCCAGACCATGGCATGGACCTGCGTCGCGCCCCCGACGCCCGCCAGGCCTGCGCCGAAGGCTGGGGGCCGGTGACGGCGGACACGCCCGGCTCGGTGGCCTCGCTGCGCGAGCTGCTGGCGCTGGTCAGCGCGCATGAGTGGCAAAAGGCCGGCGTGGAAATTCCCGCGCTGGGCCTGCCGCCCCACAACCGCATCCACCCCCGCTATGGCGTGTTCTCGCCCGTGCGTGGCGAGTATGTGGACCTGGTGGCCGCTGCGCCGCTGCCCGCACCGCCCGAGCAGGTGCTGGCGTTTGACATTGGCACCGGCACCGGCGTGCTCAGCGCCGTGCTGGCGCGGCGGGGCGTGGCCCGCGTGGTGGCCACCGACATGGACGGGCGTGCCCTGGCTTGCGCCCGTGCCAACCTGCAGCGCCTGGGGGCACTGGCCCCGCCCGATGGGCCAGCCGCGCAGGGCCAATCTGTGGAGCTGCTGCTGGCCAACCTGTTTCCCCCCGGCCGGGCGCAGCTGGTGGTGTGCAACCCGCCCTGGTTGCCCGCGCGCGCCAGTTCGCCCATCGAACACGCGGTGTACGACGAAGGCAGCCGCATGTTGCGCGGCTTTCTGAACGGACTGGCGGCACACCTGGCGCCAGGCGGCGAGGGCTGGCTCATCATGTCCGACCTGGCCGAACACCTGGGCCTGCGCACCCCCACCGAACTCACCGACTGGGTGAATGCCGCCGGGCTGCGTGTGGTGGGCAAGCTGGATGCCCGGCCCCAGCACCCCAAGGCCCGCGACGCCAGCGACCCGCTTCACGCCGCCCGAGCGGCGGAGGTGACCTCACTGTGGCGGCTGGCGGCGCTGGCTGGCTGAGGCGCCAGCGGGGTGGAGGGACGGGCTGCTGGCGTTCAGCGCCCAGTGGTCGGGCAGGGCATGCAGCACCTGCTGCGCGTTGAGCGAGCCGATGGCCACGCGCTTGTCCAGCGGAATGCGGTCGTGCGCCTGCAGCGCCAGGTAGCGCAGCGCACACACCCGCAAAAAGGAGGCGAAGTTGCCCACCTCGCCCCGCGCTTCCACCAGCTCGTCGTACAGGCGCTCGATCAGCCCCACCACGGTCATGCCGTCGCGCAGGCCAATTTCTTCCAGCACGTCCCAGTACAGGTTTTCCAGGCGGATGCTGGTGACCACCCCGTGCAGCCGCACCGAGCGTGTGCGGCTGGCGTAGCTGTCGGGGTTGGCGCTGATGAACACTTCACACATGGTGCGCGCAATGGTCGGTACCCGGCGCGGGCTTGTCAACCCGTGCCAGGCTGTGCTTCAGTGGGTGATGCTGGTGCCCAGCACGGCCAGAAACTGGGCCATCCACGCGGGGTGGGCGGGCCAGGCGGGCGCCGTCACAAACGGACCATCGGTCACGGCCTGGTCCACGGCAATGTTGGCGTAGGTGGCCCCGGCCAGCTCCACCTCCACCTGGCAGGCGGGGTAGGCCGAAATGGTGCGGCCCTTGATGTCACCGGTGGCGGCCAGCAACTGCGCGCCGTGGCACACCGCCGCCACGGGTTTGCCGGTGGAGGTGAAGTGCTTGACCAGCGCCACCACGCTGGCGTGCATGCGCAGGTACTCGGGGCCGCGCCCGCCGGGAATCACCAGGCCGTCGTAGGCCTCGGGCTTGATGTCGGCAAAGTTGGCGTTGAGCGTGAAGCGGTGGCCGGGCTTTTCGCTGTAGGTCTGTGCGCCTTCAAAGTCGTGGATGGCGGTCAGGATGAAGTCGCCCGCTTTTTTGTCGGGGGCCACGGCGTGCACCGTGTGGCCCACGGCCTGCAGAGTCTGGAACGGGACCATGGTTTCGTAGTCCTCGCAGTAGTCGCCGCAAATCATCAACAGTTTCTTGCCCATGAGAGTCTCCTGAAATTGGGTAGGCCATGAAAGGGGTGGCGCATCCATTGTTCAAGCGGGGTCCTGGGGCGGGGTAACACCCGGTTACTGCACCGATGGGGGTTTTCCCTGGGTGAACGGGCGAGCGGACGCGTGTGGAATGGCGTGGTCGCCTTCATGACCCCGACCGCTGGTCCATAATTTCCGCACGGTCGGTATCGGCATTTGTGGGGTGACTGGGCATGGAAAACATCGCGGACAGCGGGCTTGACGGTCTGGCGTTGCTCGACGCCTTGCCCGTTGGCGTGGTGGTGCACGGGGCTGACACCCGAATCCTTCACGCCAATGCCAAGGCCTTGCAGGTGCTGCGCCTCACCGCCTCCCAGGCCCTGGGCAAAGAGGCATTGGATTTTGAGTGGCGGCTGGTGGACACCTACCGCCAACCGTTGCCGTTCGAGCAATTTCCGGTCAATCGGGTGCTGGCCACCGGTTGCCCGCTCGCGGGCCTGTTGATCGGCGTTGCTGACGGCAGTGGCCCCGACATCGCTTGGCTGACGGTCAATGCCGTGCCCCAGTTCGGTCCGCAGGGCACCGTGGAGCGGGTGTTGGTCACGTTCACCGAAAACGCCCACCCCAGGGCCGACATCCCGTTCAAGGACATCGTGGACTCGGCGCAGGACGTCATTCTCATCACCGAGGCGTCGCCGCTTCAGGAGCCAGGTCCCCGCATCGTCTACGCCAACCACGCGTTCACGCGACTGACGGGGTTCTCCGAGCAAGACGTCGTGGGCAAGTCGCCCCGCATCCTGCAGCGCTCGGATGCTGACCCAGCTGTTCGGGCACGCATCTCCGTCGCCCTGGGCGCGGGACAGGCGGTTCGGGAGGTGATCTACAACTACGCCAAGACGGGTGAAGGCTATTGGCTGGACATGCACATCGTGCCGCTGAAGAACCCCCAGGGCGAAGTGGCTTACTTTGCCGCCATAGAGCGCGACATCACCGCCCAGAAAGAGCGGGAGGACGAGCTGGCGCACTTCGCGTTCCACGATGCCCTCACCCGGCTGCCCAACCGGCGCATGCTGCTCGATCGGCTGGCGCACAGCCTGCGCACCGCCCGGCGCAGCGCCAGCCACCTGGCGGTGTTGTTCATCGACCTCAACCAATTCAAACTGCTGAACGACACCCACGGACACGAGGCCGGCGACCTGATGTTGGTGGAGGTCGCGCAACGCCTCAAGGACCGCGTGCGGGAGTCCGACACCGTGGCACGGCTGGGCGGTGATGAATTTGTGGTTCTGCTGAGCGGATTGGGCCCCGATGCGGACCTGGCCCAACACCATGTGGCCCAAGTGGTCGACAAGCTGCACGCAGCGCTCGGGGAGGTCTACCACCTGGGCAATTTGGCCTACACGGGCTCCGCCAGCATTGGCGTCAAAGTCGTACAAGGCGGGGACGTGGAACCCGACCAGTTGCTCAAAGATGCCGATGAGGCCATGTATGGCGCCAAAAAGCGTTCCACCGCACGTTGAACCGCAGCCGTCCCACGCTGCGCAGGGACTGCCTGAGATCCCCACGGTGCACCGGGGGCAGGGCTGTTTCCGCCGCTTGGGGCTCTGCGTTGGCATGTTGACCCTTCTCGCGACCCACTCGTTGGCGGCGGTGTCCCACACGGGCACCGACACCCGCCTGCGCTGCGACGTGGTCTACCTGCCCGCCCACAGCACCTGGACGCGCGAGGTGGTGCTGACGCACGCCGGCCAGCGCCTGCGCACGGTGGCCATCGACGGGGTGGCGGTGTACACCTTTGCCCTGAACGGACCGGTGGTGCTGACATCGTTGGACAACGAGCGCATCCAGCTCGACCTGTCCCAGCCCGCGTGGCGCAGCGATTTCAGGGGCTTGGCCTTCGGCCAGGGCCTGTGCACCTTGTTGCCCTGAGGCGGCACCGCAGACCCGTGGCCGACCGGCCTGGCGCAGGCCGGCGCACGGGCACCGGGTGACAGGTCCACTCGGCGGCCAGTGGGCGTGGCTATTCCACCTCGACTTGATCTCCGTCAGACAGCCAGGGTGACTGGACAAGTACAAACCGGGCTTCCCACAAGGACCACTCCAGACTGAGCCGAGTCATGAACCTGAATCACTTGAAAATCTCCACCCGCCTGACGGTCTTGATCGGCAGTCTGTCGCTCGGACTGGTCGTCATTGGCCTTCTGGGCCTGCTGGGCATCAACGCTTCCAATGGGGCGCTCAAAAGCGTGTACGAGGACCGCACCGTCCCCATGGGCCAAATTGCCCAGATCGACAAGCTGATCCTGCAGAACCGCCTGATGATCGCCGGTGCACTGCTCAACCCCACGCCGGAGGAAATCGCCACCGACACCACGGGGGTGGAGGCCAACATAGCGGCCATCACCAAGCTTTGGGAAGCCTACATGGCCACCACGCTCACCCCTGAGGAGGCCGTTCTGGCCAAAAAATTTGCCGAGGCCAGAGGCCGCTTCGTGCAAGAAGGGTTGCGTCCCTCGGTGGCCGCTCTGAGGGCGGGCGACATGGACGAGGCCAGGCGTGTGGTGTTCGAGAAAACCCGCCCCCTGTACGTCCCCGTGAGCCAGCATGTGGCGGCACTCATGAAGTTGCAGGTGGATGTGGCCCAAGCGGAATTCGAGAGCGCCCAGGCGCGTTACGGCCATCTGCGCCTGCTCATGGTGGTGTCCATTGCCGCTGGCATTGCCCTGGCAGGGGTGTTTGGCTACCTGACCGTTCGCTCCATCAGTGGTGAACTCGGGGCCGAGCCTCGGGAGGCGGCCGCCTTGGCCCGCCGGGTGGGGGCGGGCGATCTGACGGCACGCATTGACCTCAAGCCCGGTGACACCACCAGTCTGATGGCCCAGCTCAAGGCCATGCAGGACAACCTGATCAACATCGTGCGCCAGGTGCGGGTGGGTTCGGGGGCCATGGCCACCGCCACCAGCCAGATCGCCGCGGGCAACCTGGACCTGTCATCCCGCACGGAAGAGCAGGCCAGCGCACTGGAGGAAACGGCTGCTTCCATGCAGGAATTGGCCACCACGGTGAAACAAAACTTTGACAGCGGTCGCCACGCCAACCAGCTGGCCGGGGCGGCGTCCGATGTGGCGGTCAAGGGCGGGGCCGTGGTGTCGCAGGTGGTGCACACCATGGAGGCCATCAACGCGTCGTCCCGCAAGATCGCCGACATCATCGGCGTGATCGACGGCATCGCCTTCCAAACCAACATCCTGGCGTTGAACGCGGCCGTGGAAGCCGCCCGCGCGGGCGAGCAGGGCCGCGGGTTTGCCGTGGTCGCCAGCGAAGTGCGCAGCCTGGCCGGTCGCTCGGCGACAGCGGCCAAGGAAATCAGTGGGCTGATCGAGGCGTCGGTCAACAACGTGTCCGATGGCTGCAAGCTGGTGGAGCAGGCGGGCAGCACCATGGACGAGATTGTGGTCAGTGTGCGGCGCGTGGCCGACATCATGGGCGAGATCACCGCCGCCAGCCAGGACCAGACAGCGGGCATCGACCAGATCAACCAGGCCATGACGCAGATGGACCAGGTCACCCAGCAGAACGCGGCGCTGGTCGAGGAGGCCTCAGCGGCTGCGCAGTCGCTGGAAGCCCAGGCCAACAGCATGGTCGACCTGGTCAGCGTGTTCAAGCTGGCCGATGGTGAGCACCGCCTGGCCCTGACCCACGGCACCTCACGCGGCTGATGCCCACCACCCATCGTCACCGACCCCACACCCCCACCAAGGAGCGCACATGGCATATTTTGAATGGGCCAGCGACATGGAGATTGACCAGGGCCCCATCGACCAGGACCACCGCAAGCTGGTGGATCTGGTGAACACGCTGCACACGGTCACCTCGGAGGGCCGAGGGCAGCAGATCGTGGACCGGGTGCTGGGCGAGCTCATCAGCTACACCGCCGACCACCTGCGGCGCGAGGAGAAACTGATGGAGTCCTTGAAGTTTCCCAACCTGGCCAACCACAAGGTGGGGCATGACGCCTTCCTGGCCTCCATCCATGACCTGAAGAAAAAATATGACGCCGGCAGCATCACCGTGGCGGCCCAGTTGTCCACCGTGCTGCGCGATTGGTTGTCGCTGCACATCCGACGCTCCGACAAGGAGCTGCTGGCCTTGCTCAAAAAATCCCAACCCCGCAAAGCCCCGTCCCAGGCGGGACAAAAAAATATAAAGAAAATTGGCCTCTAGCGCATGCGCAGCTTGCGTTTGTAGCTACTGAAATTGGTGTTCTTCTGCCCGCCAATCGGGCGGGCACGCGGTGCGCCCAATAAAAAAGCCACGCAGGCGGTGCGTGGCTGGGGGGGTGACTGGGCGGGTGGCCCCGCCCGATCTCACATGGCCAGGTTGCCCGTGGCGATCTGGCCGGCGCGCAGGGCCATGCGGCCTTCCTGGCGCACTTCTTCACGGGTGCGCACGGCTGGGGCGGCGGCATACGCCTCGGGAACTTCGCCGTTGACCGTGGGCTGGGCGTTGTTCAGGGCGTGGCGAACCTGCTCGCGGCTCAGGGGCGCACCTGCAACGGCCTGGCCGTCGGCGGCAGAGAACTCGCCGGCTGCCGGTGCACCCTGGGCCACCTGGTTGTAGCTGGCACGGGGTGTCTTGGCGACGCTGGCGGTGTAGGGCACGGCGGCCTGCTCGACACCGGAGAACTCGCCCGCAGCGGGGGCTGCAAAGCTGGCGGTGGCGCCCAATGTGGCAGCGGCGGCGATGGCGATGGCGAAAACGTGGCGGTTCATGGTGAAAATTCCTTGACAGTTGAAGTGAAGATGTCGGGCATGGCGGTGATTGGGTGTTCCGTCTGCCCTGCCTCGGTGAGTCGTTGTGACGTGTGGCTCATCGATGGGTTGAACTGTATTCGTGTTAACCCTGCGGATAAACGGCCATAAAATACATTTACTGTTTCTAAATCAGAAACAATATGGGCGTTGAAAACGCAGAAAGTGCCCCATGGACCGTTTGCTTTCCATGCGCGTCTTCCAGCAAGTGGCCGACGAAGGCAGTTTTGCCGCGGCCGCGCGCGCGCTGGACATGTCACCCGCTGTCGTCACCCGGCTGGTGGTGGACCTGGAGGAACACCTGGGGGCCCGCCTCATGCAGCGCACCACGCGCCGCCTGGCCCTGACCGAGGCGGGCCAGGCCTACCTGGAGCGGGTGCGCCACATCCTGCGCGACATCGACGAGGCCCACGCCCTGGCCAACGCCCACACCGAGGAGATGCAGGGGGTGCTGCGCATACAGGCGCCGCCCGTGCTGGCGGTGCACATCCTGGCGCCGCTGGTGGCCGGGTTTCGGGCGCTGCACCCCGGCATCACGCTGGACATTGACGTGGACGCACCTGAAAAGCCGGCCATTGAAGAGCACGACATCACCCTGATGGGCGCGGACGCCAACTTCGACGGCAACGTCATCGCCCGCCCCGTGATCGACTCGCACGGCGCGCTGGTGGCCTCGGCCGCCTACGCGGCGCAGCGCGGGCTGCCCAGTCAGCCGGAAGACCTGGCGCACCACCTGTGTCTGCGGCTCAAGCATGCTGGGCAACGCCCCACCCTGTGGCGGCTGCTGCACATGCGCGAGGCCGACCGCGTGGTCGAGGTGCCGGTGCAGCCCGTGCTGTGGGTCAACCACACCGACACACTGCTGCGCGCCACACACGACGGCGCTGGCATCAGCGCCGCGCCACTGGAGCTGGTGGCCCCCCACCTCAGCAGCGGCGAGCTGGTGCGCGTGCTGCCCGATTGGGTCACCGGCCACTTCACCCTGTACGCCGCCATGCCCAGCCGCCGCTTCGTGCCCAAGCGCACCCGGGTGTTCCTGGACTACCTGACCGAACACACGCGGGCCAACCTGGCCAAGGTGCTGGCCGCTTGATGTGTGTCAATGTCCAACTTAAGATTGGACAACATACTCCACCGCTTTCATCCACTCCCTGCCAGACAGGGGGCCGCACACATGGTCACCATCGGGGTCGTCGCCGCCGAACTGGGCGTATCCACCGCCACTTTGCGCAAGTGGGAGAGCCGCTATGGGCGCCCCGTCCCGCAGCGGTCAACGGGGGGCGCGCGCCTGTACGACGAGGCCGAAGTGGCCTGGCTGCGGGTGGCCAAGCGGCAGATGGACGCGGGCGTTCGGCCCGCCGATGCCATGGCGCAGGCCACCCTGCGGCCCGCCACCTCCGAGCCTGACGCCACGGGGGGCGGCGCGGTGGGGTCCCTGGCGCAGCAGGCCGTGGCCCACGCCCTGACCCTCCTGTGTGAGCACCGACTGGACGAGTGCCACGCACACCTGGTGGCGCAGCGCCAGCGCCTGGGGCTGGTGGCGTTTGCGGACGGCGTGGCGGGGCCGTTGGCCGCCGCCGTGGGAGAGGCCTGGGCCAGGGGGGACGTGCAGGTGTTTGAAGAGCACGGTTTCAGCGCGGTGCTGCGTGCCGTCCTCGAGGTGCGGGCATTTGGTGGTGCACCCGATGCCACCGTTGCTCCCGTGTGCACCGTGTTGCTGGCCACGCTGTCTGGCGAGCAGCACACCCTGGGCCTGGCCATGGTGCAAGCGGTGTTGCAGCAGGCGGGTGTGCGCTGCGTCAACCTGGGCGCCGGTCTGCCCGAGGCCGAACTGGTGGCCGCGGCGCAGGCGTTTGGGGCGGATGTGGTGGGCGTGTCGCTCAGCCTGGCCATGCCCGAGCGGACCATGCAGCGGCAGTTGCTGGCGCTGCGGGAAAGTCTGCCCGGCCACCGGGCCGTGTGGGCAGGGGGTGCGGGTGCGGGGCGGCTGCGGCGGGTGCCCGCGGGGGTGCAGGTGTTCGCCACCTGCGCCGCAGCGTGCCTGGCGCTGGACGAGTGGCGGCTGCGTCGGGCCGCACAGGGATGAACAACAAAAGGTCAACCATGAAGAAATTGAACACCCACCTGGCACAGCCACCATTTCGGGGCTATGTGGTCGGCATTGGCGCGTCGGCTGGCGGCCTGGAGGCGCTGGAGCTGTTTTTTGACCATTGCGCGGTCGACAGCGGCGCCGCCTACGTGGTGGTGCAGCACCTGTCACCCGACCACAAAAGCATGATGACCAACCTGCTGGCCCGTCACACCACCATGCCCGTGGTGATGGTGGAAGACGAAATGCCGCTGGTGGCCAACCAGGTGCACCTGATTCCGCCGGGCGCCGTCATGCGGGTGGTGTCGGGGCAACTGCGGCTGACGCCCAAGAGCCCCCACGGGCTGACCTTGCCCATCGACATCTTCTTCACCTCGCTGGCCGATGCCTTTGGCAACAAAGCGGTGGGGGTGGTGCTGTCGGGCACCGGCACCGATGGCACCCGGGGGGCGGTGGCCATCAATGCCGCCGGCGGGTTTTTGCTGGTGCAGGAGCCGCGCCAGGCCAAATTTGATGGCATGCCGCGCAGCGCCCTGTCCACCGCCGTGGTCGACGAAGTGCTGCCCGCCGAAGAGCTGGCCCCGCGGGTGCTGTCTCACATCCGCAATGTGCCTTACGCATCGGACAAGCCGCGCGAAGACACCCCCCGGCCCCAGGTGTTGTCGGCAGACGAGGCACTGCGAGACTTGCTGGTGTTGTTGCAACACGCCGGTGGCATTGACTTTCGGGAGTACAAGCCCGCCACCGTCATGCGCCGCATCGAGCGGCGCATGCAGGTGCGCCACGTGCCCGACGTGGCCAGCTACCTGGCCCAGGTGGAGCAGGACAGGGCCGAACTGTTTGTGCTGCGCCGCGAGTTGCTGATTGCGGTCACCAGCTTTTTCCGCGACCCCGAGGCGTTTGACGCCCTGGCGGAACTGGTGGTGGCGCCGCTGGTGGCGGCCGCATCGGCCAACGACACCCTGCGGGTGTGGGTGGCTGGTACGTCCACCGGGGAGGAGGCCTATTCGGTGGCCATGCTCTTCCTGGAAGCGTTCGAGCGTGAGCGCAAGTGGGCCAACCTCAAGGTGTTTGCCACCGACGTGAACCAGCAAAACATCGATGTGGCCACCTCCGGGCAGTACCCCGAGTCGGCCGCGGCCGAGTTGACGCCGGAGCGGCTGGAGCGGTTTTTCACCCGCAACGGCAACCATTTTGTGGTCAAACCCGAGTTGCGGCAGGCCATTGTGTTCGCCCGGCACAACCTGCTCGACGACCCACCGTTCACCCGCATGGACCTGGTGACCTGTCGCAACACCCTGATTTATTTCCGCCCCGATGCCCAGGAGCGTGCCCTGCAGCGTTTGCAGTACGCCGTCAAGCCCAACGGCAGCCTCTACCTCGGGTCCAGCGAATCGCTGGCCAACGCCACGTCGGGTTTCAGCACCCTGCACGCCAAGCACAAACTGTTTCGCCGCACCGGCGGCACGGGGCGGATCCTGTTTGACACCACCGCCCGGGTGGGTGGGACGGGTGAGCCCAAGGCGGCGCGGTCGGCCAAGGGCAAGGTGGTGCAGGCGTTGCAATCGGACGGGCAGCTGATCGAGGCTGGGGTGGCCACCCTGCTGGGGACGTTTGCACCGCCAGCCATGTTGGTCAATGACCGCCACGAGGCGGTGCACCTGTTCGGCAACGTGCAGCCTTTTTTCCGCGTCAAGGAGGGGCTGGCCAGCCTGGACCTGTCGCGCATCCTGCCCGAACGCCTGGTGCCGGTCGCGTCGGCCCTGGTGTTCAAGGCCGCCAAGGGGGGTGAGCGGGTGGTGTCGGCGCCTTTGCACCTGGATGACGCCGGAACGGACCCTGTGCCACTGCGCCTCAGCGCCTACCCCATTCAACACCCTGGTGACGAGCGTTTTGTGTTGCTGTGCTTTGAGTGGTTGCACACGGCAGAGCCATCCGCGGCCATCGACGTGGACGGCGAAACCATGGCCAGGATGGCGTTGCTGGAGCGCGAGCTCATGGCCACCCGTGAGAGCCTGCAGGCCACCATTGAAGAGCTGGAAACCTCCAACGAAGAACTGCAGGCCACCAACGAAGAGCTGATGGCCTCCAACGAAGAGTTGCAAAGTTCCAATGAAGAGCTGCAATCGGTGAACGAGGAGCTCAACACCGTCAATGCCGAGTTCCAGGAAAAAATGCTCATCCTCAACCGGCTCAACACCGACATGGACAGCATGGCCAAGGCGGTGGGGGTGGCGACGGTGTTTGTGGACACCGACATGCACCTCACCCGGTTCAGCCCCGATGCGCTGGACATCTTCAAGCTCCGCGACACCGACCTGGGCCGCCCACTGGACGACATCGCCCACCGCCTGCGCTACCCGGGCCTGATGGCGGACCTCAAGCGCACCCTGATGACCGACCGGATGACCGAGCACGAAGTGCTTTCCGACGACGGAAGGCTGTACCTCTGCCGCATGCTGCCCTACAGCGTGCCCTCCAGCAGCCAGCGCGGCGCCGTGGCCACGTTTGTCGACGTGACGGTGTTCCGCGACCTGCAGCGCATGCAGGCCGTCATCGACGCCTTGCCCGAGCATGTGGCCGTGCTGGAGCACGACGGTCGCATCTCCATGGTCAATGCCGCCTGGCGCAACTTTGCCCGGGCCAACGGCGACCGCGAGCTGAACCACTCCGGGCCGGGTGCCAACTACCTCGATGCCTGCAAGGCCGCCCACGACGCGGGCGACGAGTTCGGCGTGCGCGCCTGGCGCGGGGTCAAAAGTGTGCTGGAAGGCAGCCATCCGCTGTTTTCCATGCAGTACCCCTGCCATTCGCCCGATGAGGAGCGCTGGTTCGTCATGAACGTGGCCCCGGTCAAGGGGCACGAGTTTGGCGCGGTGGTCAGCCACGTCAACATTTCCCACTGGTACCTGAACGAACGCCCCGGCGCGCCCCCTGGATGAACTTCGACCCCGAACTGAGTGGGCCACCACCCGACATGGTTGCGTTGCAGCGGGCCTATGAGGACCTGCGCCTGTACCAGGCGGAACTGGAGGTGCAAAACGAGGAATTGATCAGCGCCAAGGCCGCCACCGAGTCGGCGCTGGCGCGTTACTCGGCGCTGTTCCACACCCTGCCCATGCCCGCCCTGGTGCTGGACCGGCAGGGGCTGGTGCGCGACGCCAACCGGTCGGCGGTCAGCCATTTCGGGTTCAAGAGCGTTGAGTCAATGAACCACCACTCGGTGTACCGGCTGCTGGCGGTGCGGGACGATGCGCGCCTCAAGCAGGCCCTGAGCGAAGCGGCCGAGGGCGCTCCCCGCGTGGTGAAGGACCTGGGCCTGCGCACGGCCGAGCGGGGCAACCAGCCGAGTGATGCCCACGTCATTGCCCTGCCCGTGGAATACCACCTGGACCACCACCACCTGGTCTTGCTGGTGGACCGCAGTCTCGAGCGGTCGGGCGAGCGCGAGCGCCTCATCTTCCAGTCGGTGCTGGACAACAGCAACGCACTGATTTACGCCTTCGACCGGGAGGGCCGCTGCATCCTGGCCAATCAGGCCCTGCTGGAGGGCGTGGGCAAGCCGCGCAAAAGCGTGGTGGGCCAGCGGCGCGAGTACTGGCTGCCCGTCGAGGACGCCGTTGCCCATGCGCGCAACGACCGCATGGTGTTGTTGGGCAACCGCGCGGTGACCTACGAGGAAACGCTCAACCCGCCCGATGCGCCCAAGCGCCACTTCATCAGCCACAAATTTCCGTTGCGCGACGGGCGCGGCAAGGTGTTCGGGGTGGCTGGCATCACCACCGACATCACCGAAACCCGCCAGCTGGAGCTGCGCCTGCAGCTGGCCATGCAGGTGTTGAGCAGGGGGTCGGAGGGCATCATCATCACCGACCACGCCAACCGCATCATCTCGGTGAACAAGGCGTTTGAGGCCATCACCGGTTACAGCGAAGCCGAGGTGCTGGGCAAAAACCCATCGGTGCTGTCATCGGGTCGGCAAAACGACAGTTTCTATGCCCAGCTGTGGGACGACCTGCTCACCAAAGGCCGCTGGGAAGGCGAGCTGTGGAACCGGCGCAAGGACGGGGTGGTGTACCCCCAGTGGGCCAGCATCAGCCGCATCTCCGGTGACACCGAGGAGTCCAGCAACTTCGTGTCGGTGTTCAGTGACGTCACCCACCGAAAAATGGCCGAGGAAGAAATCGAGCGCCTGGCGTTCTACGACATCCTGACCGGCAGCCCCAACCGCTACCTGCTGCGCGACCGGGTGGACCAGGCCATCCGCGTCGGCACGCGCGAGCGGGGCCACTTTGCCCTGTGTTTCCTGGACCTCGACCATTTCAAGGAAGTCAACGACGTCTACGGGCACGACGCGGGGGACGAGGTGCTCATCGAGGTGACCAAGCGCCTCAAGCAGGTGCTGCGGGCCCAGGACACGGTCAGCCGCCTGGGGGGGGACGAGTTTGTGGTCCTGCTCACCAACATGGAGCAGCTGGGTGTTCAGCAATGTGTGCAAAAGATGCTGTCATCACTCACTGACCCCTACACGGCCGCGGGCATCACCCTGCATTTGTCGGCCTCGCTGGGGGTGGCCATGTTTCCCGATGACGGCCGCAACTACCAGGACCTGCTCAAGAGCGCCGACACCGCCATGTACCAGGCCAAGGCCAGCGGGCGCAACGGGTTCAGTTTTTTCAGCCCGGAAATGGCCCAGAAGGCCGAGCGGCGCGTGACCATCGAGGCCGCGTTGCGCGATGCCATTGCCAACGGCGAGCTGCGGGTGGTGTACCAGCCCAAGGTGTCGCTGGCCACCGGCAGCGTCATCGGGACCGAGGCCTTGCTGCGCTGGCAAAGTCCCTTGCTGGGCGCCGTGTCGCCCGACGTGTTCATCCCCATCGCCGAGGAATGCGGGTTGATTACCCCGATCGGCTCCTGGGTGCTGGCGCAGGCACTGGCGCAGACCAGCGCCTGGGCGCAGGCTGGGCTGGGTTGGTTGCCCGTGAGTGTGAATGTGTCGTCCGCCCAGTTCTGGAAACAGGACTTCCCGGCCGTGGTGGAACGGCTGCTGAAAGAGAGTGGGGTGCAGCCCGCGGTGCTGGAGCTGGAGTTGACCGAGCGCCTGGCCCTCAAGCACCCCGACCAGGGTGTGGACATCATGCGCCGCCTCAAGGGCCTGGGGGTGTGCCTGTCGATCGACGACTTTGGCACGGGTTACTCCTCGCTGTCCTACCTCAGTCGCCTGCCGGTGGACACGCTGAAAATTGACCAGTCTTTTGTCGCCGCCCTGGGTCAGGACCCCGCGAGTGAGGTGATCGTGCGTTCCATTGTGCAGCTGGCGCACACGCTCAGCATCGACACGGTGGCCGAGGGCGTGGAGCAGCCCCTGCACCTCCAATACCTGCGCGACTACGGCTGCGACAGCGCGCAAGGCTATCATTTTGCGCGCCCGCTGGAGGCGGCGGCGCTGCCCGAGTGGCTGCGCGAGCGACCAGCGTCTGTGCCGACCTGATGCCCGTCAACCCAACGTGGATGCCCCCGGCGCCTGGCTGAGCACCGCCAGCGTCAGG
>PNML01000062.1 GCA_013823635.1 Polaromonas sp. | reverse complement strand
CGGGTCGTTGATGTAGCCCTTCCAGCCCACGGTGGTGCGGGGCTTTTCGAAATAGGTGCGCATGACCACCAGCAACTCGCCCGCGTGGCGGTCGGCCTCGGCTTTCAGCAGGTGGGCGTAGGTCAGGGCCTGCTCGTGGTCGTGGATGCTGCACGGCCCCACCACCACCACCAGCCTGTCGTCGCGCCCGTGCAGCACGTCGGCAATGTGTCGGCGGCTGGACTCGACCAGCGCCAGCGCCTCGGGCGACACGGGCAGCCACTCTTGCAGCAGCCCGGGGGTGATGAGGGGGCGCACCGCGCCAATGCGCACGTCGTCGATGCGGGTGGTGTCGTGGGTGGAGGGTGTGGCAGGGGAATGCAGGCGGTGGGGCATGGTGTGTGGGGCGCTGGCGGCAGGAGGTTGAATTTGAGAAACAAAATTGGTGTTGGCGCCAATTTTACGAATGTTGTTCGCTATCAAATTTGCTTGTTTGGTGGTGCGCTGGCGTGGTTGGACTCAGGGCCCTCGGCGCTGCCAGCCAGCGCTGCCCGCTCCTGCGCCATTTGCTCTTCCAGCTGCTGGCGGCCCTGCTTGGCCACGGCAATCAGCTTGGAGCGGTCTTTGTGGTGGGGGTACATGTCTTCCAGCAGCTGGGTGTTGTGGTCCTTGAAGCGCTGGGCCAGTTGCTGCGCCTCATCGGGCGTGTGGCCCAGGGCGCGCAGCACGCGCTGGCCGCTGCTCAGGCTGCTCTCGAACAGCTCGCGGTCCATGTCGGTCACGCCGCGTTCGCGCAGGGCGTTCCAGTGGGTCACGTCGCGGGCGCGCGCCACCACATGCAGGTGGGCAAAGTGCGCCCGCGCCAGGTTCACCACGGCCAGCGACTGATCCACGTCGTCCACCGCGACCACCAGCACGCGGGCGGTGGCCGCCCCGGCGGTGCGCAGCAGGTCGAGCCGGGTGGCATCGCCATAAAACACCTGGTAGCCGAAGGCGCGGGCGGTCTCCACCATGTCGGCGTCGTGCTCCAGCACGGTGGTGCGGTGGCCCTGGGCGCTGAGCAGGCGCGCCACGATCTGGCCGTAGCGGCCAAACCCGACCACGATGGTGGGGGCCGACTGCGGCTCGGCCAGCTCCTCCAGCGTGGTGGTGTGGCGCGTGGCCAGGCGCGGCAGCACCCAGCGCGTGAGGGCCGTCAGCAGCAGCGGCCCCAGCAACATGGACAAGGCCACGGCCCCCACCAGCAGCGAGGCGGCTTCGCCCTCGATGGCCCCGGCCCCGGCGGCGGCCTGAAACACCACAAACGCAAATTCACCGCCCTGGGCCAGCAGCAGCACCAGCACCGGGCGCTCGGCCACGGCCACGCCCATGGCGCGCATCAGCCACCAGATCACCACGCCCTTGACGGCCAGAAAACCCAGCACCACGCCCAGCATCAGCCAGGGCGACTGCATCAGCACCCCGAAGTCGATGCCCATGCCCACCGCCATGAAAAACAGCCCCAGCAGCAGGCCTTTGAAAGGCTCGATGTCGGTTTCCAGCTCGTGGCGGTACTCGCTGTCGGCCAGCAGCACCCCGGCCAGAAAGGCCCCCAGCGCCATGGACAGGCCCACCACCTGCATGAGCGCCGCCACGCCCACCACCAGCAGCAGCGCCGCCGCCGTGAAAATTTCGGGCGTGCCGCTCTTGGCAATGGCGCGCAGCAGGGGCCGCAGCACCGTGCGCCCGCCCAGCACCACCGCCCCGATCACGCCCATGATTTTGAGAGCTTCAAACGCTTTATCTGCCAGCGGTACGGGCACATTCGGCGTTGAACTGGCGGCCAGCAAAGGCAGCAGCGCCAAGATGGGGATGGCCGCTACGTCCTGAAACAACAGAATGGCAAAGCCCGCCTGCCCGCCCGGTGTGCGCAGCAGGTTGCGCTCTTGCATCACTTGCAGCGCAATGGCGGTGGACGACAGCGCCAGCCCCAGCGCGGCCACCACCGCCAGCGTCAGCGGTGCGCCGGCCAGCCAGCCCAAGCCCGCCATGGCCCCTGCGCAGCCCAGCACCTGGACGCTGCCCCAGCCAAAAATGGGTCGGCGCAGCGCCCACAGGCGGCGCGGCTCCAGCTCCAACCCCACCAGAAACAGCATCAGCACCACGCCGAATTCGGCAAAGTGCAGGATCTCGCTCACTTCCGTCACCAGCCCCAGGCCCCACGGGCCAATGGCCATGCCCGCCGCCAGGTAACCCAAAATGGCGCCGAGCCCCAGAAACCGCGCCAGGGGCACCGCCACCACGGCTGCGCTGAGGTAAATCAGGCTGCTGAGCAGCCAGTTGGGCAAATCGGGGAGGTGGGGCATGTTGCATCGTCCTGCAAAGGTGGGGCCAGGGGCGGTTGGCGCCAGCAGTGCGCACCGCCGCCACAACGCTGCCACGCTCGGGCACGGGTGCAGTGTAAGCAGCGCGTTTTGAGTACCTGCAGTCCCCTGGCCCAGGGCCATAATGCGCCAGCTGAAACCATTGGAGCCTGCGCATGAATCGACTGACACAGCGGCTGTTCGGCTTGGTGCTGGCCACGGGCACCAGTCTGGCGTTGCTGAACCCCCTGGCCTGCGCCCAAGCGCAGGAGGTGGGCGTGACCACCGACACCATCACCCTGGGCCAGAGCACCGCGCTCTCCGGCCCGTTGGGTGACCTGGGGCAAGAGGTGCTCAAGGGCGCCAAGGTGTATTTCGATGCGCTCAATGCCAAGGGCGGCGTGCATGGCCGCAAGGTATTGCTGGTCAGCCAGGACGACGCTTACGACCCGCAGAAAACGCTGCAAATCATCGAAGGCATGGCAGCGGCCCAGGGCACGTTCGCGCTGTTCGGCACGTTTGGCACACCCAACAACGAGGCGCTGCTGCCTGTGGCCCAAAAGGCCGGGCTGCCCGTCATCATGCCGTTCACGGGGGCGCTGTCGGTGCGCTCGGGCAGGCTCACTGGCGTGTACAACCTGCGCGCCAGCTACGCCGACGAGGCCGACAAGCTGGTGCAGCACGTGACCACCATCGGTTTCAAAAAAATTGCCATTGCCTACCAGAACAACACCTTTGGCCAAGAGGTGCTGGCCGCGGCCACCGCGGCCCTGGCGCAGCGCAAGCTCGAACCGCTGGCCGTGGCCCCGGTGGAAAACAATGCCAGCGACGCCGTGGCGGCCACCGCCGCCCTCATGGCGGCGCAACCCGATGCGCTCATTCTGGGGCTGGCGGGCAAGCCCAGCATCGAGGTGATCAAGGCGGTGAACAAGCAGCACAAGGGGTTGCAGATGTACGCCTTGTCGGTCCTGGCCAGCGCGGCCAACCTCAAGGCCCTGGGCCCTGACGGGGTGGGCGTGGCCATCAGCCAGGTGGTGCCGTTTCCCACGCGGGGCAGCCTGCCGGTGGTGCGCGACTACCAGGCGGCCATGGCGGCGGCGGGCCACACCGAGTTCTCGCACCTCAGCCTGGAGGGCTACATGAACGCCAGGGCACTGACCGAGGCGCTGCGCCGCGCAGGCCCCAAGCTCACGCGGGAGGGGCTGGTGTCGGCCTTCAACGGCATGAAAGACCACGACATGGGCGGCGTGGTGCTTAACTTTGGCAAGGGCGCACAAAGCGCCTCGCGCCTGGTCGAGCTGACCGTGGTGGGCAACCGGGGCAACCTGGTCAAGTAGCTTCAGGCCACTGGGTCGCCTGGCGCCACCCAGGGTGAGCCATCGGCCGCCAGGGTTTCGCCCTTGCGGGCCACAATCAGCCCGTAGGCGTGGGGCTGGCGGTGCAGGTCAAAGTTGAAGGTGGTGCGCTTGTAGACGGCGCAAAAATCCAGGTCGCAACGGGCAATGGCCATTTCATCGCCCTTGGTCAGGCAGCGGGCCACCACCTCGCCCGAGGGCGCAATGATGCAGCTGCCTCCAATGCTGTCCACCCCCTCTTCCACGCCGGCCTTGGCCACGCCCACCACCCAGGTGCCGTTCTGGTAAGCCCCCGCCTGCATGGACAGTTCGTTGTGGAACAGGGACAAGTCGTCGTGCTCGGGTGCGGGGGCGTTGTGCACAGGGGTGTTGTAGCCAATGAGCACCATCTCCACGCCTTGCAGGCCCATGACGCGGTAGGTCTCGGCCCAGCGGCGGTCATTGCAAATGGCCATGCCCATGACCCCGCCAAACGCCTGCGTCACCCCAAAACCAGGGCCGGGTGTGAAGTAGCGCTTTTCCAGGTGCTGAAAGCGCCGCCAGGGCTCGTGCTCACGGTGGCCGGGCAGGTGCACCTTGCGGTATTTGCCCACGATTTGTCCGCTGCGGTCCACCAGGATGCTGGTGTTGTAGCGCACGGCCTGCCCCCCCTCCTGGGCCAGTTCGGCGTAGCCCAGGTAAAAGCCCACGCCCAGTTGGCGCGACAGGTCAAACAGTGGCTGGGTATCGGCGTTGGGCATGCTGCGCTCGAAGTAGCGGTCGATGTCTTCCTGGCGCTCGATGTACCAGCGCGGGAAAAAGGTGGTCAGCGCCAGCTCGGGAAACACGATGAGGTGCGCGCCCACGGCGTGGGCCTGGCGCATGAGTTCGCACAGCCGCTGGACGACCTGGGGGCGGGTGTCCTCGCGCTGGATGGGGCCCAACTGGCCCAGGGCAACGTTGATGTGGCGTGGCATGGTGGTGGCGTGCAATGGATGGGTTGGAAGGGTGTGGTCTTGGGGTCGGACGGGTGGTGTTCAGGCGTTGCGGTGGGCCAGTGCCCACATCACCTGCAGCAGCAGCTGCGCACCCAGCACCAGGTCGGCAGGCTCGGTGTGTTCGCGCACGTTGTGGCTGAGGCCATCCACGCTGGGCACAAAAATCATGCCGGCGGGGCACACGCGCGCCAGCATCTGCGCGTCGTGGCCCGCACCGCTGGGCATGCGCAGCTGGGTACAGCCCAGCGCGGTGGCCTGTTGTTGCACCAGGTCCACCACCAGGGGGTCAAAGGCCACGGGGTCGAAGCGGGCCAGGCTGCGGGTGCGCAGTTGCACGCCCTCTGCCTGGGCAGCCTGGGTGGCAAAGGCCAGCACCTCGGACTCGGCCTGGGCCAGCACGGCGGCATCGGTGTTGCGCAGGTCCACGGTGAACACGGCCTGGCTGGCAATCACGTTGACCAGGTTGGGCGTGAGGCGCAGCGCGCCCACGGTGGCCAGTTGCCGCCCGCCCAGGCGCTGCGTCAGGCCGCGCACAAACACCGCCACCTGGGCGGCCACCAGTGCGGCATCGTGGCGCATGGCCATGGGTGTGGTGCCCGCGTGGTTGGACTGGCCGCTGAGGGTGAATTCGGTCCAGGAAATGCCCTGTACGCCCTCGACCACGCCCACCTGTATCCCTTGCTGCGCCAGCACAGGGCCTTGTTCGATGTGCAACTCCACAAAGCTGTCCACCGCGGGTTGTCCCACGGGCGCAGTGCCCTGGTAGCCCACGCGCTGCAACTCGTCGCCCACGCTCAGGCCTTCGGCGTCGCGCGTGGCCAGGGCCGTGGCCAGTGGCAGCCCGCCCACGTACACCAGGCTGCCCATCATGTCGGGCTGGAAGCGGGCGCCTTCCTCGTTGGTGAAAAAGGCAACGGCCAGCGGGCGTTTCGGACGCAGCCCCGCGTCGCGCAGGGCGGCCACCACCTCCAGGCCGGCCAGCACGCCGTAGTTGCCGTCGTACAGGCCGCCGGTGCGCACGGTGTCAATGTGGGAGCCGGTCATGACCGGCGGGCCGTCCACCTCGCCGGCCAGGTGGCCCACCACGTTGCCCATGGCATCCACGGTCACGCGCAGCCCCAACTCGTGCATGCGCGCCACGGTCCAGTCGCGACCCAGTCGGTCGGCATCGGTCAGGGCCAGGCGGCACACGCCGCCGCCTGGCAGCGCGCCCACCTCACCAAGCGCGGCCAGGCTGGCCAGCAGCCGGGGGCCGTTGACTTGCAAGCCCGGCGGCAGTGCTGTGGTGGCGTTGGCAGCGGCGCAGTGGTGGGGGCCGGGGTTCATGCCGCCCCCGCGCCCTGGCGCACCTGCTCGGCGCTGCGGCCCACCAGCTGCTGGTACAGGAGGGGGTCGGTGTCGCCTTCGCTGCCAAACAGCAGCACACGGCTGTCTGGCCCCAGGCCCAGGGTGGCGCAGGCTTGCGGGTCTTGCAGGGCCAGCAGCAAGGCAGACAGGCCCGCCACGGCAGACTCACCGGCGGCAATGGCGGGGTCGGCCCCGCCGGGTTGGGCCAGTTGCCGCATGGCGTCCACCGCCGCGGCATCGGGGATGGTGCAAAACGCAGCGGCACCGTGCTCGAGCACCTGCCAGGCCAGCAGTGACACTTCGCCGCAGGCCAGCCCGGCCATCAGGGTGTCCAGGTCACCTTTGACGGCCACGGGTTCACCGGCGCGTGCGCTGCGCAGCAGGCAATCGGCTTGCTCGGGCTCCACCACCACGCAGCGCGGCATGCGGGTGGCATCGCGCTCCCAGAAATAGGCGCACACCGCTGCGGCAAAGCCACCCACACCCGCTTGCACAAACACATGGGTGGGCCACTGGGGCAGGGCTTGCGCGGCTTCGTCCACCATGAGCTGGTAGCCCTGCATCACGTCGCGCGGGATGTCCATGTAGCCAGGGTAAGACGTGTCGGAAATGACAAACCAGCCGTTGGCCCGTGCGTCGCGGTCGGCCTGCTGCACCGAGTCGTCGTAGTTGCC
The DNA here is from genome assembly GCA_013823635.1 of Polaromonas sp. GTDB lineage: Bacteria > Pseudomonadota > Gammaproteobacteria > Burkholderiales > Burkholderiaceae_C > UBA2334. The sequence continues at coordinate 13,669 of PNML01000062.1, read as the reverse complement.
AGCGGTGCGCACCACCTCGGCCCCGTAGTGGGCGATGGCCTCGCGGCGGCCTTCGCTGACGGTGGCGTGGATGTAGATGACGCAGCGGCACCCCATCATTTGCGCACCCCAGGCCACCGAGCGGCCGTGGTTGCCATCGGTGGCGCAGGTCACGGTGATGCCGGCCGCCGCGCTGCGCACTTCGGGGTCGTTGCCACTGGCCAGCAGTTGCGCAGGGTTGACCTCGCGGCCCAGGCGCTGTCCGAGTTGTGTGCACAGCAACCTGGCCACCGCGTACGCACCGCCCAGGGCCTTGAAGCTGCCCAGGCCAAAACGCGAGCCTTCGTCTTTGTAGTGGATGGCGGCCACTCCCGCGCGGGCCGCCAGGTCGGGCAGGGCGCACAGGGGCGTGGGTGCGTAACCGGGCCAGGTGGTGATGACCGCTTGCGCCTGCGCCAGCGCCGGGGCGCTGAGCAAGGCTTCACGCGCCTGGCCATAAATTTCGCCGGGCAGGCGGCGGGGGTTGGCAAACACCTGAATGGGGTGGAAAGGCACAGGATGGGTCATGGCAGAAACGGTGGCAACGGGGGTGGACAGAGGTTGAACGTGGTTGGGCAACGGCGGGCAGGGGCGGCCAGGCCAGCGGGGGTGGGCTGCGGGCTTCACGGCTCCAGGTCGTCGAGTTGGGTGTGGGTTTGCTCGATGCGGGCCATGCGGTCCCTGGCCTTTTTGGCGGCGGCCCCCAGGGCCGCACCGGCCAAAAAGTGGATGAGGCTGATGGCCGCCGTGTAGGAGTCGAACACGGGCTCTTCTTGCGGCGGGCAGGTGAACACCACCTGCGCCCGCCCGGCCAGCGCGGACACGCGGGCATCGGTCACCAGCACCAGCGCGGCGCCGGCCTGGGCGGCAATGGCGGCCACTTGCGAGACGCGACGGGTGCGGCGGCGAAAGTCCATGGCCAGCAGCACGTCACCGCGCTGGATGTCGGCCAGGCGCTCGGCGTCTTCGCCGCTGCCGTCGTTCAGCAAGGCCACACCGCCGCGCACCTGAGACAGCAGGGCGCGTGCATAAAACGCCACCATGTAGCCATTGCGGTAGCCGACCACCCACACGCGCCGGGCACCCAGCAGCAGCTGTACCGCAGATTGCACCGCTTCGTCGCTGATGCCGTTGGACAAGGCTTGCAGGTGCTGCGCCTCGCGCGCCAGGTGCTGCATGAGCGGGCTGGGCTGGCCCCCGCGTTGCGCCAGCCGCGCCAGCGGCGAGGGCGACGTTCCCTCGCCGCGCAGGTGCAGGCGGAAAGCCTGGTAGTCCGCAAACCCCAGTCGTCTGAAAAACCGCGCCGCACTGGCCTTGGACACGCCCGCCAGGGCGGCCAGTTCAGTGGCGCTGTAGGCCAGTACGTCGTGTTCGCGGGCCAGCACGGCATCGGCCATCTTGCGGTCCACGGGGGAGAGCTGGTCGTACTGGCCTTGTATGAGATCGCGCAGGTTGTCGGGAAGTGGCATGTCGGTGGGCTGAAAAGGGGCGCAGGGCTGAAACGGATTCACCAAGTTGAGGCGTGGTGCACCGATATGAAACAGAAGATTCTTAAAACTCTACAAAAGAAACAACAGTTTCATGTGTGGAGAGCCACTTGCAAGGCCGGTGCCAGGCCTCAACGGGCGTGGCACACATCTTGCGCAGACAGGGCATGTCCAACCCCATCTCTTCAGGAGTTCTCATGAAATTCAAGCTGCTTTCTTCCCTGGTCGGTCTGGCCGCCACCGCGCTGCTGGCCGTGGCCACCCCCGCCAAGGCCGATGATTCGCTCACGTCCGTGCTGGCCAAAAAGTCCATTGCCCTGGGTGTGGCTTCCGACTTCCCGCCCTATGGCTACATGGGCCCTGACTTCAAGCTCACCGGCGTGGACGTGGCCACCGCCCAACTCATTGCCGACAAGCTGGGCGTCAAGGCCGAGTTCGTGCCGGTCAGCACGCCCAACCGCATTCCCTACCTGCAAACCAAGAAAATCGACCTGATCGTGTCTGCCCTGGGCAAGAACCCCGAGCGCGAAAAAGTCATCGACTTCACCATTGCCTACGCGCCCTTCTTCCAGGCGGTGTTTGGCCCCAAGTCGCTGAGCATCAAGAGCTTTGAGGACATGGCGGGCAAAACCATTGCGGTGACGCGCGGCACCATCCAGGACGACATGCTGCAAAAGGTGGCCCCACCCACCCTGAAGATCCAGCGGTTTGAAGACGACGCCACCACGGTGGCCGCCTTCATTTCGCAGCAGACCCAGTTGTTGGCCACCGGTGCGGCCGTGGCCGCTGCCGCGGTGCAGAAGAACCCCCAGGTGCAGGCCGAATACAAGCTGTTGCTGAAAGACTCGCCCAACTTCATTGGCGTGCGCAAGGGTGAAACCGCGCTGCTGAACAAGGTGAACGAGATCCTGCGCGCCGCCAAGGCCGATGGCACGCTGGAGCAGTACTCGCAGAAGTTTCTGGGCCGTGGCACCGGCGTGCTGCCCGAGTGATGAACTGACCCCCACGCCGATTGGGCAACCATGATTGAGTTTGACTTTTGGGTGGTGCTGGCCCAGTGGCCCATGCTGCTGCGTGGCCTGAGCCTCACGGTGACCCTGACGCTGGCCTCTGCGGTGCTGGGCACGGTGCTGGGCATTGCCTGCGCCTGGGCGCGGCTGCACGGCGGCAAAGCCCTGCGCGTGGCCGCCAGTGGCTATGTGGAGGTGGTGCGCAACACGCCGTTCATCATCCAGCTGTTTTTCATCTTTTTCGGGCTGCCCTCGCTGGGGGTGCGTTTGTCGGTGGAACTGGCCTGTGTGCTGGCCATGGTGCTCAACCTCGGGGCCTATGCCGCCGAGATTGTGCGGGCCGGTCTGCAGGCCACGCCCAAGGGGCAACTGGAGGCGGCCTTGAGCCTGGCACTCACGCCCTGGCAAACCTTTTCAAGGGTGGTGTTGCCACCGGCGCTGGCCCGCATATGGCCTGCGCTGGTGAGCCAGATCATCATCGTCATGCTGGGTTCGGCGGTGTGCGGGCAAATTTCGGCCGAAGAGCTGTCGCAGGCCGCCAACCTCATTTCCAGCCGGACCTTCCGCAGTTTTGAGTCCTACATTCTGGTCACCCTTGTTTACCTGGCGCTGGCGGTGGCGCTGCGCCAGTTGCTCAACTGGGCAGGGCCGCGTTTCATTTTCACGGGCCGCTGACAGCGGGCAAAGCCATGGTTCAGTTTGCGCTCTGGGACATTCTTGCTTTTTTGCTGACCGCCATGCGCTGGACGGTGCTGCTCTCGCTCATCGCCTTCGTGGGTGGTGGGGCCGTCGGCCTGCTGCTGCTGCTGTTGCGGTTTGCCCAGGTGCGGGGGGTGTCCACCGCCGTGGCGGGCTATGTGCAGTTGTTCCAGGGCACACCGCTGCTGATGCAACTGTTTCTGGTGTACTTTGGCCTGGCCTTGCTCGGGTTGGACACGTCGCCCATGGTGGCCGCGTCGGTGTGCCTCACGCTGTACGCCAGTGCCTACCTCACCGAAATCTGGCGCGGCTGCGTCACCTCCGTGGCCAAGGGCCAGTGGGAGGCCTCGGCCAGCCTGGCGCTCACGTATGGCCAGCAAATGCGCCACGTCATCCTGCCGCAGGCGGCGCGGGTGGCCATTGCGCCCACGGTGGGCTTTCTGGTGCAGGTCATCAAGGGCACGGCGCTGGCGTCGGTCATTGGTTTTGTGGAGCTGACCAAGGCTGGCCAGATGATTTCCAACGCCACCTACCAGCCGTTCATGGCCTACGCGTTTGTGGGCCTGATGTATTTCGCCCTGTGCTATCCGCTGTCCTGGTGGAGCCAGCGCCTGGAGGCCCGCCAGCACCGCCAGAACGACCACAGCCACCCCCAGCCTGCCTGATTTTCCCGCCCCGTTTTTGCCATGTCACCCATACCCAACACCATGAGCCCTGCCCCCACTACCCCTTTCGCGCTGGTGGACATCCAGGGCCTGCACAAAAGCTTTGGCGCCACGCGGGTGCTCAAGGGCATCGACCTGCAGGTAGGTCGCAAAGAGGTGGTCTGCATCATTGGCAAAAGCGGCTCGGGCAAAAGCACGCTGCTGCGTTGCATCAACGGGCTGGAGCGGTTCGACGCCGGCAGCCTGTCGGTGGACGGCCAGGCCCTGCAGCACGGCAACGCCACCGCCATGCGGGAACTGCGCCAGCAGGTGGGCATGATTTTTCAGAACTTCAACCTGTTTCCGCACCTGAGCGCGGGCCGCAACGTGATGCTGGCACCGTCGCTGGTCAAAGGCTTGCCGCAAGAAGAAGCCCGCCACCGTGCACAGGCGTTGCTGGCGCGCGTGGGCCTGGGCGATAAGTTCGACCGACTGCCCGAGCAACTCTCAGGGGGGCAACAACAGCGCGTGGCCATTGCGCGCGCCCTGGCCATGAGCCCGTCGGTGTTGCTGTGCGACGAAATCACCTCAGCGCTCGACCCCGAATTGGTCGGTGAGGTGCTGCAGGTGGTGGAAATGCTGGCCAGCGAGGGCATGACACTGATCCTGGTGACCCATGAAATGGCCTTTGCCCGCAAGGTGAGCGACCGCGTGGTGTTCATGCACCAGGGGCTGATCCACGAGACCGGCACACCGGAAGACATTTTCACCCGCCCACAAACCCCAGAGTTGCAGCAATTCTTGTCAGCGGTCCGGACTTGAACGGCAGCAAACGGTTCTGTTGAACCAAGCCCTGAGGCCCCACTCGGTTTTGAATTCAGGCGCGTTGCCCCGCTGTCGGCAACAGTGACCTTGGGTGGGTTTGGCCGATTGACAGGTTTGTTGGCCAGCAGGGGCGAAAGCCACGCTACGATGTCTGTCATGTTGTGGATGCCGCTTGCTTCTGCCTTTCGCCGCGACCTGCTCGTTGCGGGCTTGGCGCTGGCTGTCATGTGTTGTCATCCGCGCGCTCAAGCCGCCAAGCCAACCTTTGACGAGGTGTTCAACCAGATGAGCGCCACCATGCTGCTCATCGACCCCGACAGTGGGCGCATCGTGGACGCCAACCCCGCCGCCGCCGCTTTCTATGGCCACAGCCAGGCGCAGTTGCGTGCGATGCGCATCCAGGCCATCAACACCCTCAGCCCTGAGCAGGTGGCGCAGGAGCGCCAACTGGCGGCGCAGCAGGGGCGAAGCTACTTTGTGTTCAGGCACCGGCTGGCCGACGGGACGTCTCGCACGGTGCGCGTGCGCTCCAGTCCCTTCGAGTTTGAAGGGCGCACCCTGTTGCTGTCCATCATCTCCGACATCACCTCCAATGCCAGCGATGAGGCGGCCCTGTGGCACTACAAAACCCGGCTGGAGGCCACGGTGGACGACCAGGCCCAGGCCATGGCCGACAGCCAGCGCACGCAGACGTGGCTGCTGGCGGTCGGCTTGCTGATGCAGGCCAGCCTGATCGGCTATCTGTGGGCCAGCCGTCGCCGAGGCCAGCAATGGCAGGCTGAGCTGCAGGCCACCCGCAACCACCTGCAGGCCACGCTCAACGCGATGCCCGACCTGTTGTTCGAGCTGGACGTCGACGGCCGTTTTGTGGGCGTGCACACCTCCCGCCCCGAAGACCTGTTGCTGCCGCCGGAACAGTTCATCGGACAGCTCATGGAGGCGGTGCTGCCGCCCCACATCTCGGCCATAGCCCGCGAGGCCATGCAAGAGGCGTCGGCCCATGGCGCGTCCAGTGGACATGTGTACCAGCTGGCCCTGGCATCGGGGGTGCGGCATTTTGAGCTGTCGGTGGCCGTCAAGCCGGCGTCCCGCGGACAGGCCGGTGGCTTTGTGGTGGTGGCCCGTGACATCACCCAGAAGCAGCAACACCAGGAAGAGTTGGAGCATGTGGCCCATTTCGACGCGCTCACCGGCTTGCCCAACCGGGTGTTGCTGTCCGACCGGCTGAACCAGGCCATGGCGCACAGCCTGCGCTCTGGCCTGAACCTGGCCGTGGTGTTTTTGGACCTGGACGGTTTCAAGGCCGTCAACGATCAGCACGGGCACGAGGTGGGTGACCAGTTGCTGGTGGCCCTGTCTGAGCGCCTCAAGCAGGCACTGCGCGAGGGCGACACCCTGGCACGCCTGGGTGTCGATGAGTTTGTGGCCGTGCTGGTGGGCCTGGAAGACGTGGGCGGCTGTTTGCCTGTGCTGCAGCGCCTACTGCGCGCCGCCGCCGACCCAGTGGTGTTGACCAGCGGACGCGTTCAGGTCTCGGCCAGTCTGGGTGTCACGCTGTTTCCCCAGGACGCCGCCGATGCCGACCAGCTCATGCGCCATGCGGACCAGGCCATGTACCAGGCCAAGCAGGCCGGGAAAAACCAGTACCACCTGTTTGACGTGGAAAGTGACTCCGCCGTCAAGACCCAGGCTGAGAAGCTCGCCCGCATTGCCCAGGCCCTGAACAACGATGAGCTGGTGCTGCATTACCAGCCACAGGTCAACATGCGCACCGGTCAGCTGGTGGGGGTGGAAGCCCTGGTGCGCTGGCAGCACCCGGATGAGGGCTTGCTGGCACCCGGCCATTTTTTGCCAGTGCTGGAGGGCAAGCCCCTGGCGGCAGATCTGGATGAATGGGTGCTCGACCAGGCGTTTGCCCAGCTGTCGGCCTGGCAGGCCCAGGGCTTTGAGGTGCCCGTGAGCGTGAACGTGTGCGCGGCCTCGCTGCAAAAACCCGGTTTTGTGCGCCGCCTGGTGCAGCGCCAGGTGGCCCACCCCAGCCTCGCACGCGAGCTCATCAAACTGGAGATGCTGGAGACCAGCGCACTGGAGGACATGACCGGCACCGCTGGCGTGATGCGGGCGTGCAGCCTCATTGGGGTGAAGTTTGCGTTGGACGATTTCGGTACGGGGTACTCGTCGCTCACCTACCTGCGACGCCTGCCGGCCGAGCAGCTCAAAATTGACCAGAGTTTTGTGCGCGACATGCTGGAAGACCCCGATGACTTGGGCATTGTCCAGGGCATCATGGGCCTGGCCAGTGCCTTCAAGCGCGAGGTCATCGCCGAAGGTGTGGAAACCGTGGCCCATGGCGAGCACCTGCTGATGCTGGGGTGTGAGTTGGCACAGGGCTACGGCATTGCTCGACCCATGCCTCCCGAGCAGCTGCCCACCTGGGCCAGTCGTTGGGTGCCGCCGCCGAGCTGGCACGCGCCGGGGGCAGACCCTGTGTCTGAGGGGTGATGGCGTGGTCGCGTGGGCTGCGCACACCCCACGCCGTCAGAACGGCAGGCCGACGTAGTTTTCGGCCAGCGAGCCCAGTGCCTTCTCGGATGAGAACAAATACGCCAGCTCGGTTTGCTGCAGTTTGTCGTCATAGCTCAGGTTGTCGGGGAAGGTGTGCAGCATGGTGGTCATCCACCACGAAAAGCGCTGCGCCTTCCACACCCGCGCCAGGGCCTTGGCGGAGTAGTTGTCCAGCCCGCTGTCGTCGCCGTTCAGGTAGTGCGCCACCATGGCGTGGTACAGGTAGTAAATGTCGGATGCGGCGCTGTTCAGCCCCCGTGCGCCCGTGGGCGGCACGATGTGCGCGGCGTCGCCCGCCAGGAACAGGTTGCCGTAGCGCATGGGCTCGGCCACGAAGGAGCGCAGCGGCGCAATCGACTTCTCAATGGACGGGCCGGTGATGAGCTGGGCGGCCACCTCGGGCGGCAGGCGACGCTTGAGTTCGTCCCAGAACTGCTCGTCCGACCAGTCTTCCACGGTGTCGGTCAGCGGCACCTGGATGTAGTAGCGCGACAGCACCTGCGAGCGCAGTGAGCACAGCGCAAAGCCGCGCTCGTGCTTGGCGTAAATCAGCTCGGGCGACACCGGCTTGGTGCGCGACAGCACCCCCAGCCAGCCAAACGGGTACACCTTTTCGTACTCTTTGAGCACATCGCGCGGAATGGACTTGCGGCTGACGCCATGAAAGCCGTCCGCCCCAATGACAAAGTCGCAGTCGATGCGCACCACCTCGTCGCCGTCGCGGTAGGTCACGTAGGGGTTGGCCGATTTCAGGTCGTGCGGCTGCACGTCTTCGGCGTTGTGAATGACCACGCCCTTCATCTTGTCGCGGGCTTCGTACAGGTCGCGGGTGAGTTCGGTCTGGCCGTACACCACCACCGAGCTGCCGCCGCTGTGCTTGTGCAGGTCCACGCGGCTTTGCTGGCCGTCGTGGGCGATGATGAAGCCGTCGTGGATTTCACCCTCACGGTCCATGCGTTCGCCGCACTGGGCTTCGCGCATCAACTTGGCAAAACCGTGCTCGAGTACCCCGGCGCGGATGCGACTGAGCACGTACTCGCGGCTTTGCCGCTCCAGCACCACGGTGTCAATGCCTTTGAGGTGCAAGAGCTGCGACAGCATGAGGCCCGAGGGGCCGCCGCCAATGATGCAAACGCTGGTTTTCATGGATGTCTCCTGTTTCGATGGGTGGGCGTGCGGCCTCGGGTGCTACCCCTTGGCCGGACCACTAGCGTAGGCCAGACGGGCAACGGGGGCCATGCCTGAAATCGGCAATAACTTGTACATTTCGAACATGCGCCTGCACAACGGCATTGTTTTGTCCCACGGCTTGTTCGGCGAATCCAGCCACCTGCCCGATGTGATGCACTGCGAGCCCATTGCGGCCCGCTCGGTCCTGCACGACTGGGAACTGGCACCCCACCGCCACGACCGACTGCACCAGCTGCTCATGCTGCAGTCGGGCACCGGCACCGCCCACCTCGACGGCCAGGCCCTGCCGCTGCGGGCGCTGTCGCTCATCAATGTGCCGGCGGGCAACGTGCATGCGTTCAGCTTCGAGCCGGGCACGCAGGGCCTGGTCATCACCCTGGCCGACGAGATGCTGGCCACCATCCTCTCTGGCGCCGACGACGTGCGCCTGGCGCTGGGCCGTGCCTTTGTGGGCGAGGCCACCGCACCCATGGCCACCGTGGCACTGCAGATCTGGCGCGAATTCAAGGGCCTGCGCAGTGCCCGTGCCCTGGTGCTTCGCGGCCTGTGCGCCACGCTGCTGGGCCTGGCGGCCCGGGTCGGGGCTGGGGCCGATGCCACGCAGGCCCAGGCCGGCCGTCCCGAGCTGCTGCAGCGCTTCGAAAAACTGGTGGAGACCCACTTTCTGGCCCACTGGGGCGTGGCCGACTACGCCAGGGCCTTGGCGATATCACCCACCCACCTCAGCCGCCTGGTGCGCGGCGCAACGGGCGAGCCCGCCTCCCGCCTCATCGAGGCGCGTCTGGTGCGCGAGGCACGGCGCAACCTGGCCTACACCAACCTGCGCATTGCCACCATTGCCGATGCCCTGGGCTTTACCGACCCCGCGCATTTCAGCCGGGTCTTCACCCGCGCCGTGGGCGTGTCGCCCCGGCGGTTTCGCGACCAGTTGCTCAGGCCCCCGGCGGGGTAGCCGCATGGCCTGGCACGGCAGCGGGGGCCCTGTACCGCGCGGCAACCGCTGATCCACCGCCAGCGGTTCAAATACCTGCCATGACGCAAAACCCTTTTGTGATTGCCTTTGCCGGCATGTTGTCGCTCGCGGTGGCCATGGGCATTGGGCGCTTTGCCTTCACGCCGTTGCTGCCCATGATGCTGCACGACGGCGTGATTGGCCTGTCCCAGGCCAGCTGGCTGGCCACCGCCAACTACCTGGGCTATTGGCTGGGTGCCATGGGCTGTGCCTTGCAGCCCTGGGTGTGGGCGCGCTGGCTGGGCAGAGGGTTACCCTTGACGGCGCCCATGCGCGCGGGGTTGGCGGCCACCGTGGTGCTCACGCTGGCCATGGCCATGCCGTGGCCGACCGCGTGGCCGTGGATGCGTTTTTTGGCCGGCGTGGCCAGTGCGCTGGTGTTTGTGTACACATCGGGCTGGTGCCTGGTGCGGCTGTCGGCCCTGGGTGCACCGCGTCTGGGGGGGCTGATTTTTGTGGGCCCGGGGCTGGGCATTGCCATCAGCGGCCTGTCGGCCACGGCGCTGGTGGCAGGGCAGCAAGCGGCCGCCACGGGCTGGGCCATGTTTGGCGGTGTGGCGCTGCTGTTGGTCTGGGTGGTGTGGCCGCGTTTGCAGGGCAGCGAGTCGTCTGCCGCCCCGGCGCACACCGCGCCCGAGCCGGTGCATTGGCGTTCCATGGCCGTGCTGGTGGTGGCCTATGGGCTGGCGGGGTTTGGCTACATCATCACGGCCACATTTTTGCCCGTCATCGCGCGCCAGGTGTTGCCCGGCTCCATCTGGCTCGATCTGTTCTGGCCGCTGTTTGGCCTGGCGGTGGCCATCGGCGCGGTGTTGACGCTGCGCGTTCCCCCGCACTGGGACCGCCGCCACCTGCTCATGGCCTGCTACGCGGTGCAGGCTGCCGGTGTGGTGGTCAGCCTGTGGTGGCCCACGCTGGCGGGGTTTGCGCTGGGCAGCCTGTGGCTGGGCCTGCCGTTCACCGCCATCACCTTGTTCGCCATGCAGGAGGTGCGGCGTGTGCGCCCGCACGATGCCCCGGTGTTCATCGCGCTGCTCACGGCCGCCTATGGCCTGGGCCAGATTGCCGGGCCAGCGCTGGTGGCGGCGCTGCTGGCGCGCAGTGCCAGCCCGCAGGCGGGGTTTTCGGTGTCGTTGCAACTGGCCGCCGCTGCGCTGCTGGCGGGGCTGGCGCTGTACGGCTGGCTGGCCCGGCGCCAACCGGCAGGTGGTCAGCCCCGCTGAGGCTCAGCGCAGCGGGCGCAGCAGGTCGCGCAGGCCGTTGTGGTCGATGGTCTGCATGAGGGCCAGCAGGCGGCCCAGCTCGCCTTTGGGAAAGCCCTCGCGCGCAAACCAGTTCAGGTAATTGCCCGGCAGGTCGGCCAGCAGGCGCCCGGCGTATTTGCCATAGGGCATGGGCGTGCTCACCAGTTTGAGCAGCAGCGCGGGGTCGAGCACCGGGGTGGACATGGTGGCGTATGGGCGGCGCGGCGTCAGCGCAGCGTGCGCGGCTCGCCTTTTTGGGGCACTTTGGCGCCATAGGCGCAGTAGCCGGGGCGCGGGCCTTTTTGCGGGTGCAGGCGGCAGTTGTCGGGCCGGTTGGCGTACACGGTGCACAGGCGGGTTTTGGCGTCCAGGTAGGTGCAGTCGCCGTCGGCGCGGCGGGCCAGGGTGAACACCTCGTGGCGGCTGTTGTAGTGGTCGGTCAGGCGGGCTTTTTCCAGCCGCTTGGCAATGCGCTTGGGGTCTTCGTTGTCGGCCTCGAAGGGCTCGACCAGGCCCAGGCGGACCAGGTCGGACAGGCGCACCTCCAGCGGCATGGTGCAGCAGTTGGCCTGGCAGCTGGCGCACATGCCGGGCTTGTAGCGGCTCCAGGTTTCGCAACGGTCAATGTCAACGGTGGTGATGGGTGAACGCATGGGGGGAGTGTCGCCGCAAAACGGTGGCGGCCAGAGGGTGCGCCCGGCGTTGCGTCACAAGCCCCTGGCCCAGGCCGGGCGCAGACCTGCGTGCTGGGGCTGGGCAATGGCGGTGCGCACCTGGGCCAGCATGCGGTCTTTTTCGGCACCCAGCGTGCCCTTGAGCACCAGCCAGTTGGAGGCATGGTCGCTGCGGAACACGGTGCGCTTCAAGTCCGTGGCCTGCAAAAAGGCCTCCATTTCGGCAAACAGCCCCGGCAGATCCAGCGGCTCCCACTCGGGGTAGCCCGCGCGAAACCGCGCCTCGCCCTGCGGAAAGCTCACCACCAGCGTGGCCAAAAACTCGGGCTGCGTGGCGTTGGCCAGGCGCGCCGAATTCAGCGCGTGCTGCTGCGAATGTGCCTGCCCACCCAGCCCGTTGAGCAGCATGACCGAGCGGCCAATGCCTGCCTCACCCAGCTTGTTCAGCGCGTCGGCGGTGGAGGCAAAGGTTTCGCCCTTGTTCACGCGGGCCAGCACCGTGTCGTCGCCCGACTCGGCCCCCACATAGGCCAGCGACAGCCCGGCCTCGCGCAGCTCGGTCAGCTCGGCCACGGTTTTGTGGCGCAGGTTGCGCGGCAGGCAGTAGCTGGAAATGCGCCGAACACCCGGCAAATGGGTGCGAATGGCCTGCAACACCGCCATCAGCCGCCGGGTGGACAGGGCCAGCGCATCGCCGTCGCCCAAAAACACGCGGCTGATCTGCCCGCCCAACAACTCGCCACTGCGCGCAATGGAGGCCAGCAGCTCGTCTTCGTCGCGCAGCCCAAACTTTTTTTGCGGTGCGGTGTACATCTCGCAGTAGGTGCACCGGTTCCACGAGCAACCGTTGGTCACCGGCAGGATGAGAGACTGGGCCTCGCTGGGCGGGCGAAACACGGGTTCTATGTAGCGGATGGGGAATGTGGTCACGGTCAATGTGCTAAATATGTAGCTGAAACATCAATCAATACAAGCGCCAGAAGGCAAAAAAGCTTGTAAAACGGTGTGGATCATGGCCGCAGAGCCTGCGCCAGTGCCGGGTGCAGACTGGCCATGAAGGTTTCTACCGCATCGGTGTACGCGCCGGGCTGCCCCAGTTGCTGGTTGATGTCGCCGTGGCTCAGGGCCTGCGGCAGCACCTCGGCCCGCTGGCCCAGGGCGTGCAGGCGCTCGGCGTAGGCCTGTGCGGACAGGCAGGGTTGGTCGGGCCTCAGGGTGGAGCACACCAGCAGCGCGGGCGGCGAGCCCGCCACCAGTTGCGCCAGCGGCGAGGTGGCCTGCCAGTAAGCCGGATCGCTGCCGAAGGCCTGGTCGTACAGCCGGGGGTGGCGCTGCTGCATGAGGCGGGGCACGTCCAGCGCCGCGCTGTCCAGGCTCACCATGCCCAGCCAGGGGCGTGCGCCCAGGGCCAGCGCCGGGGCCGGGTTGGCCGACACCAGCGCCACCAGGTGGGCACCGGCCGAATGGCCCATCAGCACCCAACGCTCGGGCGGCACCTGCCAGGCCGCCGCCTGCTGCTGGGCAAAGGCCAGGGCGCGGCGGATGTCGTCGGCCTGCTGGGCCACGGGGGTGTCGGGCAGCAGGCGGTGGTTGACCGACACCACGGCCAGCCCCAGCGGTACCCAGCGCGCCACCTTGGCCTCCACCACCCGGGCGGCGGCCTTGTCGCCCCACCGCCAGGCACCCCCGTGCACCATGAACACCACGCCCTGCGCCGCCTGGCCGGGGGGCGGCAGGTACACGTCCAGCCGCTGCAAGCGGTCTGGGCCATAGGCCACGTCGCGCAGCAGGCGGTGCGGTGCGCTGGCGTCAGTGGCCTGGGCCTGGCGTTCGCGCAGGCGGTCGGCCAGCGGGCCCGCCGTGGCCAGACTGGTGAGCGTGGCTGTGGTGGTCAGCAGCAGGGCCAGGGTCAGGCGGTGGCAGGGTGAGTGGTGCAGGGGTGTCATGGCGGGACGGCAACAACGTGTGCTGGCCGCAAGCGTAGCGCCAAGCGGGCCTCACCCCAATGGTGGGGACCACCACAGGGTCAATCGGCTCGGCCCATCATGGGGGGCATGACACACACACCTGCCCAGGCTTCGGCCTTTGCCGCCCCCCTTCGCCGCCTGGCCCTGGCGCTGCCCCTGGGGCTGGCGTGTGGGGCGTGGGCCGCGCCAGTGCAGGCGGCCAACCTGTGCGCGGGGCTGCCCAGCTACACCGTGAGCCCGCTGATTGGCGGCAAGCCCATGGACCTGTGCAAGCTGCCCGCCCGTGCCCTGCTGGTGGTCAACACCGCCAGCGAATGCGGCTTCACGCCGCAA
>PNML01000061.1 GCA_013823635.1 Polaromonas sp. | reverse complement strand
TTTGCTGACCGAGGCCATCACCAAAAAGCCACACTGCGTGCTGCTGCTGGACGAAATCGAGAAGGCCCACCCCGACATCTTCAACGTGCTGCTGCAGGTCATGGACCACGGCACCTTGACGGACAACAACGGGCGCAAGGCCGACTTCCGCAATGTGATCATCATCATGACCACGAACGCGGGCGCCGAAACCATGAACAAGTCCACCATCGGCTTCACCAACCCGCGCGAAGCGGGCGACGAGATGGCCGACATCAAGCGCCTGTTCACACCCGAGTTCCGCAACCGCCTGGATGCCACGGTCAGCTTCAAGGCGCTGGACGAGGTGGTCATCCTGCGCGTGGTGGACAAGTTCTTGCTGCAGCTGGAAACCCAGTTGGCCGAGAAGAAGGTGGAAGTCACCTTCACCGACGCCTTGCGCAAACACCTGGGCAAAAAAGGGTTTGACCCCCTCATGGGTGCGCGACCCATGCAGCGGCTCATTCAGGACACCATTCGCCGCGCGCTGGCCGACGAATTGCTGTTTGGTCGCCTGACCGACGGCGGCCGCCTGAATGTGGACATTGAGCTCAAGACCGACGACAAAGGCGTGGAAAATGCCGAGGTCAAACTCGACATTTCACCGCTGCCCAAAAAGTCCGACAAGGCGCGCCCGGAAGAGGCGGTTGCCGACTGACGACCCCTCCCCGCACGACACCCTCCAGGGTGTTCTGGCTGGAAACAAGGGCAAACCCTGACAGGGTTTGCCCTTTTGTTTTGGCCTGGTCGACTCAGGGATGTTCGCCAGTAAGAAAGCGGTAAGCGCAGCCTTCAAAATCGTCCGAACCCTCTTGAACTGACCGCATGCTGACCCTCCTTGTTGTGACCAAAATGGTCTGCGAAATTGCGCTGCTGAGCCTGCTGGGGCGCGGGGTGCTGGCGCTCATGGCCGGTGCCAACCGGTCACACAACCCGTTTTACGGCGTGCTGCGGCTGGCCACTCAACCGTTTGTGCGGGCCGTGGCCTTCATTTCGCCCAAGGTGGTCCTGCCCAGCCACCATGCCTTGGTGGCGTTTTGTGTGTTGGCGGTGCTCTGGCTGGCGGTCACCCTGGCCAAAATCCAGCACTGCCTGCGGGTGGGGGTGTCGTTTTGCCAGTGACACCGGCGGGTGCCCGCTCGTTGCTGCGGTGGTTGCAATCCTGGCGCTGGCGCGCTTGCTTGTGGCTGGACAGACCGGCGGCCGCGCTGCGCGCCTTGGATGCGTGGCTGGCCGATGCCCCGGGGTCTGCACACCACCCCCAGCTTCCCACCGCTTCGGTGCTCCACGCCTGGGCCACCCGTGCCCACGTGTTGGCGGGCATGGGCCAGTGGGCGCTGGCCGAGGGGCAGCTGCAGGCCGTTCTGGCTTTTCAACCGCAATCAGCGGCCCATTGGTTCAATCTGGGGTTTGTGCGCCTGCGGTTGGGGCGGCCCGAGTCGGCGCAGTCGGCCTTTGAGCGGGCGCTGGCGCTTTCACCCAGCCTCGATGCCGCCTGGTTTGGCCTGGGACAGGCGCTGGCTGAGCAGGGGTGCTGGCTGCGGGCAGAGCAGGCCTGGACGCGGCAGGTGAGCCTGCAGCCCTGGTGTCCCGACGGCCTGGAGCAACTGGTGCGTTTGCACCAGCGGTGTGGTGAGCCGTCGCGGGCCGCGCAGCGCCTGGCCGAATTGCGGGCGTTCTCCCCCCGCCGTGCCATGGCGTTGGAGCCGCTGCTGCGCGAGGTGGCTGCGCCATGACCGCCCCGGTGCCCAGCCCCAGCCAGCGGCACTACTGGCAGAAAAACCTCAGGCTGACCGCCTGGTTGCTGCTGGTCTGGTTCCTGGTGACGTTTGGGGTGGCGTTTTTTGCCCGTGAATTGAGCTTTCGGTTCTTTGGCTGGCCCTTCAGCTTCTGGGTGGGGGCCCAGGGTGCCATGGTGGTGTACGTGGCGCTGATTGGGCTGTATGCCCACTGCATGGCCAAGCTGGACGAGGCCCACAGCCTCAACGAGGACTGAAGGCCATGCCCGACATGTTCCGCTCGCGCCCCACGCCCCGGCCAGCCGATGGCAAGGGTTTTGTGCGGCAACTCAACAAGGTGTACGGCTGGTACACCGCCGGGGTGTTTTTGTTTGTGCTGCTGCTGGCGGTGGCCGAGCACATGGGCATGTCCCGGGAGATGATCGGGTTCATCTTCCTGCTCACCACGGTCGCGGTGTACGCGGGCATCGGCATCATGAGCCGCACCACCGACCCGGTGGAGTACTACGTGGCCGGGCGGCGGGTACCTGCGGTGTACAACGGCATGGCCACCGGGGCCGACTGGATGTCGGCCGCGTCCTTCCTGGGCCTGGCCGGCACCATTTACCTCACGGGTTACAACGGACTGGCTTTCATCATGGGGTGGTCGGGTGGTTTTTGCCTGGTGGCCCTGTTTCTGGCGCCTTATTTGCGCAAGTTCGGGCAGTTCACCATCCCCGATTTTTTGGGGGAGCGTTATGGCGGCAACTGGCCCCGGCTGCTGGGCATCGCGGCGGCCATCCTGTGCTCGTTCACCTATGTGGTGGCGCAGATCTACGGGGTGGGTCTGATCACCTCGCGCCTGACCGGCGTGGCGTTTGAGCTGGGCATTTTTCTGGGGCTGGGCGGCATTCTGGTGTGTTCCTTTCTGGGGGGCATGCGGGCCGTGACCTGGACGCAGGTGGCGCAGTACGTGGTCATCATCGTGGCCTACATGCTGCCGGTGGTCTGGCTCAGCATGAAGCAGACCGGTGTGCCGGTTCCTCAATTGGTGTACGGTTTTCAGCTGGAGAAGGTCACCGCCAAGGAAGAGGTGCTGACCAACGACCCCAAGGAGAAAGAGGTCCGTCAAATTTACGCGGACCGGGTGGACAAGCTCCAGGCCATGTTGGCTGATCCGGTGCGCTCACTGGCCGCCGAGCGGGCAGCGGCAGAGGCCAAGGTCTTGGTGTTGCGCGCCTCCAATGCCGGACAGACCGAGCAGATTGCCGCTGAAAAGCTGCTGGCCCGCATGCCCCGCGACCCCGAGGGGGCCGTGCGCGAGTGGCGGCGCGAGCTGGCCGATGCGCAAACCAAGCAAAAGCCCCTCAACGGCATGCCGCCCCAGGCACAGCAGTACAGCGGGGACCCGGATGGTTCTGCCGACGAGCGCGCCGAGTTCGACCTGTCGCGCCGGAATTTTCTGGCCCTGGTGTTTTGCCTGATGGTGGGCACGGCGGCGCTGCCGCACGTGCTCATCCGCTACTACACCACGCCCAGTGTGAAGCAGGCGCGGGAGTCGGTTACCTGGTCACTGTTGTTTGTGGTGCTGCTGTACTTCACGGCGCCCGCGCTGGCGGTGCTGGTGAAGTTTGAGGTGTTCAACGTGCTGGTGGGCACGTCTTTTGATGCCTTGCCCAGTTGGGTGGCCGCTTGGAACAAGGTGGATGCCAGCCTGCTGTCCATCACCGATGTGAACAGGGACGGCATCTTGCAGCTGAACGAGATGAGCATTGGCGGCGACATCATTGTGCTGGCCACGGCGGAGATCGCGGGCTTGCCCTATGTCATTTCCGGGCTGGTGGCGGCGGGTGGCCTGGCCGCCGCCTTGTCCACGGCAGACGGCCTGTTGCTGACCATTGCCAATGCCCTCAGCCACGACCTGTATTACAAAATGATTGACCCCAACGCCAGCACCGCGCGGCGGGTCACCATTTCCAAAATGCTGCTGCTGGTGGTGGCCCTGGCGGCGGCCTATGTGGCGGCGCAAAAACCAGCCGACATTTTGTTTCTGGTGTCGGCGGCCTTTTCGTTTGCGGCGGCCGCTTTTTTCCCGGCACTGACGCTGGGCATTTTCTGGCGGCGCACCACGGGGGTTGCCGCGTCGCTGGGCATGGTGGCGGGCTTGGGGCTGACCTTTTACTACATGGTGCTTAACCAGCCCTGGCTGCGTGAGGTGTTTGGCGTGACCCAACCCATCCAACTGTGGTGGGGCATACAACCCATCTCGGCGGGGGTGTTTGGTGTGCCCGTGGGCTTTGTGGTGATGGTGCTGGTGAGCCTGGTCACGCCACCGCCGCCCGCGCGGGTGCAGGAACTGGTGGAGTACGTTCGCTACCCGCGCACCTGGGGCCGGTGAGCGCCCACGCTGCGGCGCTCAGGCCTCGAACTGCTGGGCGTTCTTGCCCTTGAAGGGCGCGTAAAACGCCTTGATGCGGGCCATGTCGGCCTCCACATCCCCGGTGGGTTGGAAGATGGGGCCCAGTCCGCTGCGCTTGCAGCTGTAGTCCATGTAGGCCATGACGATGGGCACCTGCGCACCCACGGCGATGTGGTAGAAGCCCGTTTTCCAGTAGCGGGTTTTGCTGCGTGTGCCCTCGGGCGGCACGATGAGCTGCAGCGGCCCCGTGGCCTCGCGCAGGCTCTGGACCGACGCTGCCACCAGGTTGGTGGACTGCTCGCGGTTCACGGCGATGCCGCCCAGCCAGCGCATGGTGCCGCCGAATGGCCAGCGGAAAATGCCGCTTTTTCCCATCCAGCGCACCTGCAGGTCCAGCGCAAAGGCCACCATCAGGGTGTAGGGCAGGTCCCAGTTGCTGGTGTGGGGTGCGGCAATCAGCACGCTTTTTTGGGCCTCGGGGGGCAGCTGCCCTTCCACGGTCCAGCCCGTGGCTTTGAGCACCGCCAACGACAGGCTTTTGAGCAGACGGTTGACGATGGGGGTGTTGAATATGGTGCGTTGCATGTCGGGGGCCTTGGCCTGGGCGGCGGCGGATTACACCATGCCCCACCCCGGTGCGGCTGACAACGCGCGCCCTCAGGTGCCGGATTTGAAGGGTAGGCGACCGGCGAGGTGCGTCAGGTAGCCGTCCACCCCTTCGGTTTCCCGGGCCAGGTAACGGTCAATGGCATCGGCAAATGCGGGGTGGGCCAGCCAGTGTGCGCTGCTGGTGCGCACGGGCAGCAGGGCCCTGGCCATTTTGTGCTCGCCCTGGGCGCCGCCTTCAAAACGGGTCACCCCATGGGCAATGCACCATTCGATGGGTTGGTAGTAGCAGGCCTCAAAGTGCAGGCAGTCCACCCGCTCCAGCGCACCCCAATACCGCCCATGGGCCACGGTGGGTAAGGTTTTTAAGCTTCTTTGCTGTCCAGCGCCCGTATCTATTGAGTTGACAGCTATCAAACTGGATGCGATGGGTGCGCCATCTGGCCGGTGGGCCTGGCACAGCAACCAGTGTTGGGGCGCTTCGTCCGCCAGCCGCTGGAAGAAATCCCGGCTCAGGTAGGGGGCGTTGCCGTGCTCCAGGTAGGTGCGTTCGTAGCAGCGGTAGAAAAAATCCCAGTCGCTGCCCGAAATGTCCGCGCCCTGTCGGATGCGAAAACGGATGCCGGCTTGCGCCACCTTGCGGCGCTCCTGGCGGATTTTCTTGCGTTTGTCCTGGCTGAGCGTGGCCAGGAAGTCGTCGAAGTCGGTGAACGGGCGTTGGGCCGTGGGGTGCCGGTTGTGCCAGTGGAACTGCACGGTGTGGCGCAGCATCAGCCCCGCTGCCTGGGCCACGGCCAGGTCGGTGGGGTGGGCAAACAGCAGGTGCAATGAGGACAGGTTCAGCCGTTCGGCCAGGTGCAGCAGCGCCGCCATCAGTGTGTGTCGGCTGGTGTCATCGGTGGCCAGCAGCCGTGGGCCGGGCACTGGGGTGAAGGGCACGGCCACCACCCCCTTGGGGTAGTAGGGCAGGCCATGGCGGGCATGGGCATCGGCCCAGGCCCAGTCGAACACGTATTCTCCGTAGGAGTGGGCCTTTAGGTACAGCCCGCATGCCCCCAGCAGGCGGGTGCGGTCAGCGGTCCAGACGGTGACCAGCTGCAGCGTCCAGCCCGTGGCTGGCGTGGCGCTGCCGCTGTCTTGCAGGGCCGCCAGGTAGGTGGGGGTGACGAAGGGCAGGGCATCGCGGCCCTGTGCGGCTTCTGCGGCCAGCAGGGTTTGCCACTGGGTGGCATCCACGGCGTGGGGGTGGTCAAAAACACGGATGACATAATTGTTTGCCGTCCATTCGAGCGGGTTGTTCGCCTGCGATGACGGCTTTTTTTCAAGTGTGTTCATGACGTTCAAAATTTGTCTGGCCCAGCTCAATTTTGTGGTGGGTGATGTGTCCGGCAACGCCCGCCGGGTCGTGCAAGCCGCGCAGCAGGCCCACGCCCAGGGCGTGCACCTGCTGGTCACGCCCGAACTGGCCCTGTGCGGTTACGCCGCCGAAGACCTGTTTTTGCGCCCCGCCTTTTTGGACGCCTGTGATGATGCCCTGCAAGCCATTGCCCGCGACACCGCCGGGTTAAATGGCCTGACGCTGGTGGTGGGCCATGCCGCGCGGCACACGGTGCAGGCGCGGGTGCTTCCCTCCGGCGATGGGGTGCGCAGCCGCAGCGTGTCCGTCACCCAGTTGCACAACGCCGCGGCCGTGCTGCGCCACGGTGAGGTGCTGCACACCTACGCCAAGCAGCACCTGCCCAACTACCAGGTGTTCGATGAGCGCCGTTACTTCTCGCCCGGCCACGACACCTGTGTGTTCGAGGTGCCCGATGGCAACGGCCAGGTGCTGCGCTGTGGTTTGCTGATTTGCGAAGACGCCTGGTTTGACGCGCCGGTGCAGGCCGCCAAGGCGGCGGGGGCGCAGGTGTTGGTGGTCATCAACGCGTCGCCGTTCCACACCGGCAAAGGCAGCGAGCGCGAGGCCACCATGTGCGAGCGCGTCCACGCCACCGGCCTGCCGCTGCTGTACGCCCACCTGGTGGGCGGTCAGGATGAAATTGTGTTTGAGGGGCGCAGTTTTGCCCTTGACGCCAAAGGTCAGGTGGCCATGCGGGCAGAGAGTTTTGAAGAAAAAATGGCTCTGGCGCTTGTCAATGTTGGAGAGTCTGCTACTGACATTGAAGGCGTGGTGGTGGCGGAGAACAGCCCGGAGGCCGATGTGTGGCACGCCTTGGTGCTGGGTGTGCGCGACTACGTCGATAAAAACGGCTTCCCCAGTGCGCTGCTGGGCCTGTCGGGGGGCATTGATTCGGCGCTGGTGCTGGCCATCGCGGTGGATGCGCTGGGCAAAGACCGCGTGCGCACGGTCATGATGCCCTCTCCCTACACGGCCGACATCAGCTGGATTGATGCCCGCGACATGGCCCAGCGCCTGGGCGTGCGCTACGACGAAATCGACATTGCCCCGCATTTCGAGGCCTTCAAGGCCAGCCTGGCGTTTGACTTTGCCGGCCTGCCCGAAGACACCACCGAAGAAAACCTGCAGGCCCGCATCCGCGGCACGCTGCTGATGGCACTGAGCAACAAGTTCGGCGGCATTGTGCTGACCACCGGCAACAAGAGCGAAATGGCCACCGGCTACTGCACGTTGTACGGCGACATGGCGGGGGGCTTTGCCGTCATCAAGGACGTGGTGAAAACCATGGTGTTCAAGCTGGCGCGGTGGCGCAACGCCAACGACCCGTATGGCACGGGCGCCAACCCCATCCCTGAGCGCATCATCACCCGCCCGCCGAGCGCTGAACTGCGCCCCGACCAGAAAGACCAGGACAGCCTGCCCGAGTACCCGGTGCTGGACGACATCATCCAGCGTTACATGGAAAACGACGAGCACCCGGCTGCCATCGTGGCCGCGGGCCACACCCAGGCCGATGTGGACAAGGTCACCCGCCTGCTGCGCATCAACGAGTACAAGCGCCGCCAGGCCCCTGTGGGTGTGCGCGTGACCCACCGCAGCTTTGGCAAAGACTGGCGCTATCCCATCACCAGCAAGTACCGGGGTTGAACGGGTTCAGGCCAGTCGGAGCACGGCGGCCATGTGGCCCACCTCGTGCCCGGCGGCGTTCTTCATGGGGGAGGGCAGCCAGTCTGCCAGGGCTTGGCGGCCTTCATCGTCCAGCCAGCCCAGCTGCTCCAACGCGCCGATGACGGCCACCATCAGCGCCTTCAGGTTGCCGTCGCCCACTTTGGCGGCAATGGCCACGCCACGGCTGCGGCTGGCGATGGCCTGCACACCGTCGGCGCCCACTTTGCACACCCAGTCACCGCGCCCCGCCCGCGTGAGCGCCAGGTCGTTGCGGCCCTGGCCGCTGACCATCTCGGGGTGGGCCGCCATGGCCCTGGCGATGCGCTGCGGCGCCTCGCCGTACACCGGGTGGGGGGTGGGCACGGTCAGTTGGGCAAAGGCATGGGCCAGGGCGGGCAGGGGCACCGCGTAGTTGGGGGCGCTGCAGCCGTCGGTGCCGCGCACCAGGTCGGGCACGGACACGCCGGTGAAGTGGCTCACCGAGTCGGCAATGGCCTGCTGCACCGGGTGGGTGCTGTCCAGGTAAGTGTGGGTGGATTCGCCCAATGCATGGGCCAGCAACAGCATGCCCGTGTGTTTGCCCGAGCAGTTGTGGTGCAAGCGGCCAAAGGTGCGGCCTGGCTCGGGCGCGATGCCGTTGGTGCTGTAAAAGTAGGGCAAGTGGCTGCCACAGGCCAGGTTGCTCTCAGACGCACCGGCTCGGCCCAGCAGTTGGGCCACCCGCTCGGTGTGCAGGGCTTCGCCGTTGTGGCTGGCGCACAGCAGGGCCACATCGGCATCGGTGAGCTGGTAGTGCCCGGCAAACCGGGCAATCAGCGGCATGGCCTGAAAGGGCTTGAGGGCCGAGCGCGTGAACATGAAGGCCGACATGTCTCCCACCGAAGCCAGCAGTTGGCCCTGGGTGTTGACCACGGCCACCGATCCGCAATGGACCAGCTCCGGGTGGCCCCCGCGGTACACGACGGTGATGGGGGTGTGTTGAGGCAGGGGCGGGTGAGGTGGCAGGGACATGGTGCGCAGGGCGGTTGGCTGAGGTTGGGCGGCATGGTACGCCTGGCTTGGGCATAATCAAACGTGATTTCACTCACCACAGGAACCCGAACCATGAAACAGATCACAGCCGTCATCAAGCCATTCAAACTCGAAGAAGTGCGCGAAGCCTTGGCTGAACAGGGTGTGACTGGGCTGACCGTGACCGAGGTCAAGGGTTTCGGTCGCCAGAAAGGGCACACCGAGCTCTACCGGGGCGCGGAGTATGTGGTGGACTTTCTGCCCAAGGTCAAGATTGAGGTGGTCGTCAAGTCCGACGATGTGGATCGCTGTGTGGACGCCATCATCCGCGCCGCCCGCACCGGCAAGATTGGGGACGGCAAAATTTTCGTGACCTCGGTGGAGCGTGTGGTGCGCATCCGCACGGGCGAGCAGGACGAAGGCGCTGTCTGACGCCAGCGCCTACATGTGGCGGCTGAGCTGCTCGCTCTGCCCAAACCCCGCTGACTGAACCAGCCGGGGCAGCAACTCAGGTGCCTGGTTGCCCACGGTGAGCAGGTCCATCTGCCAAGTGCCCACCAACTGCTCGCGCACGGTGTGGGCCAGAAAGGCCAAAAGCCCGTCGTAATACCCCTCGACGTTCAGCAGGCCAACCGGCTTGGTGTGGTAACCCAGTTGGTGCCAGGTCCACACCTCAAACAGCTCTTCAAACGTCCCTATGCCACCGGGCATGGCCAGGAAGGCGTCGGCGCGCTCGGCCATCATGGCCTTGCGCTGGTGCATGTTGTCCACCACGTGCAATTCGGTGCAGTCGCGGTTGGCAAACTCTCGCTCCACCAGGGCTTTGGGCATGATGCCCACCACCCGGCCACCAGCGGCGAGGGTGGCGCGTGCCACTTCGCCCATCAACCCGGTGTTGCCACCGCCATAGACGAGCTGGCCGCCGTGTTGGCCGATCCACTGGCCCACCTCCTGGGCCACCTGGGCAAAGCAGGGGTTCATGCCGGGCCTGGAGCCGCAATACACACACAGCGAAAAAGCGGGTGCTGACGTGGCTGTGGGGGTGGCGGGTTTGGTGGCGTGGTTCATGTCGTTCAGCTTCCCCATCCCCAGCGCGCCCACACCGCACCCAGCCAGGTGCCGCCGCACAACAGCAGGCTGAGCAGCACCGCGGCGCTGCCCATGTCCTTGGCGCGTTTGGAGAGGTCGTGCCACTCGGGGCCGATGCGGTCTATGGCCGACTCCACCGCGGTGTTCAGCAGTTCAACCACCAGCACCAGCAACACCACGCCGCCCAGCATGGCGGTTTCCAGCCAGCTGCGACCGACCCAGAAGGCGGCGGGCACCAGCACCAGGGCCAGCAGGGCCTCCTGCCGAAACGCGGTTTCGCCCCAGCCCGCACGCAGGCCCGCGAGCGAGTAGCCCCCGGCGTGGAGCACACGGCTCAGCCCCTTGCGCTGCTTTTGTGGGTTGGTGGGTGTGGCGTGCGGCTGGCTCATGGCGGGTTTGTGTGGGGGCAGGGGTCACTGCGCGTTGATCAGTCGGGTGCCCGCCAGTGCGTCGTGCAGGTATTGGCCTTGCGCGTGAAGACGCGACAGCAACGCCCACACCAGCACCCAGCCCACCACCAGCACGCCGGCCTCGGCGCCGTGCAGGTCCAGCGCCCACGCCGCGCCCAGGGGGGGCAGAAACCACAGCCAGCTCAGCAGGTAGCGCAGCAGGGCGCGCGTCTGGGTGAGCGCCTGGCCGTGCGCATCGACCACGCGGATGTGCCAGGTCTTCATGGCCAGTGTTTGTCCCTTGGCCCACAGCCAGGTGAAGTAGATGCCCAGCACCACAAACACAAATGCTTGGTGGGCGTGGCGGTTGTCCAGCGCATGGCGGGTCTGGCTGAGGGACGAGAACAGGTAGCCAGAGATGAACACCACCGCAAACAGCAGCATGCCTTCATACAGCCAGCAGGCCATGCGGCGGCGCAAGGTGGGTGCCTTCAATTCGGTAGCTGAAATCTGTTTTTCTTCAAGCGCTGGAGGCATAAAACATTGGTAAACGATAGGTGAAGTCATCGCCCAGCCTGCTCGGTGTCGGTGGGCGGCATGCCCACGGGTGGGGGTGCGCTCCCGGCGCGACAGGGTCCTGAATTGTCTCATTGGCGCGTCGGTTCCTGGCGCACCGGCCAGCCGTTGCGGTTGCGGGCCAGGCGTTGCCATGTTGCAGTGCGATAATGCAGGCCCCGAATCAAAGGCAAACGGGTCAAGGTCGTGCAGTCAACGGTGACTGCCAATGGTTTTGGCCTCAAGTCTCGGCGCGACCTCACGAGGGTTCGCAAAGAGGCACCCAAGGTTTTTCGTTAGAGAAATTCTCGAAAGGTTCATCCACCATGGAAATATCCAAAGCTGAAATTGCATCCGCCGCTGCCGCCTCCACAGGTGCGCAGATCCCAGAACTTCGCGGAGCCGAAATTCTCATCAAGGCCTTGCAGGCCGAAAACGTGAAGTACATCTGGGGTTACCCCGGTGGTGCCGTGCTGCACATCTACGACGCGTTTTACAAACAGGACACCATTCAGCATGTGCTGGTGCGCCACGAGCAGGCCGCCGTGCACGCTGCCGATGGCTATGCCCGCGCCACTGGCGACGTGGGCGTGGCCCTGGTCACCTCGGGCCCTGGCGTGACCAACGCCGTCACCGGCATTGCCACGGCCTACATGGACAGCATCCCCATGGTGATCATCACCGGCCAGGTGCCCACCCACGCCATTGGCCTGGATGCCTTCCAGGAGTGCGACACCGTGGGCATCACCCGCCCCATCGTGAAGCACAACTTCCTGGTCAAGGACGTGCGCGACATGGCCATGGTCATGAAAAAAGCCTTCCACATTGCCCGTTCCGGCCGTCCCGGTCCGGTGGTGGTGGACGTGCCCAAAGACGTGTCGTTCAACAAGACGCCCTATGCCGGGTACCCCGAAACGGTGGAGATGCGCTCCTACAACCCCGTGCGCAAAGGCCACGGCGGACAGATCCGCAAAGCGCTGCAACTGCTGCTGACGGCCAAGCGCCCCTATATCTACACCGGTGGCGGCGTGTTGCTGAGCAACGCCGTGAACGAACTGCGCACGCTGGTGGACATGCTGGGCTACCCTGTCACCAACACGCTGATGGGCTTGGGTGGTTA
The DNA here is from genome assembly GCA_013823635.1 of Polaromonas sp. Classification (GTDB taxonomy): domain Bacteria; phylum Pseudomonadota; class Gammaproteobacteria; order Burkholderiales; family Burkholderiaceae_C; genus UBA2334. Next base: position 9,492 of record PNML01000061.1, on the reverse strand, counting down.
CCCCGCAACTGACCGCAAGTTTCTGGGCATGCTGGGCATGCACGGCACGGTGGAAGCCAACAACGCCATGCAGAACTGCGACGTGTTGCTGGCGGTGGGCGCACGTTTTGATGACCGCGTCATTGGCAACCCCAAACACTTCGCACAGAACGAACGCAAGATCATCCACATCGACATCGACCCGTCCAGCATCTCCAAGCGCGTGAAGGTGGATGTGCCCATCGTGGGTGACGTGAAAGACGTGTTGACCGAGCTCATCAGCATGGTGCGAGAAAGCAGCATCAAGCCCGATGCGCAGGCGCTCGGCGCGTGGTGGGACACCATCGAAACGTGGCGTGCCCGCGACTGCATGAAGTACGACCGTGGCAACAAGGACGTCATCAAACCGCAGTACGTGGTGGAAACGCTGTGGAACATGACCAAGGATGCCGATGCCTACATCACCTCCGATGTGGGCCAGCACCAGATGTGGGCTGCGCAGTACTACAAGTTTGATGAGCCCCGCCGCTGGATCAACTCCGGCGGGCTGGGCACCATGGGCGTGGGGATCCCCTATGCCATGGGCATCAAACTGGCCAAGCCCGAGAGCGAGGTGTTCTGCGTGACCGGCGAGGGTTCGGTGCAGATGTGCATCCAGGAGCTGTCCACCTGCCTGCAGTACAACACGCCCATCAAGATCATGGCGCTCAACAACCGTTACCTGGGCATGGTGCGCCAGTGGCAGGAAATCGAGTATTCCGGCCGCTACAGCCACAGCTACATGGATGCGCTGCCCAACTTCGTCAAGCTGGCCGAGTCGTACGGCCACGTGGGCATGTTGATTGAACGCCCCCAGGACGTGGAGCCCGCATTGCGTGAGGCCCGCAAACTCAAGGACCGCACGGTGTTCATGGACTTCCGCACCGACCCCACGGAGAACGTGTTCCCCATGGTGCAGGCGGGCAAGGGCATCACCGAAATGCTGCTGGCCAGCGAGGAACTCTGAGCCCATCCCTCCCTTGCGGGCAGGCGACCGCTGGGTCGCTCACCCGTATCCCGCCCGATCCGTTGTCCGCCGGATGACGGATCGGGTCTGACGAATCTATTGTTTGCCGAGCCCGCCGCTTACCGGTGGTGGGGGAGGGCAACGAAAAGAGGAATCTTTCACCATGAAACACATCATTGCCGTTCTCCTTGAAAACGAAGCTGGCGCCCTGTCCCGTGTGGTCGGGTTGTTCTCCGCCCGTGGTTACAACATCGAATCGCTGACCGTGGCCCCCACGGAGGACCCCAGCCTGTCGCGCATGACCATACAGACCACGGGTTCGGACGACGTGATCGAGCAGATCACCAAGCATCTGAACCGCCTGATTGAAGTGGTGAAGGTGGTGGACCTGACCGAAGGCGCCTACACCGAGCGTGAGCTCATGATGGTCAAGGTCCGCGCGGTGGGCAAAGAGCGCGAAGAAATGAAGCGCATGGCTGACATCTTCCGCGGGCGCATCATCGACGTGACCGAGAAAAGCTACACCATCGAACTCACGGGTGACCAGAGCAAGAACGATGCATTTCTGGATGCCATCGACCGCAGCGCCATTCTGGAAACCGTTCGCACCGGTGCCAGTGGCATCGGCCGAGGTGAGAGAATCCTGCGCGTTTGACCGCTGCGGGGCGTGAGCCCTGCCGATTTCCAAGCTCAACCTTTCGGTGGTTCCGTTCGGGTTGGGCTTGTCGAAGACCCTGCTTTGTTGCCGGGTGTGTTTCCCGAGCCCTTCGACAGGCTCCCCAGAACGGACCGAATTCCAACCAACCCATCACAGGACACAACCATGAAAGTTTTCTACGACAAAGACTGCGACCTCAGCCTGATCAAAGGCAAAACGGTTGCCATCATCGGCTACGGCAGCCAGGGTCATGCCCACGCACAAAACCTGAACGACAGCGGCGTGAAGGTCGTGGTCGGTCTGCGCAAGGGTGGCGCATCGTGGGACAAAGTCGGCAAGGCCGGCCTGACCGTGATGGAAGTCAATGACGCGGTCAAGGCCGCCGACGTGGTCATGATCCTGTTGCCCGACGAGCAAATCGGCGAGGTCTACACCAACAACGTGGCCCCCCACATCAAGCAAGGCGCATCGCTGGCGTTTGCCCACGGCTTCAACGTGCACTACAACCAGGTCGTGCCCCGCGCCGACCTCGACGTGTGGATGGTGGCCCCCAAGGCCCCCGGTCACACCGTGCGCAACACGTATACCCAGGGTGGCGGTGTGCCCCATCTGGTGGCCGTGCACCAGGACAAGTCTGGCAAAGCCCGTGACCTGGCCCTGAGCTACGCCATGGCCAACGGTGGTGGCAAGGCCGGCATCATCGAAACCAACTTCAAGGAAGAGACCGAGACCGACCTGTTCGGCGAGCAAGCCGTGTTGTGCGGTGGCGCAGTCGAACTGGTGAAAATGGGCTTCGAGACCCTGGTGGAAGCCGGCTACGCCCCCGAAATGGCCTACTTCGAGTGCCTGCACGAGCTGAAGCTGATCGTGGACCTGATCTACGAAGGCGGCATTGCCAACATGAACTACTCCATCTCCAACAACGCGGAGTTTGGCGAGTACGTGACCGGCCCTGAAGTCATCAACGAAGAGTCCCGCAAGGCCATGCGCAATGCCCTGAAGCGCATCCAGAACGGTGACTACGCCAAGATGTTCATCCAGGAAGGCCGCTTGAACTACCCCAGCATGACCGCCCGTCGCCGCAACACCGCCGATCACCAGATCGAAGTGGTGGGTGGCAAACTGCGCGCCATGATGCCTTGGATCGCCAAAAACAAGCTGGTGGACCAGACCCGCAACTGATGCCCGATGCGGGCCGCTGCACACGGTGTGCAATGGCCTGCTTTCTCGCACCCCAAAGCCACTTCGGTGGCTTTTTTTGCGCCCCATCGGCGCTGGCCGCTGTGGTGTCGGTGATGCAGGCAGGCGCACACGGGCCGCGTCCCGACATGGCTGGGGCCTTACACTCGGGGTCAATACCCGGGTCGCCAATGGATGGTGGCCGATGGGTTCACTGCCGACCACGGGCCACACCTCACCCCTCATGCTTGACGGAAACGACACCTCAACTTCAGCCGCCCCACTGCCCTCACGGCGCAACAAGGGCATCTACATCCTTCCCAATCTCATCACCCTGGCGGCGCTGTTCGGTGGGTTTTATGCCATTGTCATGTCGATGAATGGGCGTTTTGACCTGGCCACCGTCGGTATTTTTGCTGCGATGGTGCTGGACAGCCTGGACGGTCGGGTGGCCAGGATGACCAACACCCAGAGTGCCTTCGGTGAACAGATGGATTCGCTGTCGGACATGGTTTCCTTCGGCGCAGCCCCCGCACTCATCGCCTATGAATGGTCGCTGCGCGGGCTGGGGCGCTGGGGGTGGATCGCCGCTTTTGTGTACTGTGCGTGTGCGGCCTTGCGTTTGGCGCGCTTCAATGTGAACACCACGGTGGTGGACAAGCGGTTTTTCCAAGGCCTGCCGTCGCCTGCTGCGGCGGCGCTGGTCGCCGGCTTCATCTGGCTGATGACGGAGGCAGGTGTCAAGGGCGCTGACCTCAGCTGGTGGGTGTTTGGCCTGATGCTGTACGCCGGTCTGACCATGGTCACCAATGTGCCGTTTTACAGCTTCAAAGAAATGCACATGAAAAAAAGTGTGCCGTTCGCGTTCATTGTGCTGATCGCGTTGTTCATCGCCATCATCAACATTCACCCGCCCATCGTGCTGTTTGGCCTTTTTGTGGTGTATGGGCTGTCGGGCTACGCCGTGTACGCTTGGCTCAAGTACCGTGGCAAACCCACCAGTGTCATCAGCACCTCCACCGACGAACCGGATGAGCGCGGCCTGCACGACCAGCCCTGATGTGATACATTGACCGCATGAAGCAAGGTTTTGTCGCGCTACTACTGCATGTTCTTCGCGGGCAGGCGGAATAGCGCACAGGTATTTCCTTCCAACGGCCCGTTTGCACCTGCAACGGGCCGTTTGCTTTTGAGTTGTGGGTTTTTGTATGTCAACGCGCCGCCCGGCAGTGGGCGGCTCCATGGAGCCAGCATGAGCGAACAATTGATCATTTTTGACACCACCTTGCGTGACGGCGAGCAGTCTCCCGGCGCTTCCATGACCAAAGACGAGAAGCTGAGAATTGCACGCCAACTCGAGCGCCTGAAAGTGGATGTGATCGAGGCGGGCTTCGCGGCCAGCTCCAATGGCGACTTCGAGGCGGTCAAGGCCATCGCCGACGTCATCAAAGACTCCACCATTTGCTCGTTGGCACGCGCCAACGACCGTGACATTTCTCTGGCGGCCGATGCCTTGGCCGGTGCCGCGCGGGCACGCATCCACACCTTCATTGCCACCAGTGCGTTGCACATGGAGAAGAAGTTGCGCATGACGCCTGAGCAGGTCCTGGAGCAGGCGAAACAGGCGGTTCGCTACGCCCGGACGCGGGTGGCCGACGTCGAGTTCAGTCCGGAGGACGGCTACCGCAGCGACATGGACTTCCTGTGCCGCGTCGTCGAGGCGGTGATTGCCGAGGGCGCGACCACCATCAACATCCCGGACACCGTTGGTTACGCGGTGCCCGAGCTCTATGGCCAATTCATCAAGACCTTGCGGGAGCGGGTGCCCAATTCGGACAAAGCCATTTGGTCGGTGCATTGTCACAACGACTTGGGCATGGCCGTGGCGAACTCTCTGGCGGGGGTGAAAATCGGCGGAGCACGGCAGGTGGAATGCACCATCAACGGTTTGGGCGAGCGCGCTGGCAATTGCTCCTTGGAAGAAATCGTCATGGCCGTGAAAACCCGCCGTGACTACTTTGGGCTCACGGTGGGGGTGGATACCACGCAGATTGTTCCTGCGTCCCGCATGGTCAGTCAGACCACTGGTTTTGTGGTGCAACCCAACAAGGCCGTGGTCGGCGCCAACGCTTTTGCCCACGCCAGCGGCATCCACCAGGATGGGGTGCTCAAGGCCCGTGACACGTACGAAATCATGCGGGCAGAGGATGTGGGCTGGAGTGCCAACAAGATTGTGCTGGGCAAACTCAGCGGTCGCAATGCGTTCAAGCAACGCCTGCAGGACCTGGGCATTCAGATGGACTCCGAGTCGGAAATCAACGCCGCATTTTCCAAGTTCAAGGAGTTGGCGGACCGCAAGGCGGAAATTTTTGATGAAGACATCCTGGCCCTGGCCAGTGATGAAAGCGTCACCGCCGAGAAAGAGCAGTACGGGTTGGTCTCTTTGTCGCAGCGCAGCGAGACGGGTGAGCGCCCGCAGGCTGCGGTGGTGTTCACGGTCGATGGCAAGGAGGTCAAAGGTGAGTCGGATGGCAATGGCCCCGTGGACGCCTCGCTCAAGGCGATTGAGTCACATGTGAAAAGTGGGGCTGAAATGGTGTTGTACTCCGTCAACGCCATCAGTGGTTCCACCGAGAGTCAGGGCGAGGTCACTGTGCGGCTGCAACACGGTGGACGTGTGGTGAACGGTGTTGGCGCTGATCCCGACATCGTGGTGGCTTCCGCCAAGGCTTATCTGAGTGCCTTGAACAAGCTGCACAGCAAGGCGGACCGGGTGGCCGCACAGGGCTGAACGGTTGCCAAACGGGCGATCATTTGACCGTTGCTCCTTGGCGACAACCAAGCAGGCCCTCAGGGGCCTGTTTTGTTGTGGTTTACATGAATAAAATCCCCCAAGTTTTTGATCTTGTTGAACTTTTCGCTGTAACCTACAGTATGTTGCAATGTGAAGCTGGTCACGGAGATGAGGCATATGGTGAGTCAATCCAACGTGTGGGTGCGAATCCTGCTTCCAATGTTGTTGTTCCTTGGCTTGGGGTTGCCTGTGGTGCACGCGGCTTCAACCAAGTCCGGTGAAAAAGCACAGGTCAGCAAGAAAAAAAATGTCCGGGTACACGCCAGTGTCAAGCCACGCGTGGAGCGAAAGGTGGCTGCCCGTGCGCCGCAGCGCCGGGACACATCGGCTCGAGCCTCCGCTCGGGTCCAGCGCAAATTCGCGGGCGCCTCCGGTGAGCGGATTTCACCCACGCGCGTTTCCCATGGGCAAATCGCGGGGTTGAACGCCACGTCGGATGAGTTGGGCCTGAAGTCCAATGCGGTCATGGTGGTGGACCAGGAAACACACAAGGTGTTGTTCAACAAAAACGGTTCAGCCGTGCTGCCGATCGCATCCCTGACCAAGCTCATGACGGCGTTGGTGGTGACGGATGCGGGCTTGCCACTGGATGAGTCAATCACCATCACGCAGGAAGACATTGACACGCTCAAAGGCAGCAGTTCGCGTCTGGCGGTGGGGACCACACTCACCCGTGGTGAGCTGTTGCACCTTGCCTTGATGTCCAGCGAAAACCGCGCCGCCCATGCCTTGGGTCGGACGTTTCCGGGTGGGCTGGCCCGTTTTGTGGAAACCATGAATGTCAAGGCCAAGCTGGTGGGCATGACCGACACGCAGTACGTGGATCCCACGGGGTTGTCGCCACGCAACCAGTCCAGTGCCAAGGACTTGGCCACTTTGGCTTCGGTGGCCTATGAGCGCCCGGTGATACGGGACTTGTCCACCTCGCCCAGCTACGAGGTGGCGGCCGGGAGTCGCACACTCCACTACCGCAACACCAATCAACTGGTGAACAGCCCACATTGGGACATCGGCTTGCAGAAAACGGGCTACATCTCAGAGGCTGGCCGGTGCCTGGTGATGCAGGCCACTGTGGCCGGTCGGCAACTGATCATGGTCTTCCTGGATTCAGCCGGCAAGCTGACCCGTATTGCCGATGCAGAGCGGATTCGTCGCTGGATGGAAGCTCAACCCGCCGCGCTTTTCTGAAGGATGAGTTCGCTCTACCACCCTTAGGTCTCCCTGTAGCCCAGGGCCTCTGAGATGGTCGCTGCGGTGGCCTGGAGTTTGGGCAGCCACGCGTCGTCGAGTCGATCGGCCGGCGCTGAAATGGACAGGCCCGCCACCAGCTTGCCATGGTCGTCGCGAATGCCTGCCGCAATGCAACGCACGCCCAGTTCCAGTTCTTCATTGTCTCTGGCCGTTCCAGTTGCCCTGGCTTGAGACAGTTCCGCTTCCAGCTTGCCCAGTTGGGTGACGCTGTTCTTGGTCTGGCCAGCCAAACCGGTTCGGGTGGCGTAGGCGCGGACACGCTGCACGTCATCGGCCGCCAAAAACAACTTGCCCACCGAGGTCAGGTGCAGTGGTGCACGCCCACCAATCGCCCTCACCACTTGCATGCCAGATCGCTCGCTGTAGGCCCGCTCCACATACACAATCTCGTCCCCTTGGCGCACGCTCAGGTTGACGGGTTGTTGTATGAGTCGGTGCAGCTCGCGCATGGGCGCCAGCGCGGCTTCGCGCACATCCAGTCTTGCCTTTACCAGATTGCCCAACTCCAGCAGGCGCATGCCCAAGCGGTAGCTGCCCGCTTCTGGGCGTTCCACGAAGCGGCCAATCGTCAGGTCGTTCAGAATCCGGTGCGTGGTCGAGGGGTGCAGGCCAGCCTGGAGGGCGATGTCTTTTAAGGAGACCGGCTCTTCGTGTTGGGACAAGATGTCCAGCAGAGTGAACATGCGTTCAATCACCTGCACAGTGGGTGTGATGGGGTGTGTGTCTTTGGGGAAGGTCATGGAAGTGCAACGATTGCTGATATTTTATAACGTGAAACGATCATGACCTTTTGCGTCCGGGTGAAGGATCAGGCCCACTTCAGCGCTCCCTGCGGGTCCACTCACCATTCACCAACAACTCGTGGGGGGCAAAGCGTGTTTTGTAGGCCATCTTGGGGCTCTCAGCGATCCAGTAGCCCAAATAGACGTAAGGCAAACCCAGGGCCTTGGCTTGCTCGATCATCCAGATGACGGCGTGGGTGCCGTAGCTGGAACCTGTCTCCGGTTCGTAGAACGTATAGACCGCCGACAACCCGTCAGCCACCACGTCCACGATGCTGACCATTTTCAGCACCCCAGATGACGAGTCGTCGGTGGCGGTTTGTCGGAACTCAACCAAGCGCGTGTTGACGCGGCTTTGCAGCAGGAATTGGGTGTACTGATCAACGCTGTCGTGGTCCATGCCGCCGCCAGCGTGCCGACCGCCCTGGTAGCGCAAATACAGTTGATAGTGTGCGGTGTTGAACCCTGGTGACAGCACGCGCGGGAGCAAACCGCGGTGCTGCCGCTGCGCCCTGGCCTGACTGCGATTGGGCGCAAAGTCTGCCACAGGGATGCGCAGCGGCACGCAGGCCTGGCACCCATCGCAGTGCGGGCGGTAGGTGAACATGCCGCTGCGGCGAAACCCCTGTGTGATGAGGGTGGAATACACGTCGGAATGGATGAGGTGGCCCGGCGTGGCCACCTGTGAGCGGGCTTGGCGGTCGGACAGGTAGCTGCAGGGGTAGGGTGCGGTGGCATAGAACTGCAGCGCCTGGAGGGGGAGTTCTTTGGGGTAAGTCACGGTGCGGTCACGCCAGCAAGTTGGTCCACATGGTTGGGTGAAACTGCCAGGTGGGTGATGGCAGCGGTGTCAAGTCACCCATGGCCTGCTCGAATGCGGATCGGCTCATGGGTGTGCCACCCACACTGGCCAAATGCGCGGTCTGCTGCTGGCAGTCAATCAGGGGCATGTGGTGGGTGCGGCAGAAGGCGACCAAGGCGCTGAGCGCCGTTTTGGAGGCGTTGCTCACGTGGCTGAACATGGATTCACCGTACACCATGCGCCCGATGTTCACCACATACAACCCGCCCGCCAAATGACCGTCCAGCCAGGTTTCCACCGAGTGCACATGACCCTCGTCGTGAAACTTCTGGTAGGCATGAACCATGTCGTCCAGAATCCAGGTGCCGTGCTGTCCCTTGCGCCGGGTGTGGGCGCAGGCCTGAATCACATCGGAAAACGCGTGGTCCATGCGGATCTCCAGCCGCTGCTGTCGGAGCAGGGAGCGAATGAGCTTGCGCTGGGAGCCCGACAGCTTGAAGTCCTGCACAGGCAGCACCATGCGGGGGTCGGTGCTCCACCACAGGGGGGGCTGTCCGTGGCTGTACCACGGGAAAATGCCTTGGCGGTAGGCTTGGTAAAGGGTGGTGGTGTCCAGTGCGCCGCCGACCGCCAACAGGCCAGGGGCTGAGGTGCGGGCTCCCCAGGCGCGGTCGGTGGACGGAAACGGATCGCCCGGCACAAGCCAGGTGATCTCCGGATCGGGCGGTGAAAACGTCATGGCAGCAGTGTCGCTGAAAACAAAAAAGCCCAACATTCGCATGCTGGGCTTTTTGATTTTTGGCTCCCCGACCTGGGCTTGAACCAGGGACCTACGGATTAACAGTCCGGCGCTCTACCGACTGAGCTATCGGGGAATAAACGGTATCAACGGTGAAATTTGGCTCCCCGACCTGGGCTCGAACCAGGGACCTACGGATTAACAGTCCGGCGCTCTACCGACTGAGCTATCGGGGAATAGCC
>PNML01000060.1 GCA_013823635.1 Polaromonas sp. | reverse complement strand
GGGTGAGTTTGCGGTGAGCCTGTTTTTGTCGCGCCCCGAGTGGACCACGCTCACCACCCTCATTTACCAGCACCTGGGCCGCCCCGGTGAGGCCAATGTGCACGCGGCCCACGCCCTGTCGCTGCTGCTGATGGCGTTGGCGCTGGGCGTGTTTGTGCTGCTTGACAAGGAACAACCCCATGCTTGAAGCCGTTGGCTTGTGCAAACGCTGGTGCGACGGCACCGCCGCAGACGCCACCGGGCGCCCCCCCGCCGCCCCCCGCTGGCTGGCGCACGACCTGAACCTGCGGGTGGCCCCCGGCGAAACGGTGGCGCTGCTGGGCGCGTCGGGCAGCGGCAAGAGCACGCTGCTCAAAATGCTGGCCGGGCTGGAGGCGCCCGAGGCCGGTCAGGTGCGTTGGGCGGGGCAGGACCTGGCCCACACGCCCCCCGAGCGGCGCGGCTTTGCGCTCATGTTCCAGGACTTTGCGCTGTTTCCCCACCTGAATGTGCAGGACAACGTGGCCTTCGGCCTGGTGGAGCACGGTGTGCCCAAGGCGCAGGCCCGCGCCCAGGCCCGCACCCTGCTGGCGGGCTTCGGGCTGGCCGAGCGGGCGCTGTCGCCGGTCACACAGCTGTCGGGCGGCGAGCAGCAGCGGGTGGCGCTGGCGCGGGCACTGGCCTCACGGCCCCGGGCCTTGCTGCTGGACGAGCCGTTTTCCGCGCTCGATGCCGACCTGCGCCAGCACCTGCGCACCGAGTTTGCCCAGCGCATCACCGAAGCGGGCATGGCCTGTGTGCTGGTCACCCACGACGAGGCCGAGGCCCGTGCCATGGGGCAGCGGGGCCACCGCCTGGTGGACGGTGTCCTGCACTCCGTTTGGTGAAAAATATAGCTGACTATTCAATACGGTAAAGCGCTGGGTGCCAAAATCAATCCACTTTGGCGCCCGAGGCCTTCACCACCACCGCCCATTTGCTGATTTCACTCTGGATCATCCGGGTGAACTCCTGCGGCGTGTTGCCGCTGGGGATGGCACCCTGGGCCACCAGCTTTTCCTTGGTGGCGGGGCTGTTCAGCGCCTTGGCCGTTTCCTGTTGCAGGCGCAGCACCACGTCGGCCGGTGTGCCCGCCGGGGCCAGCAGGCCAAACCAGGAGCTGGCCTCAAACCCGGGCAGTGGGCCGGCTTCTTCCACCGTGGGCAGGTCGGGCACGGCGGGTGAGCGCTGGGCACTGGTCACGGCAAAGGCCTTGAGCTTGCCCGACTTGATGTGCGGCATGGCCGAGGGCAGGTTGTCGAACATCACGTCCACGTTGCCCGCCACCATGTCCATCAGCGCCGGGCCGGAGCCCCGGTAGGGAATGTGCGTCATGAACACCCCCGTGCGCGACTTGAACAGCTCACCCGCCATGTGGATGGAGGTGCCGTTGCCGCTGGAGGCCATGTTCAGGCGGCCCGGGTTGGCCTTGGCGTAGCGGATGAACTCGGGCACCGTGCCAATGCCCAGCTTGGCCGCCCGCTCCGCGTTCATGACCATGACGTTGGGCACCCCCGCCACCAGGGTGATGGGGGCAAAGTCCTTTTGCGGGTCATAGGGCATGCTGGCGTACAGCGACTGGTTGATGCCGTGTGTGCCCACGGTGCCCATGAGCAGGGTGTAGCCGTCGGGCGCGCTTTTGGCCACCAGATCGGCGCCGATGTTGCCGCCCGCGCCGGGCTTGTTGTCCACGATGAAGGACTGACCAAACACCCGGGACAGGTCCGGCGCGATGGCGCGTGCCAGCAGGTCGGTGGTGCCGCCGGGGGCAAACGGCACCACGATGCGCACCGGCTTGCTGGGCCATTTGTCCTGGGCCAGTGCCCAGGGGCTGGCGCCGGCACAGGCCAGGGTGGCCAGTGCCAGCAGGCTGCGTCGGCGCAGTGCCTTGGCGGGGGTGGTGGGTTGTTGGGGTAGCGTCATGTCTGTCTCCGTGTGGGTGGGCCAGGTACCTGCCTGGGCGTTCCATGATGCACCCCTTTCCCCGGTTCGGGCAGTCGCGCAGGCAGCTTTCGCCCCGGAGGGCGGCGCTCAGGTGGTGGTTTAGGGCGAGGGGCTGGGGGTGTGCGTGGCGCTGCCCTGCTGCAGCCAGGCCTCGAACCGGTCCATGGGCTGAGGGCGGGCAAACAGGTAGCCCTGGAACAGGCCACAGCCCACCGACTGCAGAAAATCCCGCTGCGCCGGGGTTTCCACCCCCTCGGCCACCACGTCCAGCCCCAGGCTGTGGGCCAGCGCCACGATGGTGCGGGCGATGGCGGCGTCGTTGGGGTCGTGCAGCACGTCGCGCACAAACGACTGGTCGATTTTCAGCTGGTCCAGCGGCAGGCGTTTGAGGTAGGTGAGCGACGAAAAGCCGGTGCCAAAGTCGTCCAGCGAAAACCCCACGCCGTGGGCCTTGAGTTCTCGCATCTTCAGGATGATGTCGTCCACGTTGGCCACCAGCATGGACTCGGTCAGTTCCAGCTTCAGGCGCTGGGGCGGCGCGCCGGTGTGCGCCAGCACACCCAGCACCTGGGACACAAAGTCGCGCTGCTGGAACTGGTGGGCGCTGACGTTCACCGACACGCACAGGTGGGCGCGCGAGGGCAGGTGCGCCCACTGGGCCAGCTGGACACAGGCCGTCTCCAGCACCCACAGGCCCAGTGGCAGGATGAGGCCGGTTTCTTCGGCCAGGGGGATGAACTCGCCCGGCGACACCATGCCACGCTGCGGGTGCACCCAGCGCACCAGGACTTCGGCGCCTTCCACCTGCCGGCGTGCGTCCACTTGAGGCTGGTAGTGCAGCACAAACTGGCCTTGCTCCACGGCCAGGCGCAGGTCCGACTCCAGTGCGGCCCGGTGCAGCACGGCGGCCTCCATGTCCGGGTCGAAGAAGCGCACCGCGTTGCGCCCGGCGGCTTTGGCGCGGTACATGGCCAGGTCGGCCTGGCGCATCACGTCGGCCAGTGGGGTGTGTTGGCCCTGGAACAGGCTCACCCCGATGCTGGCGGTGCAGCGGTGGGTGATGTCGCCCAGCGCGTAGGGTTGGGTGAGGTCGTGCAGCAGCTGGGTGGCGATGGTCTCGGCGTGGCTGGCCGCCTCGGCCTGGTCCGGCCCCAGGCCCAGGAGCATGACCACAAATTCGTCGCCACCCAGTCGCGCCACCGTGTCCTGTGCCCGCACGCCCTGAGTCAGGCGGGTGGCCACCTGTTGCAGCAGGGCGTCGCCGGCGCTGTGGCCGTGGGTGTCGTTCAGGGTTTTGAAATGGTCCAGATCAATGAACAGCAGGGCGCAGTGGCCGCCCTCGCGGGCACTCAGCGCCTTGGCCTGGCGCACCCGGTCCATCAGCAGCGTGCGGTTGGGCAGGCCGGTGAGCTGGTCGTAAAACGCCAGCGTGTTGATTTGTTCTTCGGCCTTCTTGCGCTCGGTGATGTCGTGGTGGATGCCGATGTAATGCGTCACCTCGCCGTGTGGGTTTTTCACCGCCGAAATGGTCAGCCATTTGGGAAAAATTTCGCCATTCTTGCGCTTGTCCCACACCTCACCCTGCCAGCCACCGGTCTGGTGAATGGTGGTCCACATGGCGGCATAAAACGCCTCGTTGTGGCGGCCCGAGGCCAGCAGGCGAGGGGTCTGGCCCACACACTCCTGGGCCGAGTAACCGGTGTTCTCCGTGAACGCGCGGTTGACCTTGAGGATGACGCCCTGCGCATCCGTCACCACCGTGGGCTGCTGCGACTCGAATGCCACGGCCGCGACCTGCAGTTCCTCCTGCGCCTGGCGGGTGGCGGTGATGTCGCGCGCGATGCCCAGCACCCCGATCAGCCGACCCTGGGGGTCGTGTGCCGGGGTTTTGATGATGTCGAAATACCCCTGGACCTCGCCCGTCACCGAGCGCAACCACCGCGTTTCCGTGTGCGACTTGCCCATGAACACGGTGGCGTGGTCGCTGCGCTCAAAGTCGTTGGCCACGTCGGTGTCGAAGAAGTCGTGGTCGGTTTTGCCCAGGATGTCGGCTTCCTTGACCCCGTAAAACCGCTCGAAGCGGACGTTGCAGCTGAGGTAAGCCCCTTTGGGGTTTTTCAGCCACACCAGGTCGGGCATGGTCCGCACCAGCGAGCGCAGCAGCCCGCGCTCGTGCGCCAGTTCCCGCTGGCTGCGCAGCAGCGACGCCTGGGTGGACTTGAGTTGATCGTGCTCCCGCAGCAGCACGGCCTGGCGCACCATGGCCAGCAGCACCACCAGACCGGCGCCGATTTCGGCGGTGAACCGTATGCCTTCTTCCACACCGTGCCAGGTGTGGAGGATGAGGACAGCGCTCGCCACCAGCAGCATGCACACCAGCGGCAGCTGGCGCAGCACACCCTCGCAGCGGCGCTCCCACCGGGGGGCGGTGTGGCGCTCCACGCGCCAGCGCACCAGGCTGTACCCCATGGCCAGGGCACCCACCGAAAACAGGCCGTTGAACCAGGCGCCGTCGTAGGTCTGGCCGTTCAAGGCCAGGTAATTCCAGTTCATCCAGCTCAGGCAGGTGAGTGTCAGCCCGCCCAGCAGGTACCACAGGCCCGGCGTGGGCCGCAGGCGCAGCGTGAGCACCAGCACCACCAACAGGCTGACTGGCAGCAGCAGGCCGATGGGATAAGCCAGCAGCACCAGCAAGGGCAGCAGCGGCGTGTCTCCCCGGCTGGGCAGGTACAGGGCCAGCAGCAGCACGGTGAGCGTCATGGCCAGCAGCAGGGTGTCCATCCAGGCGGCTTTTCGTTGGCTGGGCAAGGTGTGGGCTTGCAGCACACGCACCAGCCCCACCACCACCAGCGGCCCCAGCCACAGGTAGAGCGCGTCGGACGGTGCGGGAAACAAGGCCAGCCCGGTGTAAACCTGCAGGTCCCACACCAGCTGGCCCAGGGCATAGGCCGACAGACCCAGGGCCATCCACCAGCCGCCCCGGGCATGCCGTTGGCTCATCTGGCGCTGGCCCAGCCAAGCCAGTGCGGCTGCGCCAACCATGCCAACCGTCCAATGCAGGTTGTCCCACCACGGCAACCAGGGGCTGCCCACCGGAATCAACCATGTCCCCAATACCCCCAACAGCACCCCGGCGACGGCCCACATCAGCACCAGGCGGGTGTGGCGTTGGGTGGGTTTGACGGTCGTCTTCATGCAACTGAGGGCTGGCGAGGGCGGAGAAAACCCTGGGGGGCTGAAAATTCAGGCCGGGCATTGTCCCTCGCCGTCGACCGTCTCCTTCCCAGGGTTAATGCGGATGGACAGGGTGCGTGGGGGCTGGGTCGGGGCGGTGTTGGCCGCGCTTCAACCCCAGTGGCGGCGCACGCTGGCCAGCACGCGCTCTCCCAGCGCGGGGGTGTCGCAGGCCAGCACCTCGCGTTCGGGCAGGCCGCGCAGCCAGGTCAGCTGGCGCTTGGCGAGTTGACGGGTGGCGGGCACGCCCAATGCGCGGATATTTTCAAACAAATGGGCATCCAGCGCTTGATGGGTATGGCCTTCAAGCTCTTGTTGTTGAATCACTTCCCACGCCTGGCGGTAGCCCACGCAGCGCATGCTGGGCAGGTCGGCGTGCAGGTCAGGGCGCTGCATGAGGGTGCGCACTTCGGCCACCAGGCCCTGGGCCAGCATGGCGTCAAAGCGCAGGCCAATGCGCTGGTGCAGCCAGGCCCTGTCCTGTGGTTCCAGGCTGATGAGGGGCATGGCCAGGCCCCGGTTTCCCTCGCCTGTGTGGAAGCTGGAGAGGGTCCGCCCGGTGGCCTGCCACACCTCCAGCGCGCGGCCCACGCGCTGGCTGTCGTTGGGGCTGAGGCGGGCGGCGGTGCTGGGGTCCACCTGGGCCAGTTGGGCGTGCAAGGCGGGCCAGCCGTGCTCGGCCGCCTCGGCCTCCAGCGCGGCGCGCAGCTCGGGCTGGGCGGCGGGCATGTCGTCCAGCGGGTGCAGCAGGGCTTTCAGGTACAGCATGGTGCCGCCCACCAGCAGCGGGTGCTTGCCCCGGGCCTGGATGTCGGCGATGAGGCGCTTGGCGTCGGTGGCAAATTCGGCGGCGCTGTAGGCCTGGGCAGGGTCGCGGATGTCAATCAGGTGGTGGGGCACCAGCGCCAGTTCGGCAGACGTGGGTTTGGCCGTGCCAATGTCCATGCCCCGGTACACCAGGGCCGAGTCGACGCTGATGATTTCCAGCGGGTAGTGCTGCGCCAGCCGCAGCGACACCGCGCTTTTGCCGGAGGCGGTGGGGCCCACCAGGGCCAGGGGGGTCAGGGTGGCGGCCATGCTCACATCACCCGCTTCGGGGGTGTGTTGGGTGAGCCATACCGGGGCACCAGCACCCAGGCCACGGCCGCAATGCACACGGCCCAGAACCCGATGCCATGGGTCAGCGGGAACACGGTGCCGTCCATGCGCCAGCCCAGCCAGCTGCCCACGCCAAAGGCCACCAGCATCATCATCAGCCCGCTCAGGGCCGATGCGGCGCCCGCCGCCTCGGGGAAAGGCCCCACCGAGCCACTTTGCCCGCAGGGTTGGTGGATGCCGTGGCCCACCATGAACACACAAAACGGCAGCAGCACGCCCAGCGGGTGGGTCAGCCCCAAGTGTGGCAGCAGCGCCAGCAGGGTGCCGCCGGTCAGTGTGATGCCACCGCCCAGCACGACGCTGCGCTGCACGCCCACGCGGCGCAGCAGGTAGCGGCACAAAAACGTGCCACTCAGGTAGCTGATGGCCATGGTGAACATGACCCAGCCGTAGTTCACCCGGCTCACGCCCAGCACGTCGATGAACACAAACGACGACGCGCCCAGAAAGGTGAACAGCCCCGCATACGACACCGTGGCCAGCAAGGCATAGGCCCAGAACGTGGGGTGCGACAGGATGCGCCGCCAGGTGCGCAGCAACACGCCCAACTGCGTGGCGTCGGGTTTGCGCTGGGGCAGGGATTCGACAAACCGCAGCGCCACCACCAGCAGGGCACAGGCACTGAAGACGGCCAGCGCACCCAGGGCGGCCCGCCAGCCCCAACGGCTGGCCAGCCAGCTGCCCACGGGCGCGCAGAGGGCGGCAATCACACCCAGGCCGCTCAGTGCCTTGCTCAGGATGCCCGCACCCTCTTGGGGGGTGTACAGGTCACGCACAATGGCGCGCCCCGCCATGACGGCGGCGCCCATGGCCGCCCCTTGCAGCACGCGCCAGACGATCAGCCACGACATGCCCGTGGCCAACAGCGCCCCGATGGACGCCAACACATACAGGCCCAGGCCTGCCAACAACACCGGGCGGCGGCCCACCCGGTCGGACAGCGGCCCCCACACCATTTGCGACAGGCCAAATGCCAGCAGCATGCCCGTGAGCGTGAGCTGCGCCTGCGACAGACTGGCCCCAAACCCGCTGGTGATGGCGGGCAGGGCGGGCAAATACAGGTCGGTGGTGACGGGCTGTATGCCCAGCAGCAGCGAGAGCACCAACACCACCGTGAGCGGCGTCATGGGGGTGGGTGAAACAGGTGGGTGAGAGGGAGAGGACATCCGGGCGAGGGTAGCAGCTGGCGGTGGCGGCGTTGGCCGTGGCGGCCTTCAGCGCCCGCGCAGGAACAGGGCGTCCAGCTCTTTCATGCTCAGCTGGCGCCAGGTGGGGCGGCCGTGGTTGCACTGGTCGCTGCGCTCGGTGGCCTCCATCTGGCGCAGCAGGGCATTCATTTCTTCCAGCGTGAGGCGGCGGTTGGCCCGCACCGCGCCGTGGCAGGCCATGGTGGCCAGCAGCTCGTGGTGGGCGCGCTGCACCACGGTGCTGGCGTCGTGGCTGGCCAGCTCAGCCAGCACCTGGCGTGCCAGCTCCACCACCTGGCCACCCGCAGCCGCGCCCGACCCCGTGCCCTGTGACAGCGCCGATGGCACGGCCCGCACGGCCAGTGTGCGCGGTGAAAAGGGCGCCACGTCCAGCCCCAGCTGTTGCAGGGTGGCGGTATGGGCCTCGGCGGTGGCCACCTCCTGCGGCGTGGCGGCGAATGTCACCGGGATCAGCAGCGGCTGGCTGGGCAGCGCGGTGGCGCCACCGGCATGGCCCAGCTGGGTTTTGAGGCGCTCGTACACGATGCGCTCGTGCGCAGCGTGCATGTCCACCAGCACCAGGCCTTGGGCGTTTTCGGCCAGTATGTACACGCCGTGCAACTGCGCCAGCGCCCGGCCCAGGGGCCACGGCTGGCCGGTGGCCGGGGCATCAACGGGCTCTGCGGCGCTGGGTGGCGTGGGTGTGTCGGGCGCGGTGGGCGCTGGCGCGCCCCACAGCAGACCCAGTTCCTGCGCGCTCAGCGGGCGCTGGTGGCTGGTGGCTGCCACCACCGGCCAGCCAGGGCTGGGTGCCGCAGGCTTGTCAAAATGAATAGCTGACTGGTGTTTTAAGCCGTGCGCTGGCGGCTGTTTTGGTTCAAAGATGGTTGGCGTGACCGCTGCGTCGACCGTGCCGGGCAGGGGTGTGGGGGCCACCAACAGGGCGGCGCGTGGCGCGGCCAGTGCGTTTTCCACCGCTTTGCGCACGGCCTGGTGCACCTCGCGGCTGTCGCGAAAGCGCACCTCGATCTTGGTGGGGTGCACGTTCACGTCCACGCGGCTGGGCTCCACCTCAATGAACAGGGCATACACGGGCTGGCGCTGGCCGTGCAGCACGTCTTCGTAGGCGCTGCGGGCGCCGTGGGCAATGACCTTGTCGCGCACAAAGCGGCCATTCACGTAGGCAAATTGCTGGTCGGCGCGGGCGCGCGCCGCGTCGGGCAGGCCGGCGCGTCCCCACACGCGCAGTGCGCGGGGCAGGTGCTCGGTCACATGGCCTTGCCAGTCCACCGCCACGCTGTGGGCCAGGAAGTCGGGCCCCAGCACGTCGGCCAGGCGGCGGTCCAGGGCCTCAGGGCCGTGGCCCTGGGCGCGCCATTGCTCCACCAGCTTGCCTTCGTGCCAGATGGCAAAGCCCACGTCAGGCCGGGCCAGGGCGTGGCGGCGCACGGCCTCCACGCAGTGGGCCAGCTCGGTGGCGTCGGTCTTCAAAAACTTGCGCCGCGCGGGGGTGGCGTAGAACAGCTCGCGCACCTCCACCGAGGTGCCCTGGGTGCGGGCCACAGGCCGGATTTCGCCGGTGCCGCCCTGCAGCAGCCAGCCGTGGCCGCCCGCTTCAGCGGGGGCCGCCTCGGATGTGCCGGCCTGGCGTGTCAGCACGGCCACGTCGGCAATGCTGTTGATGGCGGCCAGCGCCTCGCCCCGAAAGCCCATGGTGCCCACGGCCTCCAGCTCGGCCAGGTTGGCGATTTTGCTGGTGGCGTGGCGCTTCAGGGCCAGCGGCAGTTCGTCGCGGGCCATGCCGCAACCGTCGTCTTCCACCGCGATCAGGCGCACGCCGCCGGCCAGCAGGCGCACGGTGACGTGGCGGGCCCCCGCGTCCAGGGCGTTGTCCACCAACTCGCGCACCACGGAGGCGGGGCGCTCCACCACTTCGCCCGCTGCGATCTGGCTGATGAGCTCGTCGGGCAGCTCACGGATGGGGCGTTGCCCCGGCTGGTAGGGGGCGATGGGCGTTTCGGTGTCGGGGTTCACCCACGGGATTCTACGAATGCCCCGAATTGGTCATGCTCAGCCCGGATAATCGGCGGCATGGAACTGGCTGCTTTTCTGATCGACTTCATCCTGCACGTGGACCAACACCTGCAAACCTTTGTGCAGGCCTACGGCGCGTGGGTCTACGCCCTGCTGTTCCTCATCATCTTTGTGGAGACGGGCGTGGTGGTCATGCCGTTTTTGCCGGGGGACTCGCTGCTGTTCATCGTGGGCGCCCTCTGCGGCGCTGGGCTGATGAACCTGCCCTTGGTCATGGTGCTGCTGGTGGTGGCCGCCATCCTGGGCGACCAGGTCAACTACACCATCGGGCGCTACTTCGGGCCCAAGGTGTTCCAGTGGGAAAACTCGCGGTTTTTCAACCGCCAGGCCTTTGACCAGGCGCACCGGTTTTACGAGCGACACGGTGGCATCACCATCGTCATCGCGCGGTTCATGCCCTTCATCCGCACCTTTGCCCCGTTTGTGGCGGGTGTGGCCCACATGACGCGCAGCAAATTCAGCCTGTACAACGTGCTGGGGGCGCTGCTGTGGGTGGTGGGCTTGACCTGGGCCGGCTACCTGTTTGGCAATTTGCCGTGGGTGCAAGACAATCTGAGCAAAATCATCTGGGCGCTCATCATCCTGCCTGGCCTCATCGCCATCGGTGGCGCCTGGCACAGCCGTCGAACGTCCGCGCAACCCACGGCCTGAGGCGCGCCCGCTCACCCCCGTCCATGTCCGAGCCCATGCCCACCCCCGCCGTGCCGCCATCGGCCAGGTGGGTGCCGTTGCGCCGCAGCACGCTGTGGCGATTGGCTGTGCTGGTGGTGGGGCTGGTGGTGCTGGTCATGACCCTGCTGTTGTGGCTGGTGGTGCGGCCGCTCACCCGTGGCAACGCGCAGGCCCACTTTCTGGCCGCTGCGGCGGGCGTGCAGTCCGCGCTGGACAACATGCAGACCACGACCCGTCTCACCCTGACCGAGGGGCGAAACTGGTGGCTGCTCAACCGCCCGCAAGGTGAAGACCCCACCCAGTTCAACGATTTTTTCAAACCCCTGCTGTCGGTCAACCCCTTGGCCACATCGGTGGTGGCGGGACTGGCCGATGGCCGGGGCTGGATGCTGCTGCAACTGGACAACGGGCGCTGGCGCAATCGCCTGACCCAGGTGGAGCGGTGGGGCACGGACCAGCGCATCCTGGTGTACGAGGCCGACCGCACGGTGCAGGTGAGCGTGGAAACACAGGCCTACGACGCCCGTCAGCGGCCCTGGTACACCGCCGCCACCGCACTGACCAACCCCGACGATTTGGCCTGGACACCGCCCTACACCTTTTTCACCACGGGGGACCCCGGCATCACCGCGTCCATCCGGCTCAAGGCCGACGCCCTGCGCCATGCCGCCCCGGTGGACGGTGTGCTCGGGCTTGACCTGAAGCTGCGTGACCTGTCGCGCGTCACCATGGCCACGCCGGTGGGGCAGCAAGGGTTGGCGGTGGTGCTCACCGACGATGGCCGGGTGCTGGCGCTGCCCCGCAACGTGAACCATGAGCCCGACGCCGCCTGGGCGGCCCGGGTGCTTCATCCATTCTCCGAGCTGGGCTTGCCCGCCCTGAGCGCGGTGGTCACAGAATGGCAGGCCGGTGGGCAACAGGCCATGGCCGTGCAGACGGTGGACGTGGCGGGCGTCCCGTGGCTGGCCAGTGGGCAGCCCTATGTGCTGGGCCATCAGCGGCTGTGGGTGTTCACCCTGTCGCCGTTGGCCGATTTTGAACCCAGTTGGGTGCGGTTGCTGGCCATCATGCTGGGCACCCTGGGGTTGGCACTGGTGCCTGTGGTGTGGGCCGTGGGGGTGCAGACGCGCAAGCTGGTGCAGCCGCTGGAGGCATTGGCGCGCAACAGCGACAGCCTGGCACGCCTGGCGTTCGATGAACCGGCAGAACCCGTGGAGAGCACGGTGCTGGAGGTGCGCCAACTGGCGGCTGCCCACCAGCACATGCGCGAGGTGCTGCGCCAGAACCAGCTCGACCTGGCCTCACAGATTGACGAGCTGGAGCGGGCCCAGGGAGAAATCCACCAGCTCGCTTATTTCGACCCGCTGACCCATTTGCCCAACCGCCGCCTGCTGCTGGACCGTTTGGGCCAGGCCTTGGTCCGTTGCCAGCGCAACCACCAGACCGGTTTGCTGTTGTTCATCGACCTGGACAACTTCAAAACCCTGAACGACACGCTGGGCCACGCGGCCGGAGACATGCTGCTGCAGGTGGTGGCCCATCGCCTGCTGCTGGGGGTGCGCCAGGCCGACACCGTGGCACGGCTGGGGGGGGATGAATTCCTGGTGGTGCTCGACGGCTTTGCACCGGCTCAGGCCAGCGACGCCGACCGGCAAATTCAGGCCCAGCAGCTGGCCGACAAGTTGCGCCAGTCGCTGGGCCAACCCGCCACGCTGGCGGACAACGAATTTGTCATCACCCCCAGCATCGGGGTGGTGATGTTCCACGGTGACGAGTCCGTGGACGACCTGCTCAAATGGGCCGACATGGCCATGTACCGCGCCAAGGCACAGGGCCGCAACGGTGTGTGTTTTTTCGAACCCACCTTGCAAGCGCAGGCCGAGTGGCGGGTGCAGATCGAGGCCGACCTGCGCCAGGCCATGCACCGCCAGGATTTGCAGATGTGGCTGCAGCCGCAGTTCAACGCGCGGGGCCGGGTGGTGGGTGCCGAGGCACTGGTGCGCTGGCAACACCAGCAGCGCGGCTGGGTATCTCCGGCAGATTTCATTCCCGTGGCCGAGGCCGTCGGCCTGGTGGTGCCGCTGGGTGAGTGGATGCTGGAGCAGGCCTGCGCCCAGTTGGCCAGCTGGGCGCAGCGGCCTGGCGCGGCCGACTGGACCCTCTCGGTCAATGTGAGTGCGCGGCAGTTTCGGCACCCCGACTTTGTGGACCACACGCTGGCCACCCTGCAAACCAGTGGGGCCAACCCCCAGCGTCTGCGCCTGGAGCTGACCGAGGGCATGCTGCTGGAGGACGTGCAACAAACCGTGGAACGCATGGCCGCGCTGCGCGCCCTGGGGGTGGGTTTCTCCCTGGACGACTTTGGCACGGGTTATTCGTCGCTGTCGTACTTGAAGCAACTGCCGTTTGGCGAGCTGAAGGTGGACCAGTCGTTTGTGCGGGACATGCTGACCGACCACAGCGATGCGGTGCTGACACGCACCATGATTGTGTTGGCCCATGCCCTGGGCCTGTCCGTGCTGGCCGAGGGTGTGGAAACCCAGGGACAGCTGGATGCCCTCATCGCCGATGGCTGTGACCTGTTCCAGGGTTACCTGCTGGGCCGCCCGGTGGCAGTGGCCGAGTTTGAGCGGCGGTGGCTGGCGCCGCAGGGCTGACGGCTCAGGCGGCGGGTGCGCGCCGCACAAACACCAGGTCCCACACGCCGTGGCCCAGCTTCAGGCCGCGGTTTTCAAACTTGGTCAGCGGGCGGTAGTCGGGTTTGGGGGCGTAGCCGCCCAAGGCGGGGTCGGTGCTGGCGTTGGCCAGCGTGGGCTCGGCGCCCAGCACTTCCAGCATTTGCTGGGCGTAGGGCTCCCAGTCGGTGGCGCAGTGCAGGTAGCCACCGGGCTTCAGGCGTGCAGACAGCTTGGCCACCAGCGCGGGCTGGATCAGCCTGCGCTTGTTGTGCTTGGTTTTGTGCCAGGGGTCGGGGAAGAAGATGTGCACCCCGTCCAGCAGCGCACCCGTGCCGTCGGGTTGGGCGGCGGGCAGCATCTGTTCCAGCACCTCCACGGCATCGTGTTGCAGGATGCGGATGTTGCCAATGCCTTCTTCGCCACATCGCTTGAGCAGGGCACCCACACCCGGCTCGTGCACCTCGCAGCACAGAAAGTTGTCGCCGGGTCGGGCCTGGGCAATCTTGGCCGTGGCGTCGCCCATGCCAAAGCCAATTTCCAGCACCAGCGGGCCGCTGCGGCCAAAGGTGGCGGCGGGGTCCAGCAGCTGGTGGGGTGTGAAGGGCAGCAAAAACCGTGGGCCAAACTGCTCAAAGGCCTTGATTTGCCCCGTGCCCATGCGCCCGGCGCGCAGCACGTAGCTTTTGATGGTGCGCAGGTACACGCCTTCAGGGGGTGGTTTGTGCACGGGGCCTGGCGGGCGGGCCGCCTCAGGGGGTGTGGCGGCGGGGCTGTGGGCGGGCGCGGCGGTGGCGCGCTGGGGGCGTTCGGAGGTCATGGTGTGGTCGCAGCGGAAGGCGTGCATTCTAGGTGGCACCCGTGTCAGGCCAGCCAGCGGGCCGCCCACCAGCTGACCCAATCGGCCAACGCCGAGCGGATGTGCTCGGGTTGGGCCGCGCTGACGGGGCCTGTGTGGTCGTTGCCGGCCCAGCGGGGCAGGCCCAGCACCGCCGCGGCGTCGTTGAGAGCGGCCAGCGGGTTGCTCAGGTCCAGCGGTGCGGCGCCGTTTTGTTTGCTGAGTTTTTCGCCGTTGTTGCCCAGCACCAGGGGAGTGTGCAGGTAGCGGGGGTGGGGCAGGCCCAGGGCCTGCTGCAGCCCGATTTGGCGGGGGGTGTTGTCGGCCAGGTCGGCGCCGCGCACCACATCGGTGATGCCTTGGGCGGCGTCGTCCACCACCACGGCCAGCTGGTAGGCCCACAGGCCATCCGCACGTTGCAGCACAAAGTCGCCCACCTGCCGTGCCACGTTCTGGTGGTGCCAGCCGCTGTGTCGGTCGTGCCAATGCCACTCGTCATTGGAAAAAAAAGGAGCATTGAATTCAATGAATTCAAGCGCTGTGTGGCTATTTTTGTTGAAGTCTGTGGTGGTCAGCAGGCGCCAGGCCCGTGCGGGGCGGCCACCCGTGCCCGTGCGGCAGGTGCCGGGGTAGCGCAGTTCGCTGTGCCGTTCGCGGGTGTGGCCCTCGCTGTGCAGCGCTTGCGCAATGTCTTTGCGGGTGCAGGCGCAGGGGTAGGCCAGGCCCGCCGTTTGCAGCTGGCGCAGGGCCTGGGCGTAGGCGTCGCCACGGGTGGACTGCACCCACACCGGCCCATCGCTTTCCAGACCGCAGGTGGCCAGCTGGTGCAGGATGTGTTCGGCCGCGCCGGGCACGCAGCGGGGGGTGTCCACGTCTTCGATGCGCACCAGCCACCGGCCGCCATGGGCGCGTGCGTCCAGCCAGCTGGCCAGCGCCGCCACCAGCGATCCCGCGTGCAGCGGGCCGGTGGGGGAGGGGGCAAATCGTCCGGTGTACACGGTGGTGGGCCCCCGTGCCAGAGGCCGCCAGTCCCGCCTCAGGCGATGGCCAGGGCGAGTTCCAGACCGGAGATGAAGGCGTCTTCCACGCGGTGGCCCAGGCACCAGTCGCCGCACACCCCAAGGTTCAACTCGGGCGACCACACAAAGGGTTGGCCCAGCGGTGTCTGGGTCTGGGCAAAGCGCCAGCGGTGCACCACGGCGTGGCTGGGTTCGGCGCGGATGCCGGTGACCTCCGAAAACGCCTTGCGCAGCTTGGCCGTGACGCGCTGGGGGTCGTCTTCCAGGTGCTCGGCGGACCACGCTGGGCTGGCCTGAATGGTCCAGCGTTCAATGTGTTCGCGCCGGGGCTTGCTGCCCTCGCGCGCCAGCCAGCTGATGCGGTGGTGGGTGCTGCGCGCCGCGTTCCACTGCGGGCCCAGGTGCGGCAGACCGGGTTGGGCGGCGTTGGGGAAGGCCAGCATCAGCGTCCAGCAGGGGGCCACGGTGACGGTTTGCAGGGCTTGGGAGATGGTCTGGCCGGCGCCTTTTTCCAGGCCGGAGGCGCGCAGCAGGTCCTGCACCTGCATGTGGGGCATGGCCAGCACCACCTGGTCAAAGCCGCTGGCAATGCCCTGGGCGCCTTCGGTGTGTTGGTCCTCGGTGTGCAGTTGCCAGCCGTTGGGGCGGATGGGGTCGCGGCTGAGGCGGACCACACGGGTGTTGAGCTGCACCGCGGCGCCTTGCCGGGGGGCTTGGGCGTGGGCGGCGTCGGCCAGCGGCTGGGCCCAGGTGCGCACCAGGGCGTTCATGCCGGGGGTGGCCACGTAATGCGCCTCGCGCCGGGGTGGTGTGGTGGCCAGCACATGGCCCAGGGCGTCGAGCACGCGCACGGTGTTGGCGCTCCAGGGCAGCACCACGTCGGGCGTGGTTTGCAGGGCCAGGGCAAAGCGCTCGTCGCGCACGGTGAAGTACTGCGCCCCGTGGTCAAAGCTGCCAAATTCGGTCTGCCGGGTGGACATGCGGCCACCAAAGCCCCGGCTCTTTTCAAACAGCGTGACGTGGCAGCCGGCCTGGGCCAGGGTGCGTGCACAGGCCACGCCAGCCATGCCCGCACCCACCACGGCCACGCGGCGTGGCCCCGGGCTGGCAGCGGACGGGCGCTGGGACTGTGGGTCGGGGAATTTGCTTTTTTTGGCCATGGGGTGTCTCCTGTTGACGGCTACTGTAGCAGTGACGGACAGGCCGGACGCGCCTGTTGGGCGGGCTGGCCGGTGATTCAGACCGGGGTGTAGCGGTTGAGCAGGGCCAAGCGGGTCTGGGGGTGGCCGAGCTGGCCCAGCCACCATTGCAGCGCTTGCCCTTGCTGCTGCGCTGCCCCCGCTGTGGCGCCGCCGCCGGGCACATGGCGCCAGGCATAGCCCACGCGGGCCACGCGCGAGCCGCGCTGGGTGTGTTTGAGCACCAGTCGACCGGCTTCGGCATGGACCTGGGCCATGGGCAGTGGCAGAAAACCACAGGCAATGCCCCGCAACTGGGCCTGCAGCTTGTGCTCCATGGTGGGCACGGTCAGCACCTCCTGGCCCGACAGCAGCCCGATGGACAGGCCGCTGCCGCGTTGCGTGGTGTCGGCCACGGCCACCACCCGGTGCTGGCCGATCAGGGCGTCGGTCAGGGGCTCGGGCAACTGGGCCAGGGGGTGGTGCGGCGCCACGGCGAACACAAAGGGCACTTCGCCCAGGGGCAGTGACTGAAAGCCCGCATAAGCGCTGCCGTCGGTGGTCACGCCCAGGGCGAGGTCGGATTTGCCGCTGATCAGTGACTCCAGCGTGCCGGTCATGGTCTCTTCCCGCAAGCGCAGCCGGGTGGGGGCGCCCAGTTCGTAGAACGCCTCGCACAGTTCAAACAGCGTGCTGCGTGAAATCAGGTTGTCCGCCGCCACCGTGAACTGGGGCTCCCACCCGGTGGCCACACGCTTGACGCGCAGGGCCACGGCGTCCAGCTCGCGCAGCAGGTGTTCGCCGCTGCGCAGCAGTTCGGCCCCCGCCGGGGTGATGCGCGCCTGGCGGGCGCTGCGGTCGAACAGCAGCACGTCCAGGGCGTCTTCGACCTGGCGCACCCGGTAGGTCAGGGCGCTGGGCACCAGTCCCAACTCGCGCGCCGCCGCCGCCATGCTGCCAGTGCGGGTGACGGCCTCGATGAGCGCCAGGTTTTCGGGCGACAGCACCGCCCGCACCGACGGGGTGTGGCGAGGCGTGATTGCGTCGGAAAGATTCCCTTTTTTCTGCATGGTCATCCCATTTCTATTCAATGGGTTTGAATGATGCCATCAAACGCCTGCGCGCTGTGGCGGTGTGGTGCGACCCACAATACTCCCCATGCGAGGTGCAGAACCCAACCAGCCCACCGCCAGGAAAGGAACCCCAGCCATGATGACGATCCGACGCGCCAGCGACCGTGGCCATGCCGACCACGGCTGGCTGCAAAGTGCCCATTCGTTTTCTTTTGCCGACTACTTTGACCCCGCCTGGATGGGATGGGGCAACCTGCGTGTCATCAACGAAGACGTGGTGGCGCCTGGCACTGGCTTTGGCACCCACGGCCACCGCGACATGGAAATCGTGACCTACGTGCTGCGGGGTGAGTTGGCGCACAAGGACAGCATGGGCAACGTGGAAAGCATTGCCCCCGGCGAGGTGCAGCGCATGAGTGCCGGCAGCGGTGTTCGGCACAGCGAGTTCAACCACCTGGCCGATGGCAGCACGCACCTGTTGCAGATCTGGATTGAGCCCAATGTGCGGGGCGTCACCCCCAGCTATGAGCAGACCCGCTTCCCCGACGCCGACAAACGTGGGCGCCTGCGGCTGGTGGCTTCGCCCGATGGCCAGGATGGCTCCGTCACCATCCACGCCGATGCGCGGCTGTATGCCGGCCTGTTCCACGGCGCCGAGCGCGCCGCCCTGGCGCTGGACCCCGCCCGCAAGGCCTACGTGCACCTGGTCAAGGGGCAGCTGAAGGTGAATGGCCAGGTGCTGCAAACAGGCGATGCGCTGGCGCTGTCACACGAGGCCGAACTGACACTGACCGATGGCGTGGATGCCGAGGTGCTGGTGTTTGACCTGCTGGCCTGAAGGGCCACTGGGCAGCGGGCAAAATTTTTGGTGAGCCTTGCGCCAGGCGTGTTGCCCTGGGCGCATTTTTTTGAGGAGTACTTTCAATGGCAAAAATTGCAGTGGTTTATCACTCGGGTTACGGCCACACGCAGCGCATGGCGCAGTCGGTGGCCGATGGGGCTGGCGCGGAGCTGGTGGCCGTGGACGCCGACGGCAACGTGACCGATGAGGGCTGGGGCACGCTGAACGCGGCCGACGCCATCATCATGGGCAGCCCCACCTACATGGGCTCGGTGAGCTGGCAGTTCAAGAAATTCGCCGATGCCTCCAGCAAAGCCTGGTTCACCCAGGCCTGGAAAGACAAGGTGTTTGCCGGCTTCACCAACAGCGCCACCATGAACGGCGACAAACACTCCACCCTGCACTACCTGTTCACCCTGGCCATGCAGCACAGTGGCATCTGGGTGGGCACGGGCCTGATGCCCGCCAACAGCAAGGCCGCGCAGCGCAACGATGTGAACTACGTCGGGTCGTTTGCCGGTGCCATGGCGCAGAGCCCATCCGATGCCGGGGCCCACGAAATGCTGCCCGGCGACCTGGAAACCGCCCGCCTGTTCGGTGCGCGCGTGGCCGAGGTCACCGCCCGCCTCAAAGGCTGAAGGCCTGGCCAACCGCCTGCCGTTTGTTTCCAACAACGCCAAGGAACCCATGAAACTGTATTACTCCCCCGGCGCCTGCTCGCTGGCGCCGCACATTATGCTGCACGAATCCGGTCTGCCTTTCGAGGCGGTGATGGCCAGCACCAAAACCAAAAAACTGGCCGACGGGACCGACTACCTCACCATCAACCCCTTGGGCTATGTGCCGTTTCTGGTGCTGGACGATGGACGTACCTTGCATGAGGGCCCTGTCATCGGCCAATACGTGGCCGACCAGGTGCCCGCCACCGGGCTGGTACCGGCCCATGGCAGTTGGGAGCGCTACAAGCAGCAGGAGTGGCTGACCTTCATCGGCACCGAACTGCACAAGGGCTTCAGCCCGTTGTTTGCGCCAAACACACCGGCCGATTACAAGCCGTCCGTCAAAGAACGGCTGATGCAGCGCCTGACCTGGGTCGACGCCCAACTGGCGGGCCAAGACCATTTGCAGGGCAGCACCTTCACGGTGGCCGATGCTTACCTGTTCACCGTCAGCAATTGGACGGCTTTTGTGGGCATGGACATCGCGGGCCTGTCGAACCTGGTGGCGTTTCGCGCCCGGGTGGCGGCACGCCCTGGCGTGCAGGCCGCCATGAAAGCGGAAGGGCTGCTGAAGTGATGTCGGGCGGCCGTTGGGCCAGTTCAGGTGCTGCACCGGGCCCGTCGGCCGCTTAACATCGCCCCATGAACCTCATTGCGTGGATGCCCTGGGCCGATTGGCTGGCCATGGCTTGTTTCTTGGGCCTGTGGGTGGGCTATGCCCAGTTTGCACGCAGCATGGGTGTGCGCAAACGCACGCTGCTGGCCACCACCAACCAGTACCGCGCCCGCTGGATGCTGCAGGCCACCTACCGCAACCCGCGCATGCTCGACGGCATCATCAACCAGAGCCTGTCGAACACGCCCTCGTTTTTTTCCAGCACCACCATCTTCATCATCGGGGGACTGCTGGCAGTGTTGGGCACCACCGACAAGGCAGTGGAACTGGTGCGCGACCTGCCCTTTGCCCATTCCACCAGTTTGCCGGTGTTCGAGTTCAAGCTGGTGCTGCTGGTGGCCATTTTTGTGTATGCGTTTTTCCGGTTTTCGTGGTGCATGCGCCAGTACACCTTTGTGTCGCTGCTGATTGGCGCCATGCCCGAGCCTGAGGCGTTCGAGTCCGGGCAGGCCGACCGCGAGGCCTACGCCCACAAGGCTGCCACCGTGGTGGGCCTGGCCGCAGAAACCTTCAACGACGGGCTGAGGGCCTACTACTTTTCCTTCGCGGCGCTGGCCTGGTTTTTTTCACCCCTGGCCATGGTGGTGGCCACGGTGTTGGTGGTGGCGGTGCTCTACAGCCGCGAGTTCCACTCCGAAATCCTGCTGATCCTGCGCGACTGACGGTGGGGCCGCCTCGGGTGGAGGGGCTGCCTACAATCCGGTGCATGTTTGTTCACCTGCGCCTGCACACCGAGTTTTCCGTCGTTGACGGTACCCTGAGAATCGACGAGGTGGTGGCCGCGGCCGCTGCCGATGGCCAGCCCGCCCTGGCCTTGAGCGACCTGTCCAACCTGTTTGGCGCCATCAAGTTCTACAAGGCCGCTCGGGGCGCCGGTGTCAAACCGGTGCTGGGTGCCGAGGTGCTGGTGCAGGGCCTGGGCGGCCCCGATGCCTTGCTGCCTGGCCAACCCGTTCCACCCAACGCCCAGGCCTTGCCGCGTGTGCTGCTGCTGGTGCAAAACCACCAGGGCTACCTCAACCTGAGCGAGTTGCTGGCCCGGGGCTGGACACAGAACGTGCAGCGCGACCAGGCGGTGCTGACCTGGGAGTGGCTGCAGGAGCTGAACGAAGGCCTCATCCTGCTCAGCGGCGCCGCCGCAGGCC
Source organism: Polaromonas sp. (assembly GCA_013823635.1). GTDB lineage: Bacteria > Pseudomonadota > Gammaproteobacteria > Burkholderiales > Burkholderiaceae_C > UBA2334. The sequence continues at coordinate 1,338 of PNML01000060.1, read as the reverse complement.
CCATGGGCCAGGCCCTGCTGGCCGGGGATGAAGGGCGCGCGGCCGACCTGGCACTGACGGCGGCCCATGTGTTCACCCACCGCTTTTACCTGGAGCTGCAGCGCGCCGGTCGCCCGGACGACGAGCGCGTGGTGGTGTCCACCGTGCAACTGGCGGCTCGCCTGGGACTGCCCGTGGTGGCCACCCACCCGGCCCAGTTTCTGACGCCAGACGGGTACGAGGCGCACGAGGCGCGCGTGTGCATTTCCGACGGCGAAATTCTGGCCAACAACCGACGGGTGCGCCGTTTCACCCGCGAGCAGTATTTCAAAAGCAGCGAGCAGATGCAGGCGCTGTTTGCCGATGTGCCCAGCGCGCTGGCCAACACGGTGGAAATTGCCCGCCGCTGCAACCTGACACTGGTGCTGGGCAAGCCCCAGCTGCCCGATTTCCCGATACCGCCGGTGGACGGGGTGGTGATGTCGGTGGAGGATTACTTCCGCCACGTCTCGCACGAAGGGCTCAAGGCCCGCCTGTTGCACCTCTACCCCAAAGAGGCGGAGCGGGAGGCCCAGCGCCCACGCTACGTGGAGCGCCTGGAGTTCGAGCTGAACACCATCTTGAAGATGGGGTTCCCGGGTTATTTCCTCATCGTGTCGGACTTCATCAAGTGGGCCAAGGAAAACGGCTGCCCGGTGGGGCCGGGCCGGGGCTCGGGCGCGGGCTCGCTGGTGGCCTACGCGCTGCTCATCACCGACCTGGACCCGCTGCAGTACAACCTGCTTTTCGAGCGTTTCCTGAACCCCGAGCGGGTGTCCATGCCCGACTTCGACATTGACTTTTGCCAGTCCAACCGCGACCGGGTGATCGACTATGTGAAGGACAAATACGGCAAAAACGCCGTGAGCCAGATCGCCACCTTCGGCACGATGGCCGCGCGCGCCGCCATCCGCGACGTGGGCCGGGTGCTGGACTTCAGCTATGGTTTTTGCGATGGCATTTCCAAGCTGATACCCAACAAACCGGGCATGAGCGTCACACTGCAATACCCGCCCGACCCGCCCAAAGACGGCGACAAAAACAACTACGCCATCGCCATGGAGCCCGAGCTGGCCCGCCGCATTGCGCAGGAGGAGGATGTCAAAACCCTGATCGAGCTGGCGCAGCAACTGGAGGGCATGACCCGCAACATCGGCATGCACGCCGGGGGTGTGCTGATTGCACCAGGCAAGCTGACCGACTTTTGCCCGCTGTACCAGCAGCCGGGCAGCACCTCGGCCGTCAGCCAGTACGACAAGGACGACGTGGAGGCCGTGGGCCTGGTCAAGTTCGACTTTTTGGGCCTGGCCACGCTCACCA
>PNML01000059.1 GCA_013823635.1 Polaromonas sp. | reverse complement strand
GAGTTCGTCGGGGGCGGGTGTGTTCATCTCAGGCTCCGGGTTCAGGCACCGTACTGCGCCACGTCGGGGTAGGTGCGGATCATGGTGACGGCTTCGGTCAGGAACTTGTTGCCCGCCTCGGCCAGCTTGGCCAGCGACGGAAAACCGAAGCGGTGCACATCGCGCAGCTGCTTGTTCACCACCACCAGGCGGCCCGCGATCAGCACCATGCGGCCAAAACCTTCGTGGCTCATCTTCATCATGGGCGACACCATCTGGCCGGTTTCGCGCTCAATGGCCACGGCAATGGCGTTGTAGAACAGCTCCAGGTGCCACAGGACCTCTGGGTCGGGGTCGCCCATGATGGGCAGGGCCCGCCGCTCCTCGGGCGTCAGGATGAAGGGCTTGAGCAGTGCCAGGTCGGTTTTGCCGTCCCAGGTGCCGTGCGTGTCCTGGGCGCGCATCTGCTTGATGAGCTGCTGGACAAAGGGGGAGCCCAGGTGCTCCAGGTCGGTGGCATCGGGGGCCAGGGGGGCAGCGGTGGCCAGCGTCTCAGACATGGGGGACCTCGTCTTCTTCAAAATCGAACTGGCGCTCGCCGTCCTTGGCCATGGCTTTGCGCAGCCAGGGCGGAGGCGTGCCATTGAGCACCTGCTGGAGCTTGTCCAGAATGTCCAGGATGGGTTCGGGCTGGGGCACCTTGATGGGGTGAATCTTCAGGGCCACCACACGCGCCGCGCCCGAGCCGCCGATGGCGGCCACGTACACGATGGCGCAGTCTTTGATGGCGTCGAGCTTGGGCGCGAGTTTGTCTTCATCGCCGTCTTCTTCGAGCTTGTCGCCAAACTCGAAACTCTCGACAAAGCGGTGTCCCTGGGGGGTGACGTCGTAGACAACAAGGCTTTTGGCCCAGCCGAAGTGCGCGTCCACACGCACTTTGTCCTGGGTGGCGAAGGCAATTTTCATGGTGCACTCCTTGGGGGGTAAAAGGTGGGGGCTCAGGCGCTGGCCGCCGACAAGCCGTTGATGGGTGCGGCTGCCGTCGGCACCGGTGGGGTGGTGCGGGCGGCGGCCCGGCTGGCCTCCGGGGTCAGGGGCCAGTCGCTGGCATGGTGGTGGGGAATCTGGTCGATCATGAGGTTGGCCACTTCAAAAATCAGGTTCATGCTGCCGCGGTAGCCCACTTGGCAGCGGTGGGCATTGCCCAGCCGGTCGAACACCGGAAAGCCCACCCGCATCAGTGGCTTGCCCAGGCGCTCGGCGGCCTGACGGCCATGGGCGTGGGTGATGAGCAGATCGCAATCGGTGGCGCCGCGCTCCAGGTCCTCCAGGTCGCCCAGCACCACCTTGTCGGTGGGCAGCAGGGCGTGGGCGGGCGACGGCGTGGTGCTGACGCAGCAGCGCAGCTCCGCCCCCATGTCGTGCAGCAGGCCGCCGATGGCCAGCAGCAGGTCGGGCTCGGCACCGATGGCCACTTTCATGCCCCCGGTGTAGAAGTGGCCGTCCAGCATGGCGTCCAGCAACTGGCTGCGCTGACGGCGGTACCTGGCGGGCACGGGGCGACCCGAGAGCTGGGCCAGGCGCTGCAGCAGGCGGTCATTGGGCGCCACGCCGGTCAGGCGCTCGAACACCTCAAAGGGCGTGCCTGCAATGTCTTGCAGGGCCTGCGCCGCTTCGCGGGTGTGTTCACCCACGCCCAGCGTGCACACCGAGGCCCCCGCCGCGCGTATGTCTTCCAGCGACGTGCCGCCCAGCGTGGTGCCGCGCCAGTCGGGCGGAATGTGACCGTCCAACGAGCCCGACAGGTCGGGCAGCACCACCACCCGCAGCCCGAATGACTGGATGATGTCGCGCAACTCGTCGATGTCGCCGGGTGACAGGTGGCAGCCTGGCAGCAGCGTGACCTGCTGCGCCTGCACCGGCAGCGGCTTGACCAGGGTCTTCACGATGGCCGTGACGGCGTGCTGGTAGCCATCCTGGAAGGCCCCCACGTAGTCGGGGGTGGAGACGTGGACGATTTCGGTGTCGGCCAGCTCAGGGTGGCGCTGGCGGGCGGTGACCAGGTAGCCGTCCACGTCATCGCCCTTGGTTTCCGTCAGGCCGGTGGAGCAGATGGCGATGATTTTGGGCGCATTGCGCTGGCGGATGTTGAGCAGCGCCGCGACCAGGTTGTCGTAGCCGCCCATGATGGAGGTGACCTCGTTCATGGCGGTGGTTTGCAGCGGAATGGCCTCCTTGAAATGGCGCACCAGCAACACCAGCGCAAACGAGGTGCAGCCTTGCGAGCCGTGCATGACAGGCATGCAGGCGTCCAGGCCCAGAAAGGCAAAACTGGCCCCCAGGGGTTGGCTCATCTTGAGCGGGTTGACGCTGCAGGCTTTTTTGGACTCGACGACTTGGGCCATGGGGCAACTCCTGGGGGAATGGGGCGCAGGGGCGGGTTGTGCGGGGCTCAGGCAGCGGGCACTTCTTCGGGCTCCAGGCCCATGGCCCGTGCAGCCACGTTGCTGAGCCAGTCGCCCACAGGGCCGTCCGCTGTGGCGGGCACCACGGCCTGCGCCGCAGGCAGGCTGGCCGATGGCACCAGGGGCGTGGCGAGGGTGTCGCCGTCGTCGCCCCAGGGGGCCGGAATGCGCACCTGTTGCCACACGGGGTTGAAGATGGCGCGGTCGATCTCGTGCACCAGTTCCACCATGCCCTCATAGCCGCCATAGGGGTGGTGGCGTTCCTGGTTGATGTCCAGCCAAGGCATGCGGGCCTTGAGTGCCACGAACTGGCTGCGCCCACCCGAGAGCATGATGTCGGCCCGCGCGTCGCGCAGCATGGCGTACATCTCGCGCGGGGTCATGTCGTCGATCATGTGGGCGTCGGCCCCCTCTCCCATGATGTCCTTGATTTTTTCCTTGTCTTCCTTGGTGCTCTTTTTGACGCTGGTGCCGACAATTTCCATGCCCGCTTCTTGCAGCGCCGCCACCACGGACCAGGACTTGACCCCGCCGGTGATGAGCAGCACGCGCTTGCCGGTGAGCCTGGCCTTGTATTGGGCAATGCGTTTCCAGGCACGGGCCTCTTCCACCTCGATCAGCCGCTCGGTGCGCGTCATCAGGTCGGCCTCTGCCCCTTGCTGCACCAGCAGGCGGGCGATCTGGCGCAGCGTGTCGCTCATGTCGCCAATGCCGTAGAACGAGCCCTCGAAGTACGGGATGCCCCAGCGCTGCTCCATCTTGGTGGCGATGTTGATCATCGACTTGGAGCAGACCATCATGTTCACCTTGGCGCGGTGTGCGCTGGCGATGTCGTTGTAGCGGCCATCGCCCGAGATGCACGACAGGATGCGGATGCCCAGCGCGTCCAGCAGCGGCTTGACCTGCCACAGCTCACCCACCAGGTTGTATTCGCCAATGATGTTGATGTCGTATGGCGTGGTGAACGCTGGCTCGACCGTGCCAATGACGTGATCCAGCAGTGCCTCGGCACCCAGCTTGTTGCCCAGGTTCTTGGGGCCTGCAAAACCAGGGGCATTGACCGGGATGACGGGTTTGCCAAACTTTTCGCTGGCGCGCTTGCACACCACCTCGATGTCGTCGCCCACCAGGGCCGTGACGCAAGTCTGGTAAACAAACACCGCAGGGGGGTCGTACTTGTCGATGATCTCGCGGATGGACTTGAACAGCCGCTTTTCACCGCCGTAAATCACATCCAGCTCGTTGATGTCGGTGGTGAAGCCCGTGCGGTAGATGGTTGAGCCCGACGAGGCGCTGTGCCGGTTGTCCCAGGAGTTGCCCTCGCAGGCAATGGGGCCGTGCACCAGGTGGGCAACGTCCACCACCGGCTGCAGGGCAATCTTGGCACCGTCAAACGCACAACCCCCGGCGGCGGCACCGGGTGCCAGCTGCTTGGTGCAGCCCTTTTTGCGTTCTTTCTCGCTTTTGCCCTGGTTTTTGTCGCAACCGGGTTCGTCGAACACTTCAGCAATTTTGGCTTTGAGCGAAACAGACATGGACGGCTCCTGACGGGTGGGTTAACCCTGCATCGCAGGTTTGGTGCCAGCTTTTCAAGCGCCCGAAAAGGCCCGTTTTGGGTCCATCGCAGGGGTTTGCGGCGTTGATGGACGGTGTTCTGGTCCTTTGGGCGGCGGGTTTGGCGGGTTTGCGACAGCCGATTGGCGACACCCCGACAACCCGCGCCGGGGCGCACTCAGTGGTCGGTGGGCAAAGGCGCACCCGCCTTGTGCAGGGCGATCCAGCGCTGCAGTTCGGCGACGTGTTCGGCCTCTTCCTCCGAGAACTCCCTGGCAAAGGCCCGGATTTCGGGGTCTTGCGTGGTGTTCATGACATCGGTGTAGTAGTTCAGACCGGCGGTCTCCGCATCCAGGGCCACTTGCAGGGCCTCCTCGCGGCCCACGAAGGGGTCGGTGGCCCAGATGGCCGCCGACTCAGGGCTCTCGATGTCGGGCCAGCGGAAGGTGGTCTGTGACAGCGCAGGCAACTGGCGAAACCCCGCCCTTTCCTTGGCATCCGCAAGGTGCAGCTGCGAGTAGTGGGCCAGCCGGCGAAACAGCTGGCTGACCTCGCGGTTGCCCGCCGACTGCATGGCATCGGCGAGCTGGCCAAAGCGCAGTGCGGCATCGGTTTCCAGCTGAACGGCGTGGGCCAGAAATTCTTCTACGTTGTCCATGGGGCTTTTCCTTGTGTGTCAATAGTCGTTGCCGAACCACTGGGGCTCCTGGCGGCGCAGCTGTGCCACCAGTGCCAGCGTGGCGGGCACCAGGGCCTGTATGCCGTACCACACCGCCTCACGCCGGGGTTGCAGCTGGTGTTCCAGCAGGTGGTGCAGGTGTTGCCAGCCGTGCCAGTCGAGCGTGGGCAGGCGGTCATGCAGGGGCGCGGCCAGGTGGGCCAGGGTCTGTGCCATCACCAGCAGCTCCGCCTCCACACATTGCAGCGTGGCGGGGCTGGCAAACAGCTCGGCTTCGCTCTGCATTTCGGCCAGCAGCATGGCAATGGCCTGTCCACGCACTTGCAGGATGTCGGCTTGCATGCGGTGCAGCATGGGGTGTCCTTATGCGTCGTCGGCCACCACTTCCAGCGCCACGAGTTGTTCGTGCAGGGCGTGTCGGGCGCGCCACTGATGGCGTTCGCCCAGCTGGGGGTGGCTGCCCTCTGAAGCCGCCACGGCATCGCGGTCGTTCCAGAAAATGTGGCAGGGATGGCCCCTGGCTTCCAAGGCCGCGGTCAGGGCCTGGCGCAGGGTCACGGGCTGGGGGCGCAACATGCCCCGACCCAGCAGGTGGTCAGCCCGGTACAGAGGGGTCTCCCAGCCGTGCAGGTCACCCAGCTGGCACAGCGCCGGAAATTGGGCCCTGGCCTCTGCGGTGACGCTGGCATGGCCAGCGGCCTCCAGCAGCGCCTGGGCACTGATTTCGTCGTGCACTTCCCAGGCGGGCAGTGGGTCGTCGGCCAGTACCTTGCGTTCCAGATCGTCGTCTCCATAGGCAAACCACACCCGGGGTTTGGCGTGCAAGGGCAGTTCCACCACATGAATCATGGTCCGCTCCCGGTGGGGGTGGTGGTCACTCCACACCGTCGGCCAGCGATTTGGCCCACACGGTGCGGCGGATGCGCTGGGTGATGCCTGCCGGGCTGGCATCGAAGTGGCGCTGGGCCTCGGTCATGGCCGACTGCGCGATGGCGGCTTCCTGGTGCGTCAGCGGCAGGCGACCCGCCACGTGTGTGGCACCCGGCACCTGCTGGGCAATGGCCTGGCGGTTGGGGTGCTCCATGAGCGGCACCAGGCTGTCGGCCTCACGGGCACCGGCCAGACAAACCCAGCCGTCGATGACCTCCACCCGGCGGCCATCCAGGGTGGTTTTGACGAGGGTGGCGGTCATGGTCAGAACTTGACCAGGATGTCTTCGTGGCGAACCACCAACTGGCAGGCCAGCCGCCAGGGTGGGGGCAGGTCTTTGGTCTCCGCATCGGCAATCTGCTCGGCCGTGATCTTGCCAGCGTAGCGCAGCACGGTTTTCTCTTTTTCGGTCAGGGCCACGCCGGTGGGCGTGTGGTTGGAGAGCACCGATACCTCCACCTGGCAGGAGCCGCACTCGCCGTTTTCGCATTCGAAGTGCAGGGGCACGTTGTGGGCCTTGGCGACCGACAACAGGGTTTTGGTGTCACCGGCGACGGCGTACACCGTCAGGTCTTTTTTCATGCTCGGGGAGCTGAAGGTCACGTTGGCCATGGTGGGGATGTGGGAGATGGTTGATGTGGGGAAACAAGCCGACGGGTGTTGCCCGCCGGCTTTCACGGGGCACGTTCAGCGGATGATGTCGTAGGAGTAATCGGTCTTGGCCGTCAAGATGGTGTTGGCGTCCAGCGTCTCGAAGAACTCGTCTAGCAGCGTCACCAGCATGCGCAGGCCGCCCTCGTAGCCCCAGGTGGGGTAGCGGTGGTAGTGGTGGCGGTCGAAGATGGGGAACACCATGCGCACCAGTGGCGTCTTGGTGTCGCGCTCCAGGTACTTGCCGTAGGTGTTGCCGATCAGGAAATCCACCGGCTCGGTGAACAGCAGCGAGCGCAGGTGCCACAGGTCGCGCTTGGGGTACACCTTGCAGCCCGCGCCGTAGGGCGATGCGTCGAACAGCGCCTGCACCTTGCTGGCCCAGACTTCGTTGCCGTTGGTGGCCAGCACATGGGCGGGCTCGGCCCCCAGTTCCAGCAGGAACTGGGTGTAGCCCAGCATCTGGTCGGGGTCGCCGTACAGGGCATAGCGCTTGCCGTGCAGGTGGGCCTGGCTGTCGGCCATGGCATCCACCAGCTGGCCACGTTCCAGCTCCAGCTGGGCGGGAATGGGCTTGCCGGTGAGGCGGGAAATGGCCATCAGGAAGGCATCGGTGCCCGCCACGCCCACAGGGGCGTTGAGGCGCACCACTTCCTGGCCGTGCTCTTCGATCAGTTTGCTGGTTTTCTCGCAGCAGAACTCCTGGAACACGATGGTGGCCTTGGCGTGCAAACCGGCAATCACCTCCTCTTTGGTGGTGCCGCCTTCGTACATGCGGAACTGGCCATCGGTGGGGGTGTTCCAGTTGCCGGACGGATCGCACAGCACGTTCACCTTCACGCCGAACAGGTCGAAGATGCGGCGGATTTCCTTCATGTTGCCCACGACGAAACCGTCGAAGCCCCCGATGAAGTTGATGCTCTCGTCGGGCACGCGCACCAGCTTCTCGGTGGTGCCGGCCTTGCCGTCCCAGAAGTGGGCCAGCACGCCGGCCAGGGCGTTGTCGTAGCCGGTGATGTGGCTGCCCACGAAGGCGGGGGTGTGGGCAAAGGGCACGTCGAACTCGGCGGGCACGCTGCCTTTTTCCTTGCTGGTCTTGATGAAGGCGTTCAAGTCATCGCCAATCACCTCGGCCATGCAGGTGGTGGACACCGCAATCATGTCGGGCTTGTACAGGTTGTAGGCGTTGGCCAGGCCATCGACCATGTTGTTCAGGCCACCAAACACGGCAGCGTCTTCCGTCATGGACGAACTGACGCAGGACGTGGGTTCCTTGAAGTGGCGGCTGAAATGCGAGCGGTAATAGGCCACGCAGCCCTGGCTGCCATGCACAAAACTCAGGGTTTTGGCGAAGCCATTGGCCACATACACGGCCCCCAGTGGCTGGCAGGCCTTGGCGGGGTTGACCGAGAGCGAGTCGCGGGCGAAGTTCTTCTGTTTGTAGTCTTCGGTTTTGGTCCACTCGACGATTTGTTTGACGGTGTCGTCGCCGTGACCAAACTCGAACTGGGCCTTTTTGTTGGCCAGCAGTTCTTGGTATTCGGGCTCACGGAACAGCAGTTCGTGGTCGAGGATCTTGTCGGCTGATTGGGGCATGGAAAACTCCAGAAAGTGAAAGGTGGCAAGGGCGGTGGACCCCACCTGGCCCCGTCGCGGTGCCGGGCAGGGGGGCGCAACCGGGTGTCAGGCGGCTTTTTTCCAGGGTGCCTGGGTCAGGCCCCAGATCGGGCTGGAGATGGCCATGTCCATGTCACGGGCGAAGATGGCAAAGCCGTCGTAGCCGTGGTAGGGGCCGGAGTAGTCCCAGCTGTGCATCTGGCGGAAGGGCACGCCCATCTTCTGGAACACGTACTTTTCCTTGATGCCCGAACCCACCAGATCGGGCTTGACCTTGTCCACGAAGTGCTCAAACTCGTAGCCGGTCACGTCGTCATAAATCAAGGTGCTGTCCTTGATGTAGTGCGTGGTGCGCTGGTAGTCGTCGTTGTGGCCGAACTCGTAGCCCGTGCCCACCACTTCCATCCCCAGGTCTTCATAGGCACCGATGACGTGGCGGGGGCGCAGGCCACCCACGTACAGCATCACGGTCTTGCCTTGCAGGCGGGGTTTGTATTTGTCGATGACGGCCTGCATCAGCGGCTTGTACTTGGCGATCACTTTCTCGGCATTGGCCTTGATGGTGTCGTCGAAGTGCGCAGCGATTTCGCGCAGGCTTTTCTCGATCATGGTGGGGCCGAAGAAGTTGTATTCCACCCATGGAATGCCGTACTTCTCTTCCATGTGCCGGCTGATGTAGTTCATCGAGCGGTAGCAGTGCAGCACGTTGAGTTTGGCTTTGGGCGTGTTTTCAATCTCGGCAATGGAGCCGTCGCCGGACCACTGGGAGATGACGCGCAGGCCCATTTCTTCCAGCAGGATGCGGCTGGACCAGGCGTCGCCACCGATGTTGTAGTCGCCGATGATGGCCACGTCATACGGGGTGGAGACAAACTCGGGGCGCTTGTTGGGGTCGGTGCGGTCAAACACCCAGTCGCGGATGGCGTCGTTGGCCAGGTGGTGGCCCAGCGACTGGCTCACCCCACGGAAACCTTCGCAGCGCACCGGCACGATGGTCTTGCCTTCGTACTCTTTGCTCTTTTTCTTGGACACGGCTTCGATGTCGTCACCGATCAGGCCAATGGGGCACTCCGACTGGATGGAGATGCCCTTGTTCAGCGGGAACAGCTCCTGGATCTCGTCGATGATCTTGTCCAGCTTTTTGTCGCCGCCGAACACGATGTCTTTTTCCTGGAAGTCCGACGTGAACTGCATGGTCACGAAGCTGTCTATGCCCGTGGTGCCGATGTAGTAGTTGCGGCGGGCCGCCCAGCTGTACTGGCCGCAGCCCACGGGGCCATGGCTGATGTGGATCATGTCCTTGATGGGGCCCCAGACCACGCCTTTGGAGCCGGCATAGGCGCAGCCCCGGATGGTCATGACGCCGGGCAGCGACTTGATGTTGGACTTGACGCCGCAGTCGGGCTTGCCCTCTTCGAACGTCCCCAGGTGTTTGGCGCGCCGCTTGGCCATTTTTTCGGGGTAGGCCTTCAGCACTTCATCGATCAGGGCCTTGTTCGTGGCCTTGCGCTCTTCTACGGTGGCAGTCATGGGATCACTCCAGTGGTGTTGTGTGGGGGGGCAGGAGCGCCCGCTGGCCAAGGCACACGGCCCTGGGGCCAGCAGGCGCGCCGTTGGCCTGTCAGGCGGCCAATTCGGAGGCGGTTTTGCCGACTTCGGACTCGTCGACCTGTTTCATGATCCCGTGCTCCATCAGCAGGTCTTCCAGCTGGTCCATGGTGATGGGGGTGGGGATGGTGCCGTTGCCGGCATTGCCGTGGACCTTCTGGGCCAGGGTGCGGTATTCCTGTGCCTGTTTGCTGTCGGGGGCGTACTCCAGCACGGTCATGCGGCGCAGTTCAGCGTGTTGCACGATGTTGTCGCGGGGCACGAAGTGGATCAGGCGGCTGCCCAGCATCTTGGCCAGGGACTCGGCCAACTCCAGCTCCTTGTCGGTCTGGCGCTCGTTGCACACCAGGCCGCCCAGGCGCACGCCACCGCTGTTGGCGTACTTCAGGATGCCCTTGGAGATGTTGTTGGCCGCGTACATGGCCATCATCTCGCCGGACATGACGATGTAGATTTCCTGCGCCTTGTTCTCGCGGATGGGCATGGCGAAGCCGCCGCACACCACGTCACCCAGCACGTCGTAGGAGACGTAGTCCACGCCGTCGTAGGCGCCGTTTTCTTCCAGGAAGTTGATGGAGGTGATCACACCGCGGCCGGCGCAGCCCACGCCGGGCTCAGGGCCACCGGACTCGACGCAACGGATGTCGCGGTAGCCGATCTTCATCACGTCTTCCAGCTCCAGGTCCTCCACCGAACCGGCTTCAGCGGCCAGCGACAGGATGGTGTCCTGGGCCTTGGCGTGCAGGATCAGGCGGGTGGAGTCCGCCTTGGGGTCGCAACCGACGATCAGGATCTTTTGACCCATTTCCGCCAGCGCAGCCAGTGTGTTTTGGGAAGTGGTGGATTTGCCGATGCCACCTTTGCCGTAGAAGGCGATTTGCCGAAGTTTAGCCATTTGCATACTCCATTCAGGAAGGGTTGAGAACCAAGGTTGCGTAGCCGCGACCAGCTCAGCCTGACGTGCCTATAGGTCTTCTTCTTGTGGATCACGCATCGGCCGGACTTGTGTCCGCGCACTGCCCCCTCCGCAGCTTCCGTGCCAGGCCTGACCGGCTGGGTGTTTCTGCACGCAAGTTGTTGTTGTTAAAGGAGAAATTGGCAAAACAGGGGGGAAGTGGATGGCGGTCATGGCCTGTGTACGGTTCCCGACAAACCGCCCCTTGCGCGTCGCGAAACCGCCCGAGTCCGGGGCCGCCCATCGGGTTTGTGTCGCGTTTGCTGCGCCGCACCGCTGCGGTGGGGCTGGTACGTTCATTGCTGACAAATGGGGTGTCAGACCACGCATGCCTTCACTGACCTTCCAACCAACCCAAGGACTCCCCATGACCGCCACCCTGGAACGCACCGAAATTGCCGACACCGCCTTTGCTCGCCTGGAGCAGGAGGGCCGTCTTCTCAACCCTGTGCACAAAGCACCCACCAAAAAGCCTGGCCGCATGGGCTTTCGCGGTGAGCTGGCCCTGCGCTTCTCGGCCAAGCTGGCCGACGAGGCGCGACCCCCGGAGTTGACCTGCGACCAGGTCATGGCCGTGTCGCAGGTGGGAGACCAGCAGTTGCCCTTTTTTGCGGGCTACTTGTTGAGCTTCGAACACCTCAAGGACGTGGCCGAGGTGCTGGGCGACACGCTGAGCGCAGGCGGCAAGTACTTTTTGTTCTGCAACAACATCGATTTGTCGAAAAAGTACCAGGTGCCCTACAAAGGCGCCATGTTCTATGTGTTGCCCATTGACGAGTCCACGGTGTACAACGAACTGCTGGCCCTGCTGTACCTGGAAAAGAACGAGCTCAAGAAGAAGGACACCGCCGGCAAACTCGATGCCGTGGCCGATGCCGCCCTCAAGTACGACGTCACCTTCGACACCATCACCTATGCCGAAGGCCTCACGCTGATGGGGCCGGTGCGCAACCCCAACGAAAACCGCCCCGTCTGATACCGCCTGGCGCGGCACCGTGGACTGCGACCATGAGCAAGACCAGCCCCACCGCTGGTACAGCACCAACCTGGTCGGTGTGCCCGCCCAGGTGCTGGGCAGCGCCGTGTTCAATGAGCACCCGGTGCCGCTGGCCATCGCTGGCGTGCGCGAGGCCCACACCGGCCTGTTTGCGCTGCTGGACAAATGCCAGCAACTGAACGAGGCGGGAGAGGTGTTTGTGCACTACCTTGACGTCAGTTTTGGCTTGCGCAAACCCGACCCCACTGACAAAAGCCGCCTGGGCCACGCCGAGCAGCGGCGCTGGCGCTCCAGCTGGCGCAAACTGCTGCAGGGTTGGGGCATGGACGCCAACGGTCCCGCGGGGGCCGTGCTCAAGGGCTGGGTGGAAAGCCGTTTTGGCCTGGTGCCCAGCTTCCACAAAGCGGTGTTGGCCCGCTTTCCTTCGCCCGTCTGGCTGGCTTACCTGGAAGAAAAGCTCTCCAGCCGCTACCACAACAACAACATCTACCAGCAGCTTGATCTGCTGTATGCCTACGCCCAGTGGGCACTGGCCCGGCCGGCGATGCGCCTGTCCCTGCCGACCCTGGCCGACCAACACCTGACCCTTTGGCGGGGCAGCAACCGATGCGAAGAGCAACTGGTGCATGGCCGCCTGAGCGACAAGCGCTGCACCGTGCGGTTGAACAACCTAGTGTCGTTCAGCGTGTCGCGCGACGAAGCCAGTTGCTTTGGCGACTGGATTTTTCAAGCCCAGGTGCCCACCTGCAAGGTGCTGGTGTTTCCCGGCCTGCTGCCGGGTCAGGTGCTGGCCGGTGAGCAGGAGGTGCTGGTGCTCGGTGGTCAATGGCAAGTGGAGGCCCGTTATGCCTGAACCCCTCGGCGACCTGCTGGACCGCGCGCTGGGCGCCTACCTGGGCCTGGCGATTGGCGACGCCCTCGGTGCCACCGTGGAGTTCATGCGACCGCGCGAAATTCAGCTCACCCATGGCGTGCACCGCGACATGGTGGGTGGCGGCTGGCTCAAACTGGCGCGCGGCCAGGTGACCGACGACACCACCATGAGCCTGGCCCTGGGCGACGCCCTGCTGGCCGGTGGGGTCACGGCCCTGCAAGCCCATGCGCAAGGGGACGATGCGCTGGTGCACGGCATCGGTCAGTCCTTTGTGCGTTGGTGGCGGGGCAAGCCCGTGGACTGCGGCAACACCTGTCGCCGGGGCATTCTGCGGTTTCTGCACGAGGGCAGCCTGAGCGGGCCCCTGAACGACGGCGATGGTGGCAACGGTGCCGCCATGCGCAACCTGCCCGTGGTGCTGGCCACCTGGCACGATGCGGATGCGTTTGAGCGCCTGTCGCTGGCACAGGCCAGGCTCACCCACCACCACCCGCTGTCCGATGCTGCCGTGCTGGGCCTGGGCCAGTTGCTGCGGCAGGTGCTGGCGGGGCAAGACATGGCCGTGTGCAACGCCTGGGTGGCGCAGTGGGTGGCTCAGCACCCCCAGTTCGCGTTCCGCCCCTACCGGGGGCGGGCCACCGCCTATGTGGTGGACACCGTGCAAACCGTGCTGCACCATTTTCTGCTGCACCAGGATTTTGAAGAGGCGCTGGTGGCCACCGTCAACCAGGGCGACGACGCCGACACCACCGGTGCCCTGGTGGGCATGTTGGCGGGGGCACGCTGCGGGGCATCGCGGCTGCCCGTGCGCTGGCTCAACCGCCTGCAGCCCGAGACCCGCCAAGCCGTCACCGACCAGACCAGTGGCCTGCTCGCCCTGGCCGCTGTGTCGGGGGGCCTCGGCGTGTTGGCAACTGCCGCGCACCGCCACCCGGCGCGTGGCCTGAACGACCTGGAGAAAGCGCCGTGACCCATTTGGTTTTTTATGAAAAGCCCGGTTGTGGGGGCAATGCCCGACAACGCGCCGCGCTGGAGGCTGCGGGCCACACCCTGGAGCGCCGCAACCTGCTCACGGCCCACTGGCACCGCGACGACCTGCTGGCCTTTCTGGCACCGCTGCCGGTGGCCGACTGGTTCAACCGCGCGGCACCCCGCGTCAAAAGTGGGGAGGTCGTGCCAGAAGCGCTGTCGGGTGACGCCGCCTTGGCGCTGCTGCTGGCCGAGCCGCTGCTGATTCGCCGCCCGCTCATGCAGCGCACCGACACCGGCACGCGCCACGTGGGGTTCGACACCGCCAGCGTTCACGCCTGGGTGGGCCTGGATCGTCAGGCCTTCCCCGCCCCCACACTGGAAGGCTGCACCTCGCCCCGTGAAACCTGCGCGCCGCACCGCCACTGACCCCACCGATTCCTGCCACGCCCATCCGGAGAACCCCATGCCCTTGTACGACTACCGCTGCAGCGCCTGCGGCCACCCGTTTGAGGCGCTGGTGCGCCACGGTGCCACCCCCGCGTGCCCCCGCTGCGCCAGCACCGAACTGGAGAAAACCGTTTCCCTGGTCGCGCCGCTTGGCAAGATCGAGGCCATTCGCCTGTCCAACCGCCGCGCCGCTGCGGCCCAGGGCCACCTGGACCACTACAGCCCTTCCGACAAGGCCAAGCTGCTGCAGGGCAAGAAAAACATCTGATCTGTCCCGCCGGGCCAACCGCCATCGGGTGGGCCTGGGGCGTGCTGTCGCATCGCGGTGGGTGCGGTGAATTTCGTCAAAATGCCGTCCACCGCAATCTGTGTATGAAGAGATTGCTATGAAATTAAATGTATAGCAGTCTCTTCATTGTTGACGGGCGCTTTGGGCGCTTTGTGGCAACCATCAGCGATCAGGCCGACATGCGGAACAGTTCCGGGTGACTTGTTTGGTACACGCGCAGCCACAGCAGCAGTGCCGGCACCAACGATGTGGCGGCCACCCACAGGACCTCATCCAGCGGCGGGCCCGGGTCGCCGTGCAGGGTGGGCCGCAGGTGGTCCCAACCGGGCCAGTCGGCCTCGGGCATCCTGGCCCTGACGTCCGCGGGCAGCAGGGCCGCACTGTCGGCCAGCCGACGCAGCTGGCGCAGCACTTCGGTGCGCGTCAGGCGCGAGCGCAGCAGCTCGGCTTCGCTCAGGCCCTCGGTCAGGGTCACCACCGCCAGCCCGGCCTGTTCCATCAACCCCAGCAGGGCCGCGCTGACGATGGGTGAGGTGGTGGGTGGATTCGGTGGTGCCATGGGTGTGTGCCGTCAGGGGCAATGGGCGTGTGGGGGCGCGGTCAGGACCGTTGGGCCAGCGCAGCGTCCAGCACTCAGACGAAGCTGAGCAGTTCCACCGTGACGGGTTCGGTGCCCAGCACGGTCTGGCACGCCAGGCGGGACTTGGAACCTATGCCCACCAGGGTGTCGAGCATGTCGTTTTCCAGCTTCTGGATTTTGGACAGGGTTTTGCGGCCCTCCTGCACAAACAGGTGGCAAGAGCCGCACTTGGCCTGGCCGTCGCATTTGTGGTTCACGGGTTCGCCAGCCGCCATCAGGGCTTGCAGCAGGGTGGTGCCGGCGGCCACTTCGTGGGTGTGGCCAGAGGGGAGAACGGTGAGTGTGGTCATGGTGCAAAGTGGCCAAAAGGCACGGGGTTGGGAAAGGAGAGCAAGCAGGCCATCAGGCGGCCAGCGCGGGGCGCAAGGCCCCCACCAGTGGCGCCGCAAAATCGGCCAGTGACAGGGGAATGCGGGTGATGCCCTGCTCTTGCAGAAAGCGGGCTTCCATGCGGGTGGGTTCATTGGGCAGCACGGCCCAGTGCTGGTCACTGGATCGCTTCATGATCTGGCGGGCAAAGCTGCGGGTGAGCTGGTCGTCAAAGCGGCAGCCCAGGAACAGAAAGCTGCGCCCCGTGCGCCAGGCCTGGACCGCTGCAGGGATGGGGGTCTGGATGTCGATTTCTGTCAGCACCTCCACGTAGTCGCTGTCGGACACCAGGTAGTTGCCCGCTGGCGCATGGCCTCCCAGGGGTTTGTAGAGCAGTGGCTTGGCGGGCGCGGGTGGCTGGGCGTCGCCATCGGCCAGGGCGTCGCCTTGGGCGCTGTAGCCGCCTGTCCAGCGGCCAAAGTGTTCGGATTGCGACAGGCCCTGGACCTGTACCCAGTCACCCGCAGGTCGGGTCTGGGCCAGGGCGGTGGCCAGGGTGTCGTCGTACCAGGTGTCCACCCACAGACCGGTGCCGCAGGTGGCCAAGGCGCGGTGCAGGTCGGAGGGCTCTGGGGTGGTGGCAAAGGCCTCGTTCATCAGCTGGACCACCGATTTGCGGTGCTTGAAGTTCTCGATGAACTGTGCCGCCTGGGTCAGGCGCTTGCGGATTTTGTGCGGCACGCTGACCCGGCTGGTCATGAAGTCGGCCAGCTGCAGGGGCAGGGCGGGCACGGTGACGGGGTGACACAGGCTGAGCATGTCCGGTCCCAGGTAGGGGATCAGGCTGCCCGCCTCCAGCAGGCGGGCCAGCTCGGGAACCAGGCTGTCGGCAGGGGGGGTGTTCATGGTGGTGGGCTTTCCAAGGGGCGTGTGGAAGGGGGGCAAGTGGCGCTTCACAGGTAGATGGCGGCACCCGCGCCCACGTTGGTCGCGGTGTCTTTGAGCGTGGTGACGATGTACTTGACCTGGTCGGCATCCAGGCGGCTGTGCAGGGGCAGGGCCAGTGCGCGGTCGCCAATGCGGTCGGTGTCGGCCAGTACGCCGCGTTTGTGGCCAATGGCTTCACCCTGGTTCATGTAAAAAAATTGCTGGTGCAGGGGGTGGCTGTACGCGGCGGACTCAATGCCGCACGACAGCAGGTCGTCGATCATCTGGGTGCGGGCACTGCGGGTGAAGCGTTTGCCCAGGTGGACCACGTAAAGCATCCAGTGGACCTCGTCCACATCCTCACCCAGGTAGGGGGGCTTGACGCCCTCAAAGCTCTGCATCTGCTGGTGGTACCAGGTTTCCACCCGCTTGCGTGCCAGCAGGCGCTCGTCCAGCCCGGACAGTTGGGCCAGGCCCAGCGCCGCGGTGATTTCACTCATGCCCGCCTGCAATGGCACGCGCGAGCCCACCGAGACCGACGAGCGGTCCGACAGGCGGCGCTGGCGCAGGTAGCGCAGTTCGTGGGCCAGGGTGTCGTCGTCGGTCACCAGCATGCCGCCTTCGCCCGTGCACAGCGCCGAGGGTTGCGAAAAGTCGAACACCGACACGTCCCCAAACGTGCCCACCTGCTGGCCCCGGTAGCGCGAACCCAGGGCCTCGGTGCTGTCTTCAATGAGGTGCACGCCGTGTGCAGTGGCCAGTTGACGCAGCTCGTGCCAGGCGGCGGGGTGGCCGTTGGTGTTGCCGGCCAGGATGGCGCGGGTCTTGGGCCCCAGCTTCAGCGCGGCTTTGTCGGGGCTGAGGCAGCCACTCCAGTAGTTGATGTCGGCAAAGACCGGTGTGGCCCCCGCCAGCGTGATGGCTTGGGCCACCTGGTGCCAGGTGTGCGAGGCGCACACCACCTCGTCACCGGGACCAATGCCCAGGGCGCGCAGCGTGATCCACGTCCCCAAGGTGCCGCTGCCCACGGCAATCGCGTGGCGGCGACCCACCCAACCGGCAAACGCCTGCTCGAAGGACGCCAGCAGGGGGCCGTCGCTCCACTGGCCAGAGTTCAGCACAGCGTTCACCAACTCGACGTCGCGTTCGCCGCATTCGGGCTCGGACAGTGCAATGAGGTCAATTTCCATGGCGCTCACTCCTCGGTGAGCACCAGCACGGCGGCCATTTCCGGCCGCTGCGTGAGTGTCCAGCAATGGCCGTCGGAGGCCGCCAGGTACACCCGGCGGTGACCCAGTTCCAGCGCGGCTGGTTCATCGCGCATGTCCATGGCGTCCACGATGATGGTGCGGATGTCGGGGTAGCGCGCCCGCCACAGGGCGGCGCCGTCGCGCAAGCTGGTGGCGGCACCAAACAGGGTGCATGCGGTTTGCAAGTGGTCTGAGGTCAGGGCCATGGTGTGCTCCGGTGCGGTGGTGTGGGGGTGAACAGTCAGACCTCTGCGATGCGCCGGGCTTCCACGGTGATGGGCAGGGGCGTGTCGGCGGGCATGGCGGGCAGGTCGAGCTGCCAGCCGTTGCCCAAAGTGACCAAGCCGCCCCACATGGCGGGCTCCACCATGGACACGATGGGTTCCTCCAGGTCCTTTTTGGGCACATAGGCGGTCAGGGTGCCCTTGCTGTCTTTGCGAATCATGACTTTCATGGGGAGGCTCCGGTGGGTTCTGTGGAAGGGATGGGGCGGGGTTGTTCAGGCACTGGCGGGCAGGCGCGCGCCAGCGGGCTGGGGTGTGAGTGGTGGGGCCTGGTCGGCATCCGCCAGCACGCTGCGCAGCAGCTCGGGCAGGTGGTTCAGCACCTGCTCCACCTCGGTCAGGGTGTTGCTGGGGCCCAGGGACAGGCGCACGGCGGCCAGGGCTTCCTCGGCGGGCACGCCCATGGCGCTGAGCACATGGGACGGCTGGCTGCCACCCGATGAGCATGCCGCGCCAGAGGCCGCAGCCACCCCCAGGCGACCCAGGCGTTGCAGCACCACCTCGGCCTGCAGCGTGCCCACCCGCAGGCAGGTGGTGCCGGGCAGGCGCGGCGTGTGGCGGGCCCAGATGTGGGTGCTGGGCAGCGCGGCCAGCCAGCGGGCCTCCAGTGCTTCGCGCAGCGCGCGGGTGTGCTGGGCCTGGGTGGCCACGTCACCCAGTTGCGTCAGTGCAGCGGCCAGGCCCACGATGCCGGGCAGGTTTTCGGTGCCACCCCGGCGGGCACGTTCCTGGCTGCCCTGCGTCTGGGCCTGCAGGGGCACGCCCTGGCGCAGCAGCAGGGCGCCCACGCCTTTGGGTCCATGGAACTTGTGGGCCGACAGCGACACCGCATCGGCCCCCAGCGTGGCGAAGTCAAAGGGCAGTTTGCCGACAAGCTGGGTCGCATCCACATGCAGCAGGGCGCCGGCACGGTGACTCAGCTCGGCCAGGTCACACACGGGCATGAGCACGCCGGTTTCGTTGTTGGCCGCCATCAGCGACACCACCGCCACGTCTGGCCCCAACAGGTCGGCGGCGGCGTTCAGGTCCAGACTGCCGTCGGGGTGGACAGGGATGACGTCAACCGCCACACCCGACTCGGCCAGGGCCCTGGCCATTTTGAGGTGGCCTGCGTGTTCCACGGCGCTCAGCAGCACGCGCTGGCGCGAGGGCGGCGCGGCACCCAGCAGGCCGCGCAGCGCCAGGTGATTGGCTTCGGTGGCCCCGCTGGTGAACACCACCTCGCTGGGCTTGCACCCCAACACGTCGGCGGTGGTGGCGCGTGCCGCAACCAGCGCCCGTTTGGCCGCCTCACCAGCCGCGTGCGGCGACGAGGGGTTTCCCCACAGGGTGGTGAGCGCCTGGGTCATGGCCTGCACCACGGCGGGGGCCGGTGCGGTGGTGGCGTTGTGGTCCCAGTAGATCATGGTGGCGTGCGCAGTGAGGGTGGTCAGGGCCAAAACACGCGGTCGCTGTCCACACACAACAGCTCCAGCAGGGGGTTCAGATGTCGGCTGGTGTGGCGTGGCAACCAGGCGTGCGCCCGGTGATCGCGGGCGCACAGCACCCAGCCGTCTGCCTCGCTCAACTGGGGCAGCAAGGCCTGAGCGGCGTCGCTGTCGGCGGGCAGCAGCCAGGCGATGTCGATGAGCCCCCCCTGGGGGTCCACGTTGCGCGAGCAGCAGGGGCTCTCGATGCGATAGCCACCGCCCTCTTGCCACACCATGGGTTGCACGTAGCGGTAGCGCACCCTGTCCCGCAGGGCGTGGGTCAGGTGGCGTTGCACGAAATCCAGCACGGGGCCTCGGTTGCTGGCGCAGGACAGGGTGGCCATGGGCGCTTGCGGTCGGGGTGGGTGTTGCGGGCTCACGCCATGTCCCTGCCGTCGGGGGCCACATCGGAGTCGGGCAACCAGCCCTTGGGCACAGGGGCCAGTTCTTCTTCCAGGCAACCCACCACGCAGCGGCCGAACTCGACCAGGTACACGGGTTCGTTCTCTTGCGTGTGGTGGCCCACGTTGACGATTTCACCCACGTCGCCTGCTTTGACCAGCACGGCCATGGGTGGCTGGTCGGGGTGGCTGCCGTCATTGATCAGGTCGCACAGCGCCACCATGTACTGTCCCCAGGCGTACAAAGGGGCGCGAGGCTCGATGGACATGGGGTGGTTCATGGCGTTTTCTCCAGGTGGGCTGGGGTGGTGCCCAAGGTGTGGAGCAGGCTGGCGTGTGGGCCCAGTTGCGCCAGCACCTCGTCGGGCAGGTGGTCCAGGGTGCAGAGTTCTTTGGCCCGCATGCCCACCCGGTGACCTGACTCCACGAAGTCCACCGCGTAGATGTAGAACTGCTGCAAAAAGGTGTTGATGTGGACGACGTAGCCCATGTCGCCCTTGTTCACCAGCACGTCGCCGATGTCTTTGCCGTTGTAGGTGCCGTCGTTGCGGATGACGCTGCGCGCCACCACCCGTTCGCCGTAGCGGAAGCGCGGCGGAAAGGCCACTTCGATCACATCGTCATCGCGGTTGATGTCAGCCATGTGGTGCTCCGGTTTGCTGGGGTGTGCGGGTGTTCTTCGGGGACGGCGCCAGCTGGGCCACCGGCGTGGGCAGCGCGACCTGCGCGTGGCGCTCGGTGACTTGGGCGCGCACCTCGGGGTCGGGGTCATGGGCCAACGTCAGGGCCAGGGCCAAGGGCGCGCGCCTGGCGACTTCCCAGCGCACGCGCCAGTCGCTGTCGTGGCGCAGGTGTGTCAACAGGTCCACCGGCAGGCGTTCGGCCACCACACGCCGCACCTCGGGCTCCCGGTCGTGGGCCATGGTCAGCAAGGCGGGCATTTCCAGCCGCTGGGCCACGCGCACGCGCACCGTGCGATCGGGGTCGTGCTTGAGTGAGGGCAGCAGGGGCAGTGGCAGCCGACGGGCGACGAGCTCGCGCACGCCATAGTCAGGGTCTCCCAGCAGCGCCGCCAGGCCAGAGGGGGGCAACCGGTGGGCCACGCGCATGCGCACCTCGCGGTGAGGGTCACGGGCCAGTTGGGTCAGCTGACCCAACGGCAGCCGCAGGGCCACCTGCATGCGCACGGTTTCGTCGGGGTCGTTGATCAGCGCGGTCAGGTGAAACACGCTGGCGTGGCGGGCCGCAATGGCACGCACCTCGAAATAGGGGTGGCTCAGGTTCTGGACGGCCAGCTCCGGGTGCCAGCGGAAAAAGCGCACGATGCGCAGTGCATAAGCGTCCTGCATGCAGGCATGGCCGGGTTGACAGCCTTCGGGACCCGGCAGTGCCGCCAATTGGCTGTGCGGGCAGTCGGTACAGTCCAAGGCCCCGCCTTGCCAATGCACGGGGGCAATGTCGTCGGTGCCGCGGCTCAGCAGGGGATGGTCGGTGGTCATGGCGTGGGCCCCCATCCCTTCACTGGGTAGTCCGCCGCCTCGGTTGCGGCGGGGTCCGGCGACAGGCGACGGGCCAGCACATGCGACAGCAAGGCGCCGCCCACGTGGTCTTGCGGGTCGAGCCGACGGAGTTCGCCCATCCACTGGCGGGCCGCTTCCACATCGGACAACCGCAGGCTGAGGTAGGCCAGCCCTTTCAGGGTGAACAGGTAAAAGCGCACGGCTGCGTGGTGACGGGCATCCTCGTCGCTGGGGGGCTCGTCGCCAAAGCACGGACCCAGCGCCGTGCGGGCGATGGCCAGTGCGTTTTCAGCCACGGCGCGGGCCTCCTCAAGCCGGTGGCTGTAAAAGTAGAACCGGTACTGGGCAATGAGCGGCGCCGGGTGGCGAGGAGCAGCCATCTGGGCCTCGCGCAGCAG
This sequence comes from Polaromonas sp., assembly GCA_013823635.1. Classification (GTDB taxonomy): domain Bacteria; phylum Pseudomonadota; class Gammaproteobacteria; order Burkholderiales; family Burkholderiaceae_C; genus UBA2334. The sequence goes on along the minus strand of PNML01000059.1, from coordinate 1,615 downwards.
GGCCAGGGCTTGTTCGGGCTGGTCCCGCAGCAGCCCTGCCTGCTCGATGAGCTGGGTGGCCAGCGGGCTCAGGCCACCGCCGATGGCGGTGTGGGCAAACGCGGCCACCGCATCGTCGACACCGAGGTTGCCTGCTGCGTCCATGGTGGACCGCCGAAGCTCAGCCCAGGGTGGCAGCCGCAGGACGGCCGCGCGTGATGGACCCAATCTCGATCTTCGCCACGCCGGGGGGTGCTGCCTCGGCGGCACTGCTGCAGGCGCAAGCCTCCTGCTTGGGGTTGATGAAGGTGAGCCCGGACTGTGTGGGGCGGTCCACGAAGTCGATGGTCACGCCATCGAGCAGCAAGCGGCTTTCGGCGGGCAGGAACAGCGACAGGCCGTTGTGCACCAGGGTCTGATCCCCCGGTGCAGGTGCGGCCTGGGCGCTGAACTCGGCGTTGAGGCCAGAGCAGCCGCCCGGGCTGACCAGCAGGTGAAAGCCGGCCCCGGCGGGCAGGCCGGAGAAGCGCACGATGCGGTTCATGAACTTCTCGGCAGCGGGTGTGATGGTGACGTTGGGCAGCATGGTGGGCTCTGAAGAGGGGCGGTGAAGGGGTCAGACCTTGACAATGCAGCCATCAACCGGGCACACGGCCATGCACTGAGGCTCGTCGTACTGGTCTTCGCACTCGGTGCACTTCTTGGGGTCGATCATGTAGGTGCCACCTTTTTCGCGAATGGCGACATTGGGGCACTCGGGCTCGCAGGCGGAGCAGGCGGTGCAGGTGGAAGCGATGATTTTCAAGGCCATGGTGACTCTCCTGTGTGGTCGTGGTGGTGGGGGATGGGTGTTGAAAGGCTTGGCTCAGGCTGCCTGGGCCATGTCGGTGGTGCCACTGGTGAAGGCACCCTGACGGATCTGGGCATCGCCACGGGCGTGGTGGGGGGTGGCGCCGCTGGCCACGCGCTGGCGGTAGTCGTTGAACCAGTCCAGAGCGGCCTTTTCAATGAACTCGCCCACGTATTGGTCCACCGGCTCAATGCCCGCCTGTGCCAGTTCGTCCTTGGGGCAGGCGCCGATCTTGGCCACCAGCACGGCGTGGCAGTCGTTGATGGCGCGCACCACCGAAGGCAGTTGCTCGTCATCGCCCGCACCGCCCTGGCAGTACTGGTCCACGCGGCGGTGGCCCACAAACAGGGCCTGGGCGGCCGACACTTCAAAAATCTGAAACTCGGTCACGTGGCCAAAGTGTTCGTTCACGCGGCCACCGCCCTTGGTGGCCACGGCCACCAGCACCTTCAGGTCGTCCAGGCCGGCCAGGGACTGCGCATCGGCCAGGGCCTGTTGTTTGGCGGCGTGTTGGGCCTGGCGTTCATCTTCCACCTTGTCCTGGTAGGCACGGCGACGGTCCAGGTCGTACACCACCTCCATCTGCTCGATCTTGTCGAGGGTGAACTCTTCGCTGCGGTCTTCGCCGAGCAGGCCCACCGCATCGGCGCGGCACTGGCGGCAATGTCGCATGAGGTTGGCTCCGCCCATGCACGCGTCCTGCACGGCTTTCAGCTCCTGGGCCGTGGGGCCGCGCTGGCCCGTCAGGCCAAACACCGTGCCGTGCTCGGCCTCGGAGATGAGGGG
>PNML01000058.1 GCA_013823635.1 Polaromonas sp. | reverse complement strand
TCGTTCAGGTACAGGGTGGCCAGGTGGCGGGCGCGGTCGTGCAGGCCCAGCGCGCCAAAGGCCCAGCCCAGCGGGTCGCCGCTGCCGTCGTCGGGGTGCTGGTCCAGCGTGGCAAACCACTTGCCCTCGGGCAGCAGGCTGCGGTTGGCAATGCGGTGGGCCAGGGTGCTGTCACGCCCCTGCAAAAAGGCAATCACGCGGTCCACGGTGGCGGCGTAGCCGTCAAATTCGGCCAGAAAGTGGGCCACCTGCGGGCTGCGTTGCTTCTCGGGCAGGGCCAGCGCGGCCTGGCGCACCTGGGCCAGCCCATCGGCACTCAGCAGGCGCAGCACCAGCGCCAGCGCCAGGTCGGTTTGCACGGCGTCCACCCCCTGGCTGCGCAAAAAGCCGGTGAGGTAGGCGGTGGACGGGTAGGGCGTGTTGAGCTGCGTCATGGGCGGGATGACGGACAGCACGCGACCCGTGAACACCGGGGGGGCAGGGGCGGTCAACGGGGCAGGCCATGCGGTGGGCGTTGCCGTGCCCGGCGTTGAGAGGGGAGAGGTGGACATGCCCGGCATTGTGGCAGTCACCCCCTGGTGGTGCCCACCAAGGGGTGAATTCAGTGATAGCTGAAAACCCAATGCAGGCGTGCGTTAGAAGGTATTTTGGCTCGAAATGTTGGGGCGCGCGGCGCGTCAGCCAGCCGGGTCGGTGGTCACGGGCTTGATCCAGCCTGCAAACTGCGGTGTCAGCCGGGCCACCACCGGGCCGTTGAAGTCCCAGGTCATGCACTTGCCCATGTAAAACGGGGGTTGGTCGCTGGTGTGCATGGGTTCGCCGCGGGCCATGCGCTTCATTTCCAGGTCGTGCGGAATGGTCTGGAAGGCGGCGGTGGCCAGGTTGAACAGCAGCTCGCGCAGGTGGGTGCAGCCGTGCAGTCCGCCCATGGCGGTGTCAATGGCCTTGCGCCAGCCCCGGCCCATGGTCTGGCCGACCAGGCGGCGCACATGCTGGTCGGCCACGCCGCATTCGCCGAATGGCGTGCGGTGCATGCTGGTCTGTATGTCGTGGATGCACAACTGGGCGTCCACCGTCACCCGCACCAGGATGTGGTGCACCGGCTCGCCCGCGGCCCGGGTGCCGTTGCCATGCAGGTGGTCGTAATGTTTGAGGTCGAGCAGCTCGCCCTCCATGTCCCACAGGCTGTCGGCCCGGGCGTAGCCACGGAAGGTGAGGGTGCGGTCGTGCAGGGGGGTGCGTTGGGCGGGTGAGGGCAGCATGCGGCCGATTGTGCCCATGCACCGTTGCCGCTGCAGTCACCTGGGTTTGCCGCTGGGCCTGGGCGTTCAGTGCTTGGGCGCGGTGCCGGCGGCGCGGGTGGCGGCGTCGAAGCCGCCCTTGGCTTTCCATTCCTCGTAGCCGCCTTGCAAAATGCGCAGGTTGTCGTAACCGGCCAGGCGCAGGGCCAGCCCGGCCTGGGCCGACAGGCTGCCGGTGTTGCAGTAAATCAGCACCATCTTGTCTTTGGGGATGCGGCCTTTTTCGGCCAGCACCTTGCGCCACTCGATGTTCACCGCCCCGGGGATGTGGCCCTTGCTGTACTGGCCCGCATCGCGGGCGTCGATGACGAAGGTTTTGGCCCACTGCTCGGCGGGCATTTGCTCGGCAAAGATCACACCGCCGCCGTAGTCCTGGAACTCCAGGTATTCCTCCAGCGCGGTCACGGCGGCCTCGTTGGCGTGGGCATTGCCCGCCCCGAAAGCCAGGGTCAGGCCCAGCGCCATCGGGGTCAGCGCACGGGTGAGCACCCAGCGCACGCCCACACGCGGTGAACGGGGTGTGTCAGGGAGAAGCGTGGGGGCAAGGGTCATGGTGGGGTCCGGTTGAATATCAGTGGCTGATTATTTATCAGCGCCGTCCCACATGGTGTGGGGGTTTGCCCCCGGTTCCGTCAAGGCGGTGTGCCAGGCGCTGGGTCCGAGCGGACCAGCCAGCGGCGCAGGCGCAGCCCCCACACATTCAAGCCCAGCCCGGCCATCAGCAGCGCGGCGCCCGCGAAGTGGACGGGCTGCAGGGCTTCGTCGTACACCAGCCAGCCCGTGGTCAGCCCCACCACGGGCACCAGCAGGCTGAACGGGGCCACCTGGTTGGCGGGGTAGCGGGTGAGCAGCCGCGTCCAGATGCTGTAGCCAAACAACGTGGCCACCCAGGCCAGGTAGGCCAGGGCGCCCAGGGCCTGCCAGTTGAAGTGGGCCAGCGCACCCTCCATGCGCTGCGGCCCTTCCAGCCCCAGCGACAGCAGCAGAAACGGTATGGGTGGCACCAAACTGCCCCACACCACCAGGCCCAGCTGGTTGATGGGCCCGCGCGCGCTGATGACCCGCGTCACCACATTGCTGGCGGCCCAACTGCTGGCGGCGGCCAGCGTCAGCCCAAAGCCCAGCAGGGGCATGTTGGCGCCGTGGGCCGAACCGATGAGCGCCAGCCCGCCAGCGGCCAGCACCAACCCCGCCAGCTGGTGGGCGCCCCAGTGCTCTTTCAGGAACACGGCAGCCAGCACCAGCGTGAAAAAGGCCTGCGACTGCAGCACCAGCGAGGCCAGGCCCGTGGGCATGCCCACCGCCATGGCCGAAAACAGGAAGGCGAACTGGCCCACCGACGCCGTCAACCCGTAGGCCAGCAGGTACTTCCAGGGCAGGTTGGGCCGGGGCACCAGCAGCACGGCCGGAAACGCGGCCAGCATGAAGCGCAAGGCGGCCAGCAGCATGGGCGGCACATGGCCAATGCCCACCTTCATGACCACGAAGTTCAAGCCCCAGGCCACCACCACCAGCAGGGCCAGGCCCAGGTCAACGGGGCGCATGGTTGGCCTTGGAGTTGGGTGGTGGCCGGTGAGGGCACCACCTGGCGGGTGTGGGTGCGGGGGGGTGGGAGGCTGGCATGCCGCCATTGTGCGTGGCTGCGCGTGTGGGTGGGCGTGTGTGCTTATTGGGCCGCAAAGTGATTTGCGTCAGCCTGGCGCGTGTTCGACTGTGTGGCACAGCGCCCCAATCGCCTTATCATGTGTGCCATGACACACCGCCCGTTGGATCCACACCCGTGTCGCGCCCAGTTGGCTTTGGCGCGTCGGTGGGCGTGCGGAAGGAGGCGTTCATGAGCGAGGTCGCTGGCACCCGTGCCATGGTCCTGCGGCGCTGCCTCAGGGTCGCGTGGCAAAAGCTGGGCAGCTTGCTGTCCGGCGAGCTCAAACACGAGGAGCTGCAATGGCTGCTGTCGCCTCACCGGCACCTGACGCTGTTGGCGCGTCGGCGTGCCACCATGATCGTCAACCGTGTGCGCCTGTTCGCGCTGATGTTCGCCATCCTCACGCCCATGTGGAGCGTGATCGACCTCATCGTGTTTCCGTTTCCGCTGTGGTTTGGCCTGGCCACCATGCGTGTGGTGGCCAGCGTGGCGTTTGCCAGCCTGGTGGTGTATTACCGCCCCAACGGCGAACTGCTGGATGCGTACCACTCATTGGCCTTGTTGTTTGCCATCCCAACCCTGTTCTACGTGGCCTCGTACACCCTGCTCAGCCATTACCAGTTGTCGGGGGTGTCGGCCGCCATCGGGGCAGGGTATGCGTTTTTGCCGTTTGTGCTGTTGGCAGGACTGGCCGTTTTTCCGCTGACCTTGCTGGAAAACCTGGTCATTGCCAGCCCCATCCTGGTGGCGCAAGGTGTGGCGGGGTCGTTGCGCTGGGCCAGCCTGGACTGGCCCTCATTCGCCGGTGCTTTTTGGCTGTTGATGCTGCTCACCGGTGTGGCCGCCATGGCGGGGCTGAGCCAGTTGGCTTTCATGATCGCGCTGGTGCGACAGGCCATACGCGACACGCTCACCGGGGCGTTTTCGCGCAGCAGCGCGGAAGAGGTGTTGGAGTTGCAGTTCACCATCGCCATGCGCAACCAGGCGGAGCTCGCGCTGGCGTTCATTGATCTGGACCATTTCAAGGCCATCAATGACAAATTCGGCCACGATGCGGGTGACAAAGCCTTGCAGCAGATGACCGCTGCCATCAGTGAAAACCTCCGCCAAGGTGATGTGCTGGCGCGCTGGGGTGGTGAAGAGTTCGTGCTCATCATGCCGCACACCAGCCAGGCGCAGGCGCTGACGGCCTTGCAGCGCATGCAGGACCTGGGTTTGGGCCCACGCCCTGACGGCACGCCCTTGACGGCCAGCATCGGCCTGGCCGAACGCTGCGCCGATCAGGTGCCCGACTGGATGTCGCTGGTGGAATTGGCTGACCGGCGCATGTACCTGGCCAAATCGGCCGGTCGCAACCGGGTGATGCACGCACAGGGCGAGGTGTGCCCAGTGAAAAACCCAGCGACCTGACCGCACCCTGTCGCGACACGCCAGCCTCGGCCGCAGGCGGCTTCAGGCACTTCGGTTGCGGGCCAGTGGTGGGTTTTTGCGGAAGTAGTGCAGGATGCCGCGCATCAGCGCGTCGGCCAGGTCATTCTGGTAGCCGGGGTCGTTGAGCCTGGCTTCCTCTTCGGGGTTGCTGATGAAGGCCGTTTCCACCAGCACACTGGGGATGTCGGGCGCCCGCAGCACGGCAAAGTTGGCCTGCTCCACGCGGGGCTTGTGCAGCTTGCCCACGCGGCCCATTTCGCCCAGCATGGCGCTGCCCAGCTTGAGGCTGTCGTTGACCTGGGCGGTGGTGCTCATGTCCAGCATGGCGCGCTGCACGGTGGCGTCGGCGGCTTTCACGTTCAGGCCGCCCACGACGTCGGCGGCGTTTTCCTTGTTGGCCATCCAGCGCGCGGCGGCGCTGCTGGCGCCTTTGGTGCTGAGGGCAAACACGCTGCCCCCCCGTGGGTTGGGGGTGTAGAAGGCGTCGGCGTGGATGCTGATCATCAGGTCGGCCTGCACCCGTCTGGCCTTGTCCACCCGGATGTGCAGGGGCACAAAAAAATCGGCGTCGCGCGTCATGAAAGCGCGCATGGGGTTGCCATTGGCCTGTGAGGCGTTGATGCGGTCGCGCAATCGGCGGGCAATTTGCAGCACCACGTCTTTTTCCTGGGTGCCACCGGGGCCGATGGCCCCTGGGTCTTCCCCGCCATGGCCCGGGTCCAGGGCAATGATGATGAGGCGGTCGGCGGGTTCGGCAGCGGAGGGAACGGCGGGGCGGACGGGCTCGGGCGCAGCCCGTTGCGGCGAGGTCAGCGCGCTGGCGCTGGGGCGCGGCGGGGCTTCGCTGAAGTAGGGGGCAGATGTTTTTGGGTCATTTTGGCCTCCAACGCTTGACTCTTTTGGTGTTTTAGCTATGGTATTTTTTGAGGGGGAGGTCGCTCCAGTGGCGTTGTCGCCGTGCAGGGCAATCAGGGCACCCAGGGGGTCGCTGGCGGCGGCTTGGCGCTGGGCCGCCACCACGGCCGCTGACGGGGTGGCGGTGGGCGACGGCGGTGCGCTGGCCACGCTGGCTTCCACTTCGGCCAGGCGGTTGGCGATCAGCTCGGCCAGGGGATCTGGGGCGTCGGTGGGATACAGGTCAAACACCAGCCGGTGCTGGTACTGCGCCACCGGCGGCAGGGTGAACACCTGAGGCTGCATGGGTTTTTTCAGGTCAATGACCAGCCGCACCACCTCGGGGGTGTTCTGGGCCACCCGCAGGCCGGCGATGTTGGGGTCGTCGGACTTGACCCGGCCCACCAGCTCTTTCAGCGCAGGCACCAGCGACACGCCTTGCACGTCCACCGCCAGGCGCGGCGGGTCGGTCACGTAGAAGGGCTTGGCCATCAGCGCCGTGTCCGACTCGATGGTGATGCGCGTATAGTCCGCCGCCGGCCAGATGCGCACCGCCACAATCCGGCTGGCGCCCGCCAACTGGTGGGCGCCCAGCCACAAAACCAGTGACCCGCGCCGTGCCGCCGTCGCGCCTGCGCTGGCCAGCCAGTGTTGCAAAAAGTCGCGCCGCTTCATGGGCACTCCGGCGCGGCCAGTGCGGCCAGGCATTCGCGGCCCAGCGCGGTGTGCGCCTCCAGCCTGGCCAGGCGGCTGTCGTCGGCCGCGGTGGACAGGTGCAGCGACAGGTCGGGCGTGGGCAGGGTGTTGCCCGCTTTCTCGGGCCACTCCACCACCTTCAGGCCGGGGCTGGCGAACAGGTCACGAAAACCGGCGTCTTCCCATTCGCGCGGGTCATCGAAGCGGTAGAAATCAAAGTGCCAGATGTCCAGCGGCGCCTGGGCGCCGTCGGTGGCGGGGGCCTGGTGGGGTTCCACCACCGCATAGGTGGGGCTTTTGATGCGGCCGGGCACACCCAGCGCGCGCAGCAGGTGGCGCACCAGCGTGGTTTTGCCAGCGCCCAGGTCGCCGTGCAGCGTCAGGGTGGCGCGCCGGATGGCGGGCAGTTGGGCCAGCTGCTGCGCAAAAGCCTGGGTGTCCGCCTCGCTGGGCCAGCAACGCGTCAGGGTGTGGGGCTGCTGGGATGGGGGGCTGGGCGGCGTGGCGCTGGGGGCGGGCATGGGGCGGTGCAACAAATCGGGCAATGTGGGTGGAGGGTACTGGGTGGGTGCAATGGGCCAGCCAACGACGCGGTCACGGGCTTCCTACAATGGGTCGGCCATGAACCCAGACAGTGACGAAATTTTGCCTTTGTGCCAAGTGTGGGGCCAGGAGCTTGGATTTTCCCAAATCGGCGTGACCGGCATTGACCTGACCACCGCTGAGCCCGGTTTGATGGCCTGGCTGGCTGCCGGGTTCCACGGCAGCATGGCCTACATGGCGGCGCACGGACTCAAACGCGCCCGCCCCGCCGACCTGGTGCCCGGCACGGTCAGCGTCATCACCGCGCGCATGGACTACCTGCCGCGGGCCACCCGGGGTGAGGACGCCGACTGGCGCCGCCTGGAGCTGGCCCGTCCGCAGCAGCCCCTGCAGGGCACGGTGTCGCTGTACGCCCGGGGGCGGGACTACCACAAGGTGCTGCGCAGCCGCTTGCAAAAGCTGGCAGACCGCCTGGCCGCCCACGTCGGGCCGCTGGGCCACCGGGTGTTCACCGATTCCGCCCCGGTGCTGGAGGCCGAGCTGGCCACCCGCAGTGGCCAGGGGTGGCGGGGCAAGCACACCCTGGTGCTCAACCGGGAGGGTGGTTCGCTTTTTTTTCTGGGCGAAATTTACATGGACCTCGCCCTGCCCGCCACCCCGGCGGTGACGGACCACTGCGGCGACTGCACCGCCTGCCTGCACGCCTGCCCCACGCAGGCCATCGTGGCGCCCTACCGGCTCGATGCGCGGCGCTGCATCTCCTACCTCACCATTGAGCACGAGGGGCCCATTGACCCGGCGTTGCGCGCCGCCATTGGCAACCGGATTTACGGGTGTGACGACTGCCAGCTGGTGTGCCCCTGGAACAAGTTTGCCCGCCGCAGCCCCTTGCCCGACTTTGACGAACGCGCCGGCCTGAACGCCCAGCAACTGGCCACCTTGCTCGCCTGGACCGAGCCTGAGTTTTTGCGCCGCACCGAGGGTGGACCCATCCGCCGCATCGGCCACGAACGCTGGCTGCGCAACGGTGCCCTGGCGGCGGGCAATGCCCTGCACGCGGGCGTGTCGCAGGCCGATGCGCTGGCGCTGCGCCAGGCCTTGCTGCCCCTGTTGGCGCACCCCTCGGCCACGGTGCGGGAGCAGGCCGCCTGGTCATTGGCTGAGCCCGGTCAGGCGGTGGGCGTGGCAACGCCCGCCCCAGGTTGACGGCTTTCGGGGGATGATGTGGCCATGAACGGAGTGCCCCAAATTTTCTCGGCAGCACGCGCGCAGTGCGCCCGGGGCTGGCAGGTGCTGCAAGCCCTGCTGGTGTTGCTGGTGCTGGCCGTGACCCCGTCCAGCCATGCCCCGCCACGGCGCGAAGCCATGGCCGAGCAGCTGCTGCGGGCCACCTGGCCGCACTGCCTGTGGTTCACCTTGCTGGCCACCCTGCTGGGCGTGGTGCTCATCCGCATCGTGGTGGTCACGGCGCAAAGCTACGGCCTGTCGCAGTACGCGCTGGAAATGGTGGTGCGCGTGCTGGTGCTGGAGCTGTTGCCGCTGATGGCCGCGCTGTTTGTGGCCCTGCGCTGGAGCTTGCCCACCGCCGCCGAGCTGGCCCGCCAGCCGGTGCCCCGCGCGGACGACGCCGGGGCCGACTGGCTGGCCAACGTGGCCCTGCCGCGGGCGCTGGCGGGTGTGTTCTCGGTGTGGTTGCTGGTGGCCATCAGCTGCGTGCTGGGGCTGGTGCTGGCCTACCTGCTGGTGTACGGCCTCACGCCCTGGGGCTGGGCGGCCTACACCCACATGGTGGGCCGGGTGTTCAGCCCGGTGGTGACGCTGATCTTTGTCCTCAAAACCCTGGCCTTCAGCGTGGCCGTGGGTGTGGTTCCGCTGGCCAGCCTGGTGCCGCAGGTGGGTTTGTCCGGTGCCAGCGACCGCCGTGGCATGGAGGTGCAGGGCCTGGTCCGAATGACCGGCATGCTGCTGGCCGTGGAACTGATCTCGCTGGTGGGCAACTATTATTGAACGTTGCCCGAGCCCGCCCATGAACCCCTCCGACCCCACCACCGTTCCCCTGCCCACCCCGGCGAGCCTGCAGCGCCGTGCCCGGGCCATGCTGTGGCTGCTGGTGGCCTTGTTGTTGGCTTCGGTGCTGTACGTGCTGTACGCGCGTGGGGTGTTCGAGCCCAAGCAGCACCTGGTGCTGCTGGCCGACGACGCCGAGGGCGCCAGCGTGGGCATGGACCTGACGTTTGCGGGTTTTCCGATCGGGCGGGTAGAGCGCATTGACCTGGGCGACGACGGTGTGGCCCGGATGCGCGTGGCCGTCCCCCAAAAGAACGCCCGCTGGCTGCGCACCAGCAGCGTGGTCACCATGGAGCGCAGCCTGGTGGGCAGCACCCGCCTGCGGGCCTACAGCGGCATCCTGAGCGACCCGCCCCTGCCCGACGGTGCCGAAGTGACCGTGCTCAAGGGCGACGCCATGGCCGACATCCCCCGGCTGGTGGCCTCGGTGCGCGACCTGCTGGACAACCTGAACGGCCTCACCGCCCCCCAGTCGGCGCTGGCGCAAAGCCTGGGCCACGTGGCCACCACCACCGGCAAGTTGGCGGGCCCGCAGGGCGCGTTGGGCGTGCTCATGGGCAACGAGGCCGACGCCCGCCGCGTGCTGGCGACGCTGGAGCGCACCCAGGCGCTGCTGGCTCGGCTGGATGGCGTGGCGCTGCGCACCGATGGCCTGTTGGCCCGCGCCGACGAGCGCGTGTTCGGCGAACAGGGGTTGGGCCGCGATGCCCAGCAGCTGGCGCGGCAGGCGCAGGCGCTGCTGGCCGAGCTGCAGTCCACGGTGCAAGCCGTGCAGACCAGCCTGAAAAAAGTCGATGCGGTGCTGGCCGACGGTCAGGTGATTGCCGCCAACACCAAGGCCGCCAGCGTGGACCTGGTGGCCCTGCGTGCCGAGGTGGAGGCCAGCCTGCGCCAGTTGCAGTCCATGGTGGGTGACATCCAGCGCAAATGGCCGTTCGGGCCATCCGCTGCCGACACCGAGGTGAAGCTGCCATGAAGCGCGGGTTGACCACCCTGCTGGTCTGTGCCCTGCCGGTGTGGCTGGCCGGGTGCAGCAGTGCGCCCCCGGTGGCCGAGTGGCGGGTACAAACCCACGGCGCCAGCGAACGCGCCACCGAGGCCTACCTCAGCGGCCACACCCGTGTGGCCGACAGCGACTGGGCGCGCGCGGCGCAGCAGGCCGCCCGCTCTGCGCTGCCCGGGCAGGTGGCCCGGGTGCGTTTGCGCCAATGTGCGGCCCAGGTGGCCAGCCTGGTGTTCACCCCCTGCCCGGATTGGGCCGCTTTGCAGCCCGACATGGGGCCCGAGCTGAGGGCCTACCACCACTACCTGAGCACGCCCTGGCAGCCGGAAGACGCCGCACAACTGCCGCTGCTGCCACCCAGCCAGCAGCCGGTGGCCAGGTGGCTGGCCAACCGGGTGGCGGACACCCCCGAGGCGCAGGCGGCGGCTGCCGCCGCGCAGCTCGGCACCCTGCAAGGCATGCCCGATCCGCTGTCGCGCCTGGTGGGTGCCGCCGTGTTGTTGCGCGCCGGTCAGCTCAGCCCGCAGGCGCTGGCGCTGGCGGTGGAAACGGCCTCGGCCCAGGGGTGGGTGCGACCGTTGCTCGCCTGGCTGGGTGTGCAGGCCCAGTGGGCCGAACTGGCGGGTGATGTCGGCACAGCCCAGCGGGTCCGCCGTCGCATGGATCTGCTGGCTCCCCCGCCTTCCGACGCGGCCCGCTGAGCGCGGCTCAGAGTCCGCGCAACAGCCCCAACGCAAATGGCAGGCTCACCATGCCCAGCAGGGTGGACAGGGTGACCAGACCGGCCACGTAGGCGCCGTTGTAGCCCATGCGTGCCGCCAGCACGTAGCAACTGGAAGCGGTTGGCAGGGCTGAAAACATCAGCAGCACACCCGTTTGCTCGGCGTTGAGCCCGAAGGCCTTGGCCAAGCCCCAGGCCACCACGGGCATGAGCAGGTGCTTGATGCCCAGCACCGCCACGCCCAATCCCTTGGCTGCGCGCAAGGAGCCCAGCTGCATGCCCGCCCCGGCGGCCATCAGCCCCAGCGCCAGTGAGGCCCCGCCGATGCGGGACACCGTGGGCGACAGCCAGGGGGGAATCTGTAAACCCGCCAGGTTGGCCACCAGGCCACTGAGCGTGGCCAGAATGAGCGGGTTGCGCACCAGCTCCCGCCACAGGCTGGCGTTGCCCTGGCCACGGTTGTGGCGGAACATGGGCCACACCGCCCCGATGTTGAACACGGGCACGCACAGGCCAATCAGCACGGCCACCAGCAACAAGCCCTGGGGGCCCGCCACCTTGTCGGCCAGCGCCAGCGCAATGAAGGAGTTGAAACGAAAGCCCACCTGCGCCGTGGCGGCGTGCAGGCGCAGGTCGATGCGCCCCCGCAGGCCCGGCCACCACGGCAACGAGTAGCTCAGGCCAATGCCCAGCGCCGCCAGCGACAGGCCAGCGCCCACCAGTGACGAGGCCAGCCCCAGGTCCAGCGGGTTGCGCACGATGGACTGAAACAGCAGCACCGGGAACAGGAAATAGTAGACCAGGCTCTCCAGCGGCTCCCACACCTTGCGGTTGAGGGCGGTGTAGCGGCACAGCAGGTAGCCGCACAGGATGAGCGAGAAGTCGGGGAAAAGCAGTTGGGCGAAGTTCACAGGGCGTGAGCATAAAGGGGCGCCTGAGTCAATCCTGCGGTCGCTGGCCCATGCCCTTGGCCGTGGGGTGCGGGGGCGGCGCCACAGCGCATCCGATGGCCCGGTTTGGCGCGTAAGATTCAGCCGTCACACCCACACTGCGCTTGCGTTTTGTCCCACCTCATCGATTCACGAACCGTGATTTTCATGGCCACCCTGTTGGGTGGCCTGATGGGCGTGGTGCTGACCCTGCTGGCCCGAAATGCCCAGGATGTGGTGCCAGGCCTGCAGCAGTGGGCCAGGGCCACCTGGCTGGTTTTTGTCTCGGCCATTCTGTTTGCGCTGCGCGACTTGCTGCCTGTGGCGATGAGCGTCACGCTGGCCAATGCCATGTTGATTTTTGCCTTGTTGCTGTACCTGCAGGGCTCCAGCCTCTATTTTCAGGTCCGCATGCGTTGGGCGGGCTGGCTGGTGTGGTGTGGTCTGTGCTTGGTGGGCTTGAGCTGGTATGCGCAGGTGGAGCCCAGCTTCCGGTGGCGCATGGCATTTGTCTTGCCCGCCATGGGGTCCATCATGGGTGCCCATGCGTGGTTGTTCTGGCGGCAGCCGGGCAGCAGCCTGGGGCGGCGGTTCACGGTGCTGACGCTCAGCGCCATGACCCTGGTGTTTGCCCTGCGTTGGGTGCATGCGCTGCTGTGGGCGCAGGACGATGGTCATTTGTTTGCGCCGGAGGGCGTGCAGTCGGTCTACATGTCGTCCTACACCGTGTTGCTGCTGCTCATCACGGTGGGCTTTGTGCTGCTGGCATCCGAGCGCATGCGCGAGGTCTTTGAGTTTCAAGCGACCCATGACATGCTGACCGGTGCCTTCAACCGCCGCGCGGTGCTGGATCGACTGACCCAGGAATTGGCCCGCAGCCAGCGGTACCAGGGGGTGTTTTCGGTGCTGATGCTGGACCTGGACCACTTCAAACACGTGAATGACCGGTATGGCCACCAGGTGGGCGACGATGTGTTGAAGCGGTTTGTCCAGCGCATCGGCAAAATTTTGCGCCCCAATGACACCCTGGGACGCTTGGGGGGCGAAGAATTTCTGGTGCTGTTGCCCGAAACCAGTCCCGCCGCCGCGCAGGCCACGGCCGAGCGCATTCTGCTGGCCGTGGCCCAGGATGGCGAGGCGTTGCCCGTCTGCACCGCCAGCATCGGCGTCACGTCTTGGCTGCCTCAGGACATCTCGGTGGACGACATCGTGGCCCGCGCCGACCGTGCCATGTACACCGCCAAGGGCAATGGCCGAAACCGGGTGGAGTGCGCCTGACGGCGCCTGCCCGTGTCGGTTCCTGGCCACTCTGTCCCTGTGGACGTACGGGTATCTGACTATGTCGGGCAGGCCCATGGGTCGTTAACATGACCGCACGTTGGCTGGGCATCACCCGTGTCCTGGCCTTGTTCACCCCTACAAGGAGTTTGCTCATGGTTTCCCGTCGTCATGTTTTTGCCCTGGGTTTGATCGCCGCCTCATGGGGTGCTGCCGGGGGCGCCTGGGCGCAGGCCTACCCCAACAAGCCCGTGAAGCTGCAGGTGCCGTTTGCACCCGGTGGTACCACCGACATCGTGGCCCGCGTCATCGCCGACCCGTTGGGCCGCATCCTGGGCCAGTCCGTGGTGGTGGAGAACAAGGCCGGTGGCGGCGGTGTGGTGGGTGCATTGGACACGTCGCGCGCCGCACCCGATGGCTACTCGCTGGGCATGGCCACGGTGTCCACCACGGCGGCCAACCCGGCCATCAACCCGCGCATCCCGTACAACCCCATCACCGATTTCACACCCATCATCAACATCGCGGCCACCCCCAACCTGATTGCGGTGCACCCCAGCTTCCCCGCCAAAGATTACAAGTCCTTCATCGCCGAGCTGAAAAAGTCGCCCGGCAAGCACTCGTACGCGTCGTCCGGCACGGGTGGCATTGGCCACCTGCAAACCGAGTTGTTCAAAAGCCTGGCGGGTGTGTTCATCACCCACATTCCCTACCGGGGTGCTGGCCCGGCCCTGAACGACACCGTGGGCGGCCAGGTGCCCATCATTTTTGACAACATCCCGTCTGCCTTGCCTTTCATCCAGTCGGGCAAGCTGATCCCGATTGTGGTGGCCGCGCCCGAGCGCCTGGCGGTGTTGCCCAACGTGCCCACCTTCAAGGAAGTGGGGCTGGAGCCCGTCAACCGCATGGCTTATTACGGCATCCTGGGGCCCAAAGGCGTGCCCAAGGACGTGGTGGACAAAATCAACGCGGCCGTCAAACAGGCGCTGGCCGACCCAGCGGTGAAAAAGCGCATTGAAGACACCGGCTCCATCGTGCTGGGCAATTCCCCTGAAGAATTTGCCGCACAAATGAAGGCCGAGTTGGAGGTCTACAAAGGGGTGGTGGCCAAACAGGGCCTGACGCTGAACTGATGCCTGGCCGGGCCCCGGGTGCCACGGCTGCCGCCCAGGCCCGGGCGGCCCTGGCGCAATGGGTGGCCACGCTGCCGCCCGTGCCCGCCACCAGCCAGGCGGCCATTGACCAGTTTGTGGATGGCTTGTGGCTGGAGGCTGGGCTGTCCCGCCTGACGCTGGAGGCCTACCGCAGCGATCTGGTGCTGTATGCCCGCTGGCTGGCTGGTGCCCACACGGGTCTGGCGCTGGACGGGACCGCGGAAGAACACCTGTCGGCCTACTTTGTGCTGCGGCACATGCAAACCCGGGCCACCACGGCCAACCGGCGGCTCACGGTGTTCAAACGCTACTTCCGGTGGGCGCTGCGCGAAGGGCGCATCAGCGCCGACCCCACGCTGCGCCTGCTGTCGGCCAAGCAACCCCTGCGCGTGCCCAAAAGCCTGACCGAGCACCAGGTGGAAGCCCTGCTGGCCGCGCCCGACCTGGGCACACCCCTGGGCCTGCGTGACCGCGCCATGCTGGAGCTGATGTACGCCAGCGGCCTGCGGGTGAGCGAGCTGGTGGGGTTGAAGGTGTTCCAGGTCAGCCTGAGCGACCATGTGTTGCGCACCTTTGGCAAAGGCAGCAAGGAGCGCCTGGTGCCCTTTGGCCTGGAAGCGGCCGACTGGCTGCAGCGCTACCTGCAGGCCGCCAGGCCCGCCATTTTGGGTGGACAGCAGACAGAAGACCTGTTTGTGACGCAACGCGGTCAGGGCATGACGCGCATGGCGTTTTGGCTGATTGTGAAAAAGCATGCCCAGGCGGCGGGCGTTGTCAGCACGCTCTCACCGCACACACTGCGCCATGCGTTTGCCACCCACCTGCTGAACCACGGCGCCGACCTGCGCGCGGTGCAGCTGCTGCTGGGTCACGCCGACATTTCCACCACCACCATCTACACCCATGTGGCCAGGGAAAGGCTGAAAACTCTGCACGCCCAGCACCACCCCAGGGGATAATTTATTGGTAGCTTAAAACACAATGAATAAAAGCGCTGGATGCCAATTTCATTGAAAATGTTACTGAACAATGTCGGTGGGAGGTGGTTGTTGAGGTTCACCTCGGCGCTGGACTCCGCAGTGCTCGCAGGGCCTGGTGCGCGGGGCCGTCCCAGTCGACCGGCCACTGCTGCTTGGCGTGCAGGTAGTGGTGGGTGAACACGTCCAGGTAGGCCGTGAGGGTTTGGGCCGCGTGGGTTTCGCCCGCCAGGGCCAGGCACAGGGCCGCCACTTCCGAGGTGCACAAATGCTCGTCCCGGTTGGAGCGGCGCAGCCGGTAGGCCGAGGCCTGCCCCGGCAACAGGCTGAGCACCGGCAGCCCATCCAGGTAAGGGCTTTTGCGGAACATCTTGCGGGCTTCGGCCCAGGTGCCGTCCAGCAGCACAAACAAAGGGCGTTTGCCCGCGGCTGGGGTGGGGGTTGGTGGCGGTAGCGTGGTCACCACCCGCTCGGGCGCGGCGTACTCGCCGGGAAACACCACGCAGGGTTGCCACTGCGGGTCGGCCAGCAGCGCGGGCAGGGCGGGGTCCACCTCGGTTCGGCTCCAGCCAAAGGCAGTGGTGTCGGGCACCACATCGGCAATCAGCCAGCCGGTGTTGCTGGGCTTGAGGGCCTCGATGTCGCCCATGATCAGGCACATGCCCGATTGGGTGGGCACCACCGGGCGGTGGGCGCACAGGCAGTGGCTGGGCACCAGGCGGCAGGCCGGGCAGCGTTCGCCGCGCGGGCCACCCCGGGCCAAAAAGGGTTTGGCGCTGCGCGCCAGGCGTTCGTCGCGCAGGCGCGAAACGGCGTGGGCCACGCGGCTCAGTCTTCCAGCACGCGGACTTTGACGGCCTTGCCCTTGATGCGCCCGGCATTCAGGCGGCTGGCCACCTGTTGGGCGATGTCGCGGTCCACCGCCACGTAGGTGGACCACTCGTTCACGTTGATCTTGCCCACCTGTTCGCGGGTATAGCCCAGGTCGGCGGTGAGTGCGCCCAGCACGTCGCCGGGGCGGATTTTTTCCTTGCGCCCGCCCTGGATGTGCAGCGTCACCATGGGGGCCACCAGCGGGCCGCTGCCGGTGGGGGTGAGCTCGGCCAATGGGTGCCACACGGTTTCTGCCCCCTGCTGCACCTCGATCTTGCCCACGCTGCCCATTTCGTCCAGGCTGGCCAGGTTGAGTGCCAGGCCACTCTCGCCCGCGCGGCCGGTGCGGCCAATGCGGTGGATGTGCACCTCGGCGTCGGGCGTCACGTCCACGTTGATGACGGCGGCCAGGCTGGCAATGTCCAGCCCGCGTGCCGCCACGTCGGTGGCCACCAGCACCGAGCAGCTTTTGTTGGCAAAGCGCACCAGCACCTGGTCGCGCTCGCGCTGCTCCAGCTCGCCAAACAGCGCCAGGGCCGAAATGCCCTGGGCGTGCAGCACGTCCACCAGGTCGCGGCACTGGGCCTTGGTGTTGCAAAACGCCAGGGTGCTGGCCGGGCGGAAGTGCATCAGCAGCTGGCTGACGGCGTGCAGGCGCTCGTGCTCTTGCACCTCGTACCAGCGCTGCTCGATCTGGTTGCCACTGTGCTGGGCATCGACCTTCACGGTCAGCGGGTCGCGCATGAACTGGGCGCTGAGTTTGGCAATGCCCTCGGGGTAGGTGGCCGAAAACAGCAAGGTCTGGCGGGTTGTGGGGCACTGCTTGGCCACGGTGACGATGTCGTCGAAAAAGCCCATGTCCAGCATGCGGTCGGCCTCGTCCAGCACCAGGGTGTTCAGGCCTTCCAGCGTCAGGTGGCCGCGCTCCAGGTGGTCCATGATGCGGCCCGGCGTGCCCACCACGATGTGTGCGCCGTGCGCCAGGCTGGCCGTCTGGCCGCGCAAGGGCACGCCACCGCACAGCGTGACAACCTTGATGTTGTCTTCGGCCCGCGCCAGGCGGCGGATTTCGGTGGTCACCTGGTCGGCCAGTTCGCGGGTGGGGCACAGCACCAGGGCCTGCACGGCAAACCAGCGGGGGTTGAGTTTGGTCAGCAGCGGCAGACCAAAAGCGGCGGTTTTGCCGCTGCCGGTTTTGGCCTGGGCAATGATGTCTTTGCCCAACAGGGCGGGCGGCAGGCTGGCCGCCTGAATGGGCGTCATGGCCGTGTAGCCCAGCGTGGTCAGGTTGGCCAGCGTGGCGGGCGACAGGGGGAGGGTGCTGAACGCGGTGTCGGCAGGGGAAGCTTTGGAAGTCATGCCGGATTATCGGGGGTGTGCCCGAGGGCCAAGGGCGGTGGGCCTCAGTGCGGCTTGCGGGCCACCACCGTGACAAACGCCTTGATTTGACCGTTGGGCGCCGGGAAGTCTTGCTGCGCCGTGTGCTCGATGTCCCAGCCTGAGAACTGGTTTGCCAGCGCACCTGGGGCAAACAGGCAGTGGCCCGATGGGTCAAACATGTCCATGTAGGTGGTGCCTTCGACCAGCACATTGACCACGGCCACCCCACCCGGGCGCACCTGGGCCTGAAGGTGCGCCAACTGGCGAAAGGCCGTGGGGCAGTCGAAGAACATCAGCAACCCGATGCAGACCACGGTGTCGAAGGACTCTTTCACTTCGTGGTGCCGAAGGTCGGCCACCGCCGCCTGTATGGGCAGGTTGCGCTCCAGTGCCACCGTTTGCAGGTGTTGGATGGCCGTGGGGCTGGCGTCCAGGGCCACCACGCTGCAGCCCTTCTCGGCCGCCGCGACCGCGAGGTTGCCCATGCCGCAGCCCAAGTCGAGCACCTTGCCCTGCAAAAACGGCAGCGCGTCCCGCTCGAAGGGGTTGAGCCGATGATCCTGGGTGTGGACCTGCTGCTGAAATTGGGTGTCGAAAAAATGGACGCTGGCGGATGGTTTCATGGCGCAATGGGCGGAGAAGGGGGCAAGTGACCTCAGGCGCTCGCCCCTTCTGGTGTCTTCTGGCCAGAGGCGTAGGCGCCAGCGGAGTACGTCAACTCGTAACTGTGGCTGTAGATTTCCAGAATGTTGCCAAATGGGTCCTCCATGTAGACCATGCGGTATGGCTTTTCGCCAGGGAAGTATTCGCGCACCGGCATTCTCTGCTTGCCGCCCGCTGCGACCACGCGGGCCGCGAGCCCTTCGACATCGGGGTCTTGCACACAGAAGTGGAACACGCCTGTCTTCCAGTATTCGAAATTGTTGTCGGGCCTTTGCGCATTCGCGAACTGGAAGATTTCAACGCCGACCCGGTCGCCCGTGGAAAGGTGGGCAATGCGAAAAGAGCCCCAGCCAGGGCCGAACACGTCGGTGCACATGATGCCGATGGCGGACGATGCATCTTCTTCGATGGTGGTGGGCGGCATGACCAGGTACCAGCCCATGACCTCGGTGTAAAACTTGACCGCTCCGTCGAGGTCGGTGACCGACAGGCCAATGTGAGAAAAGCTTCTGGGGTAAACGTGGTTGGACATGGAAACAGTGCGCAATGGGTGGGAGGGCTTGAAGTCTAGGATCGGCGTTTGAAAAGATGAAGCCATGAAAAGTGATAAATTCGATAAAATATTCTTATGCTAAATGCCCAGCAAGTCATCACCTTTGCCAAGGTTTCCCAGCTGGGCAGCTTCACCCGCGCCGCGGAAAGCTTGGGGCTGACGCAGGCCGCCGTCAGCCAACAGGTTCAACAGATCGAGCGTGAGCTTGGGCCGCTCTTGCTCCGAAAAGGGCGTCGGCTGGAGCTGACGCCTGCCGGGCTGGCACTGGAGGCGTACGCGCGCGAAATGTCGGATGCCGAGCAGCGGCTGCGGCAAACACTCACCCGTGACGACGCCACCCGTGGCCCGGTCAAGGTGGTCTCGCCGGGAAGCATCGGGCTGGCGGTATACCCGCTGCTGCTGGATTTGCAGGGCATGCACCCGGGTCTGGGCATTCAGCACCGTTTCGCACCAACCCACGGTGTGTGGGAGGGGGTGTTGAGCGGACGGGATGAACTGGGTTTGTCGGTCATCAAGCCCGATGAGCCTCGTCTGCGGGCGGTGCGCCTGACCGAAGAATCACTGGAGTTGGTGGTGCCCGTCAATGCCAAGGTTGAAGATTGGGCCGACCTGTTGGCGCTGGGCTTCATTGACCACCCCGACGGCCAGGACATGGCGAGCCGCCTGTTGCCTCGGATGTACCCGGGTTGCCCCAGCATTCGCACGCTGCCGGTGCGAGGCTTCACCAACCAGGTGGGCTTGATTCTGGAACCGGTGGCCCGTGGCTTTGGGTTCACCGTCATACCCCACCACGCGCGGGTGGCCTTTCAACCCCAGGCTGCCATTCGCGTCGTCGAGGGCGGTGTGGCGGTTCGGGACACGCTGTGGCTGGTTCACAGGGCCGAGTGGCCCCTGTCCGGGCCCGCAACGACAGCCGTCCAGTGGTTGACCACCCACCTGCGCTGATGACCCATCCCTCACCGCCCCAGCAAGGCCTTGAGCTTGATGAAGGCCAGTGCGGCCATGGTGGCGTCGTTCACCGGGTTGTGGGCTTTGCGCTCGGGCAGGGCCAGGTCGGTCATCAGGGTGTTCAGCCGCAGGTCGATGTGGCTGTCGGGCTGCTGGGCGTATTTGAGGTCGTGGTACATGCCCGACACCTCGATCTGCTTGTTGGGCAGCGGAATGCCGATGAGCGGCTGCACCAGCCGGTTGAGCATGGCCACGTCGAACTCCAGGTAGTAGCCCACCAGGGGCCGTGAGCCGATGAAGGCCAGCGCCCGCCTGGCCACCTCCAGCGTGGGCAGGCCGTGGGTGGCCAGGTCGGCTTCGCGCAGTTGGTGGATGCGCACGCTGTCGGCGCCCATGGGCGCACGGGTGGCTTCGGGGCGCACCATCAGGTCCAGCCGCTCGCTGGACAGGATGCGGTGCCCGCAGATGCGCACGGCGCCGATGCTGACGATGTCGTCACGCTCGCGGTCCAACCCGGTGGTTTCGCAGTCGATGCTGATCCACTCGTCAGCGGGTGGCGGGTCGAACAAAGAACCAAAGGCCGGGTCGCGCAGTCGACGGCGGTACCAGGCGCGCTGCAGCGGGTTCACAGGGTCTCCAGCTTGAAGTGGGTGCGCAGGTGCTGCTTGAAGCGCTTGATGATGGCCAGCGAGTCTTTCAGCAGGTCGCGCTCCAGCGTGCCCAGCTCGGACAGGCGCACCCGGTGGTGGGCTGGCTCGCCCAACTGGCGCAGGCGCAGGTTGTTTTTCAGGCGCAGGCCCATGAGGAATTGCAGCGCATCGGTCAGGTCGCGTGCCAGGGTGGCGTCCAAGTGGTGGTGGCTGCTCAGCTCGTGGATGCGCTCCGTGGTGCGCACGGCCGACAGCTGGTGTTGCAGCGCCAGCGCCCGCACGCCGTGCACGATGGGGAAGGTGCCCAGCTTTTTCAGGTCAAAGGCCTGTTCTTCGCGCCCGCGCAGGGTGGTCAGCCGGTTCCACCAGGTGCCCGGTTCGCTGAACTGGTCCACCGCGCTGGCAAACCGCGCCAGCAGGGCATCGCTGCCGTGGAACAGCTTGCCCAGGTGCTGCTGTGCCTGGTGCAGCAAAGCGGCATCCCCGGCCACGGCGCGGGCGTCCATGAAGATGGCCAGGTGCATGGGGCCGTCGGGGTCGGCGCCGTGCAGCCAGTCGGTGATGGTGGCCTTGAACGCCGTCAGCGGCTGGCGCCACAACGGGTTGGTGACCATGATGTTGCCCGGGCAGGTGGGGTAGCCAAAGGTCGTCAATGCCTCGTTGAAGCGCTGGGCGATGGCGGGCAGGTCAGGGCAATCGAAGCCGTCGGCCAGCAGCAGCGCGTTGTCCTGGTCGGTCTTGAGGATTTGCTCGCCCCGGCCCTCACTGCCCATGACCAGCAGGCAGCTGTTGGCCACCAGTTCGGGCGGTGCCACACAGGCCCACAATTTCGCAAATATCTGGGTGTTGAGTTCGCTGACCAGACTGGAAATGACCTCGATCTTCACCCCCCCGTTGTGCAGCACGGCAATCAGTCCGTCCATCTGCTGGGCGGCGGCCTGCAGCTCGTCCACCCGGGTGGCCTGCTGCACCTGCAGGGCAATCAGGTGGGAGTGGTTGGAAATGAAGCTCATCAGGTCCAGTTGGCTGAGCACGCCCAAAATAGTGTCGCCCTCGCGCACCAGCACGCGGTGCACGCGGTGGCGGATCATGACCAGCAGGGCGTCGAACAGCTCGGTGTCGGGGCCCACGGCCACCAGGTCAAAACGCGCCACCTCCCGCACGGCCAGCTGCCCCGGTGGGGTGGGGTGCAGCAGGGCGTCGCGCAGGTCGGTGGTGGTGAACATGCCGATGCGGACCTGCCCGTCAGGGCCCACGTCGTTCACGAGTGCGTTGGTCAGCCCCGCATCGGACAGCTGGCGGCACAGGGTGACCAGATCGGTGTGACCGTCCACAAACCAGGGCTTGCGGATGAAGGCGTCGCGCACCTTGACCATCATCAGCGACAGGAATTCTCGGCTTTTGTTGCCCTCAGACACGGCCGACAGGCGCCGCGACATGTCGGCAAA
Organism: Polaromonas sp.; assembly: GCA_013823635.1. Classification (GTDB taxonomy): domain Bacteria; phylum Pseudomonadota; class Gammaproteobacteria; order Burkholderiales; family Burkholderiaceae_C; genus UBA2334. The sequence continues at coordinate 1,719 of PNML01000058.1, read as the reverse complement.
CAGCAGGGCACTGAAGCGGCTGTTGCCCGCCACCAGGTCTTTCAGTGTGGCCTGGGGCAGCAGGTAGGTGATGACCTCATCCAGCGCCGTCAGCACGCTGGTGGTGCGCCCCGCCATGGTGGCACGGGCGGCAAAGAAGTCATCCGGCCCATACACCGCGACGACCTCACCCGATTCCACATGCTGCACATGGCCCTTGATGACCACATGCACGTAGAGCGCGGGCATGTCGGGGTCCAGGATGACGGCGCCTTTGGGGAAATAGGCAATGTCCAGGCTGTCCTGTACGCGTTGGCGTTCTGCGGGGCTGAGGCAGTCAAACGGGGGGTGGTTGAAATTGAACGCGCTGGGCATGGCGTGGCGTCTCTCGGGCAGGTGGTGTCACCATTGTGGACAAAAAAAGGCCGCTGACACCCGGGGGTGGCAACGGCCTGTTGAACACTGTCCGTACAGCCTGGATAAGGTGTGGCGGACAGCAACCTTCTCAAAGAAACAATCGGAGCACAGGGGTCCTCAGTGGCCGGAGGCGCCGTCGGCACCAATGCCGGTTTCGGAGCGCACCTGCTGGGCCAGGAAGCCAGCCTTGTCGACCTTGGCGCGCTCGCTGTTGTCCAGCACGGAGAACAGCCAGATGCCCACAAAACCAATGGTCATGGAGAACAGCGCAGGCGATGTGTAGGGGAAGGGCGCGGAGCCCTTGGCGTTGCCCAGCACGGCTTCCCACACCGATGCCGACAGCACGGTCAGCACCACAGAGGAAATCAGGCCCAGGAAGCCACCGATGACGGCGCCACGGGTGGTGCAACCCTTCCACAGCACGGACATGAACAGCACAGGGAAGTTGGCAGAAGCGGCGATCGCGAAGGCCAGCGACACCATGAAGGCGATGTTCTGCTTCTCAAAGGCAATGCCCAGGGTCACGGCGACGATGCCCAGGGCCACGGTGGTGGCACGGGACACTTTCAGCTCGGAAGCGCTGTCGGCCTTGCCCTTTTTGATCACGGTGGCATAGAGGTCGTGCGACACGGCAGACGCGCCGGACAGTGTCAAACCCGCCACCACGGCCAGGATGGTCGCGAAGGCCACGGCAGAGATGAAGCCCAGGAACACGTTGCCGCCCATGGCGTTGGCCAGGTGAATGGCCGCCATGTTGCCGCCGCCAATCAGGCCGCCCTTGGCGTCCAGGAACTGGGGGTTGGTCAACACAAAGGCAATGGCACCAAAACCGATGATGAAGGTCAGGATGTAGAAGTAGCCGATCCAGGTGGTGGCCCACAGCACGGACTTGCGGGCTTCCTTCGCGTTGGGCACGGTGAAGAAGCGCATCAGGATGTGGGGCAAGCCCGCGGTACCGAACATCAGCGCCATGCCGAAGGAGATGGCGGAGATGGGGTCTTTCACGAAGTTGCCAGGCCCCATGATGGAGAAACCGGCGGCGTCGGCCTTGTCTTTCACGGCCAGTGCGGCGGCGGCTTCATCCATGCCGCCCTTGACGGCTTCGGCAATCAGCGGCTTGGCGGCCAGCATGGACTTGATTTCCACGGCCTTGGCAAACATGGCTTCGGGGCTGAAGCCGAACTGCATCATCACCATGAAGGCCATGAACGACGCGCCGCCCAGCAGCAGGCAGGCCTTGATGATCTGCACCCAGGTGGTGGCCGTCATGCCGCCGAACAGCACGTAGACCATCATCAGCGCACCCACGATCACCACGGCGAT